>DATKMS010000259.1:0-52836 GCA_035541735.1 Candidatus Margulisiibacteriota bacterium
CAGAAACCGGCTCAGCATGTTGAAGTAGCTGCAACAGAGGATCAGCTCCGTCGCCTGACGCACGCCGTAGCGCGTCAGAATCGCTTCGAGGGCCTCGTCGCTCAGACGGACGTCGCGGCTGATCTCCTCCGCCACGCGGCAGAGCAGCAAGCCTTCTTCATCCAAACCCTGGACGGGGCCGTCGGCACCGACCTGATCGATCTCGTGCTGGGTGACGCCGATCTGCAGCGCTAGGCGTACATGCTGTGTCCACTCGTACGACGCACGCGTAACGTGGGCGACCCGCAGGATTGCGATCTCCCGCTTGCAAGCGTCAAATTCGCTCTGCATCAGGATCGAGCCGGCGAGTTGAAGGAATCCGTGGAAGCTCGCCGGTGCGTTGGCCATCATGCGGAAGACGTTGAGCGGCGGGAGATTCGCCAACATCTCGCGAATGTCGGCGGGGAGCTGGTCATTGCTCGGCAACGGGATCTTTGGGTGCATGGTTCACCTCTGTCGTTGTGGGATAAGCCCGCAGCATGGCCCTGCCGGACCAATCTTCGTTTGACATATCCGCTGTCCACGCCGTACTACCACACATCCTAAGGTTTTCTCGGGGGAGGTGCTATGCACTGTCTGGCAAGGCTGCCGCGCACACGGGCGATCTGCATGCTGATGTTTGGCGTGATGGGCTGCGTCGAGATGCTGGTCGGATGCGGCGGTGACTCGACCACCGGCGGCGCCGGGACGGCCACGCCGACGCCTTCGCTGACGCCGACCGCCGCTACCACCCCGTCGGACCTGCAGCTGTCTGGCACCGTGACCGATGCGCAGGTCAAGCCCCTGGGCGGCGTGAGCGTCACCGCCTCCGACGCCGTTCTGCATCGCAGCGTCAGCGTCTTCACGACGGCGGATGGATCGTTTCGCTTCCCATCGCTACCGCCGGCAGCCTACCAACTGCGCGCCACGCGCATTGGCTATGTCGATGGGACGCTGGATCTGGCGGCACAGCGCGGGCCGGCGACGGCGACCTTTGCGCTCACGCCGATGGCCGACGTCACCGATCAGCTCCCGGCAAGCTACTTCCTGTCGCTCATCCCCTGGCCGTCGAAGCATGTTCAAGGCGACTTCGTGCGCGCCTGCGCCAACTGCCATCAGATCGGCAATTTCGAATTTCGCGAAGCGCGCACTGCCGCAGACTGGGAAGCGTTGGTGAACAAGATGATTGGCTACGGCGGCGTGCCGTTCTTCGACGAGACACGACAACTGCTCCTGCCGACGCTCATCAGCACCTTCGCCAACCACCCCACCTTCCCGCACTTCGCGCCCCCACCGCCGCCGCGCGGTGATGCCGTGCGCGCCGTGATCTACGAGTGGGAGATCGACCCGGTCGACAAGCCGGGCTGTCACGATCTCGAGCCGGGGCTCGATGGAACCATCTACACCGTCCCCGGCGTGTATTCCTTGAACCCGGCGACGATGGAACGCGCCCACTATCCGATCGACCAGGGGGGACATTCGATCCAGCGTGACGCCGACGGTAATATGTGGATCACCGCGCCCGGGGCGGAGCAGCTGATCAAGCTCGACGTGCACAACAAGCAGTTCACCCATTACGACCAGCCGACCATCAACGGTCATACCGGGGCGTACCCGCACACGCTGCGCTTCGATGCGCAGGGACGCATCTGGTACACGTTGACCAAGTCCAATGATGTCTGCCGCTTCGATCCGGAGACCGCACAATTTCAATACTATCCCCTGCCCCCGGCCGATCCCGCCATCAGTGGCGTACCGATCGCGGTCGCATACGGCTGTGACGTTGCGCCCGACCAGACCGTCTGGTGGTCGCAACTCTTTGGCTTCCGCATCGGCAGTGTCAACCCGACCACGGGCGAGGTGAAATCGTGGCGTCCGCCGTTTGATGGGCCACGTCGCCTGGGTGTCGGACCCGACAACATCGTCTGGGTGCCCGGCTACGGCACCAGTCAGCTCGGGCGCTTCGATCCCCGCACCGAGACCTGGAAGGTGTACGACCTCCCCACGCAGCCCAAGGGTTTCGATTTACCCTACAATGTCAAGGTGAACCGCACGACGGGCGATGTCTGGATCACCGGATCAAACTCCGACAGCATCATTCGCTTCCGTCCCGCAACGGAGGAGTTCACCGTGTTCGAGCTGCCGACACCGGTCAACTTCATGCGTGACTTCGAGTTCGATGCGGACGGTAGCGTGTGGACCTGCACCTCGAACGCGACGCAGATGGACCCGTTGCCGGGATCGGGACGCATCATCAAGCTGGAGTTGCGTGAACGAGAAGGCGCGTGCGGTGACGGGATGGTGCAGCTGGGTGAAGACTGCGACGACGGCAATACCGTCAGCTGCGACGGCTGCTCCGCCGATTGCCGTGCCGAGACTGGTTGTGGCGATGGCGTCCGCTGTGGCAGCGAAGCCTGCGATGATGGCAATACCGACAACTGCGATGGCTGCTCCGCAACCTGCACGGTCGAGGTTGGCGAACAGTGCGGCGATGGCACTGTCAACACGGCCTGCGGTGAGGAGTGTGATCCGCCGGGAGCGGCGTGTTCGAGCGAGTGCAAGCGCATTCCAATGTGCGGCGACGGCATCAAGGATAGCGGCGAGGAGTGCGACGACGGCAACACGGTCAGCTGTGACGGATGTACCGCCGATTGCCGCATGGAGACGGGCTGCGGCGATGGGGTACGCTGCGGCAACGAGGCCTGCGATGACGGCAATCAGACCGCCTGCGACGGCTGCTCGCCGGCGTGCGAAGTGGAACAAGGCACAGTCTGCGGTGACGGCATCGTCAACAGCGCCTGCGGTGAGGATTGCGATCCACCCGGCCCGGAATGCTCCTTCACCTGTCAGCGGACCAGCGCGGCACTCGGCACCCGCCACTTCAGCTTTGGCGGATCTTTCTACTCGTCGGCGCTCGGGCCGCACATCCCCCTCGGCAAGCTGCTCGGTGCCATCGATCTGGTCGCCGGAACACCCAATGGCGATGGCGTCGCTCCGATCACCGTCTCCGGACCGGTGTACTACTCCGCGCCGATTCTCGGCGGGCAATTCGGTGTCCTCTGTGTGCGCATCGACTCGTGCACAGGTTTCGTCGATTGTGATGGCGGAACGAAAGTTGACGTGAACGTCACGCAAGACAGCATGGGCCCGGGCCGCAGCGGGGCGCCTGTCGAGATCACCACCGGCCTTGGCACCGATGGTGGCCCTGGTGCAGTGGAGTTGCACTGTCAGCAAGCCATCAACCAGCTGGCCCCGGGCGCGGGCAGCGATTGTACCCACGCCAACTACCCGCCGGTGCAGGAGGTCGTCTACACCACCGGTACAACGACGGCGGAGTTCACCAACGGCGCGCCGAAGATCGGCACAGGAATGATGACGCAGCACGGGGAGAATCTCGAGTGCGCCGCTTGGACAATGGAGAACGGGCCCGGCAAGCTCGCCGGGGGCTTCCTCTTCGAAGAAGTCGAGCAAGCCGGAGACGTGGCGAACGTCAACGTGCTGGACGACTGAACACGCCGAACGCGGCGCGGAATCTCCATTTGGGAAGATGTTGATCCTCGAGTCCTATCGGCCGACATCGGAAGCCATTTTCGCACGGCGTCTCTCGTGCTTCCCGTGGGGCTCCTGGTGCGTGAGCTTTGCAGGCCGTGCTCTGCGTTCGTGGAGCGCATTGTAGGTGGCTTCGCTCAACACGCGACGCTCGATGCCATGGGCAAAGCGGACCAGCACCGGCTCGAAGACCTTCCGGTAGGTGTGCAGTAAGAGGACGCCGGCAACTGCAGCGAGCACGGCGAGTATCCAGCGCCGTCGCCGCGCTTCCGCGTACAGTTCGACCGCAGCCCAGGTGCGCTGACGCACCTCGGTTGTCGCCGGTGCAGAAGTGACCTGCTCTGCTGGGGGCGTGTCGACGACGATGATCGTCAGCGGTTCGCGTTCAGCTACCGGTACCTGACTGCGTGGCGCGGGTTTATCACCCTCTGGAAGTCTGTCGGGCACGGAGGCCTCAAATGTGATCCGGTGCCATGTCCAGAGACCGCGGCAATCACCGTTCCTTGTCAACGGAACCGATCTAGCGCTTCCGCTGCCTTTCGCGCCATCGCGTGGAACGCTCAGCGCGAGACCCTTTGCCACAATGGGTGGGGCAGTTTGCCGCAGAGGGTGGACTGGCTTTGGTGCACGAAATTGCTCTGACACGTCACACTGGCTGCGGCCTATGGTTTGCACATTTGGGGCAAACCCCTAACAGGGCCACGGTGCTCGTTCGACGCCTACATTCCCTTGTCAGCCTGCTTGAGCCGTTCGCCACGTTTGCGTTGTGGATCGGCTTTGCAGTGTTCGTGCTGCTGACGATCTATGTGTTTGCTCGGGGCTGAGGCTCCGGTGGTGCGTTGGAGTGGCGGACACGCACAACGTCTACCAACCGTTGATCGGCACCGGTGCGGAGGAACAAGCGGTTGAAAGCAGCAATATGGATAGCCGTCGCGACGCCAATGCTATGGCCGGGCGTGCACAGCGCGAACGCGCCGCGTGAATCACCCGCGGTACAAGTCGCAGCCGAACGCATGCCTTCGTCGACTAGGAGAGACATGCGCCTGAACGATTCGGATCAGGACTTGGATGAGTTCCCATCCTCGCCCGGCCGGAAACTCGCGCCCGGCGAGAAACCCGGCAGCAAGGTGACCAGTTCGCCAAGCGGCTACGACGCCAAGCATCTCAACCGGCTCTGGGGTCGCTTCCATGGCGCCAGAGCAGACACCAAGGGAGAGAAGACGCACAAGGCGAGTGGTCCGGATGTGGTACGTCCAACGCGCTGGGCGCGGTGACCACCGCGAGTAGCCCGTAGACGGGCCCTGCAGCGCAGCGCCATGCGCGTTGCAGGCACGCGCGCGGCGCATGCCGAGTCAGCGGACCTTTGCGCTGCTCGCATGAGCCGCGGGTGGATGTCAACCGGAGGCGGGGCATGGTGCCCTCCGCCTCCGATGGGCATCCCCGGTGGCCTTGGTCAGGCCGGACGCTTGAACAGGCTCTGCATCTTCATCGCCAGACCCATGTCACCGGCGATCTTGAGCTTGCCGCTCATGAACGCCATCTGGCCGTTGAGCTTGCCTTGGTTCAAATCGACGTAGTCCTGCGCCGCCATCGTCATCGTCATGTTCGGGGCGGCATGGGCGCCCTCGCCCACCGTGCATGCGCCGTCCTTGATGATGACATGGTACGTCCCACCTCCATCCCCAGTCAGATTGAACTGAATGACCGAGTTCATACCCTGAGCCGCCGCTGCATTCAGGCTCCCCGGCATCTGGCTGAAGATCTCCTTCACAGCGGTCGCTGTATCTGCCATTGGCACCACCCTCCTTTCACAGTCTGAGGGACGCCGTAGCGCGTCCTCCGTTGTTCAAACAGTCACTTCAAATTCCCGGGACCCTGATACCGCGCCCCGGCAAGTCTGGCAAGCACGGTCGCGGAGCCAACTCCGTCATCGCTTTGCGGTGCTCGCGTGGTGAGCAGTTTGCCCTGCAGACGGCTCCATGCGATCCTACGCGATGACCGGGTGGCGCGTGCAGGTCGGGCAGACCTTATCCCTGTGGCAGTTCGTGTCGGTGATTCTGGTCACTGCCTGTGGCTGCAGGTCGTCGCAGCCCTCCGGCGACCCTGGTGCACTCTGGCAACAGTCCTACGACGCTGGACGACAAGCGTACGAGCGCGCTGACTACGCTCGAGCGCAGGACATGTTCACCGCCGCCGTCAAGCAGGCGGACCACTTCCCAGATCAAGACCTGCGTCTGGCGCGCAGCCTCAACAACCTTGCCGCAGCGTACGCGGTCCAGGGAAAATACACAGAGGCCGAGCCCCTCTACCAGCGGTCCCTGGCGATTCTAGAGAAGGTGCGCGGCTCCGACGATCCGGATGTCGCCACCGCCTTGTCGAACTACGCCGCCTTGCTGAGCGCCACCGCGCGGAGCGCGGAAGCCGCACAGTTGGGGGCCCGAGCCACGGCCATTCGCGAGAAAGCTGCGCACTAAGTTCCTGCGGACCACCGCGCCCGCCCCGCCGCTCGATCTGACACATTTTGTCGCGCCGGGCGTCACCCTAGCGTTCGGTTCGTCACGCTTTCGGCAGTGTGGAGCCACCCCCACGGTTCATAGTGGCCATCACTTGCAATCCCGACACCACACCTATCGTTGCCTTCTTGGGGTAAGCAGCGGCACCGGGCTTGCTCTGAAGCTCAGGCAAGATGGGAGTCGATCATGAGTGACAGCGGAATGTTTTACGAAGAGAATCAAGACCTGGGTGAGGTCGTGTCGAACGGACTGCGGTATCGAGTATTCTTCGACTCGAAGCGCCACCGCACCGTGTGCGTTCTCGTCGCCGGGCAGCAGGGGGTCGCGCGCTCGATCATGCCTACGGACAGCCGCGGATCCCTGTAGCGGCTTGCTCCTGTTCGCTTGGGGTTCTGCGCATTCCACTGCGGGAACCCACACAACACGGCGGGCTGCATATGCGCCCGCCGCTATGGGGGCACAGCCGTCTGGATCGCTTGCCTGTGCACTCGCCGGCGTTGCGCCCCTCTCATGGTGAGGCGCCCCAGTCGCTCAACTCGAAGTCCCCTGCGCAGCAAACCGCTGTTGGATTAGCGGAATTGAAACGGGGTTAACAGCCCGTTGAAAAACTGGTCGCCATCGTCACCCCCGCGAAAGCGGGGGTCCAGACGCATGCGGGAGATCTGGATTCCCGGGAATGACGGTCCAGGGCATCGGCGGACTTTTTCAACAGGCTGTTGACCCGTCTCGTCACCACAATCGGCTTCCTCCCCAACTCCTGTTGGCGTTGCACGGCGTGCGTGGCAGTTTGACAGGTCGGCGCAAGCAGCCCCATAATTCGGGTACCAGCAGAGTCCAGTCATCCGGGTGGTGTATCCGATTGTTGGAGGGCTCATGCACGTTCCTCCGTCACTGTCGGTCTACGGTCTGCTGCAGGCAGCGCAATGCGGCGCAGCGTCGCTCGGCACTGTCTCTGTGGCACGCGCGCCGCCGCAGCGCCGCGACCAGTGGCGCTACAAGCTTGGGTCACGCGCACCAATGAGAGGCAGCTCAGCCACCAGAAGGAGGAATGCTCCGATGAAATCGTTCCTACGGATCATGATCATCGTATCAGTCAGCAGCTGGCCGGCGATGTCGGCGCTCGGAAAGTGCTCGCCCGACTCCGTGCAGGTTGGCCCGGTCTGCGTTGACCTCTACGAAGCCAGTGTGTGGAGCGTTCCGGCAACCAACACCGCCGGCAACAGCAACGCAGGCCTCATCAAGAAAATTCAGAAAGGCACCGTCAAGCTCGCCGATCTCAACGCGGGCGGGGCCACGCTGGTCAGTCCTGCGGCGCCCATTCCAGTCGGCACGCAGCTGCCGTCTTGTGACCCCGGTGCGTTCCCCGCAAGTTTTCCGCCGAACGGCAACTGGACCTCACCGCTCTATGCGGTCTCCGTAGCGGGAGTGTTGCCGACGGCCTGCTTCACGTGGTTCCAGGCCGAGCAAGCCTGTGCCCTCTCCGCCAAGCGCTTGCTCACCAATCAAGAGTTCCAGCGGGCGGCCGCGGGCAGTCCCGATACAGGCTTGGATGACGGCGTGACCGACTGCAACATCAGCACGGCAGCCGCTCCCGTGAACACCGGCTCGCGTTCGAAGTGCCGTTCGAATTGGGGAACGCACGATATGGTGGGCAACGTGAACGAGTGGGTGGCAGACTGGGTGCCGCTGTCGACGGTTCTCTTCCTCGGCTGGAAGGGGGGCTTCAGCCCCGACGGGATGGGTCTGGCTGACGGCCCCGGCGCCGCGACAACCGCAGACGGACCGGGGGCGATCACTCGCGGTGGGAGCTGGCTCGAGGGAACCTACGCAGGTGTCTTCAAAATCGATGCGGGCTTCAACCCATCCGACAGGTTCCCATTCATCGGCTTCCGGTGTGCGCGCTGAGCTGAGCAGGAGAACTTTCCCGCACGGCGGCAGCGAGACAACGAGAACCCCGGAGACGCCGCTGACGGCGGGGTGCTGCGAGCACGCTCCGTCACCCCGCCTGTGACGCCTCCGGCGCGACGCTGAGCACTTCGACCACCTCAACGGGACGCTCCTTCCCCTTGACGGACAGCACGGCCCGACGCCCGAGCGCGAACTCAGTGCCAAGACACACTGCGGTCGTGGCCGAGATCAGCAGCGCCGTGCCCAGCTCCTTGTTCAGCCCCTCGACGCGGCTGGCGAGGTTGGCGGCATCGCCGACGACGTTGTACTCGCTGCGCTGATCGGCACCCATGCGCCCGACAATGACTTCGCCGGTGGCGATCCCAACACCGATGCGCAGGGCCGGGAGCTGCTCGGCCTCGAGCTCGGCATTCATCGCCGGCAGCCGTGCCAGCATGTCGAGCCCAGCGCGCACCGCGCGCGCCGCGTGATCGGCGTACGCCACCGGGGCGCCGAACAGGGCCATGACGCCGTCGCCGGTGAACACGCGGATGATACCGCCCTGCGCCTCGACGGCAGCCGCCATCTCTGCGAACAGCCGGTTGACGATGCGCACCAGCATGCGTGGATCGGTCCGCTCGGCGATGCTCGTGAAGCCACGCACGTCCTGGAACAGCACCGTCACTTCCCGCCGTTCGCCGTCGAGCGGCAGCTGGCCGCTCAGCACCGCCGCGGCGACGTCACGCGACACGAAGCTGCCGAAGGTGTCCTTGATGCGCTCGCGTTCGGCCAGGCCGGCGACCATCTCGTTGAACGAGTGCGCGAGAAACCCGATCTCGTCCTCGCGCCGCAGCGTCAGCCGCTGGCTGAAGTCGCCCGTCAGAACGCGGTGCATGGCCGAGACCAGCGCCTGGACCGGCGCGGCGATCCCACTGGCGATCACGCGGCCGACCACGAGCGCGCCGAGCAGCGCCGCGGCGCCGAGCAGGGCGATCCAGCGCGCCAGCGTCGCGAGCGGACCGAGGGCGCGGTCGTACGAGTCCTGCACCAGAGCAAAGAGCGGCGCGGGCAGTTGCGCCTCGATCGGAATGAGGATCGACAGCAGCCGGTCGCCGCGCAGGTCGAGCAAGAAGGTTGAGCGCTCGGGGTCCGGCGCGGCACCGGCACGCACGAGTTGCGCCTGCAGCGCCCGCGTGCGAATCATGCTGCCGGGAAAAAGTTGCTCACGCTCGGCGGCCGGCCATGAGGAGGCGAAGACACGGGCGCTGGTCAGAAATGACACCGCCGGCCCGCTATTGGCTTGCAGCTGCTGGGCGGTGGCGTCGTCGATGGCCTCACCGGCGAGCAGGTAGCCGATGGGATCGGGACCGAACACCGGCACGGCGACGAGCTGGACGAGACCGCGACCAACCTCGGTCACCGCGACCGCCGGAGCCTCGGTGTCTTTCGCCTGCGCCAGAGGTGCCAGCGCCGTGAGCGGTCTATCGGCATCCGCGGCGCGACCCGCTGCTGCCAGCAGGCGGCCGTTCTCGTCCGCAATCCAGAGCAGATCGACGCCGATGCGCTCCCGGTGGTTTTCAGCGACCGACGACAACGTGTCGGGATCGTAGGTAGCGATGGCGCGTTTGAGCGCGAAATCGCCGGCGAGCAGCGACGTCTCGCCCAGCAGGCGCTCGGCGCGCTCCGCCATAAGACCACGATAGACATCGCCGGTAGCGTCGAACTGGCGCTTGAGGCTGCGCTCGACCCAGCTGCTCACGGCAACACCGGTCACCCACAGCGTCGCCAGCAAGATCGCGACGATCAGCACGGAGAACGGCAGGAAGATCTTCGTACGCAGCCGGCGCCGCCTCCACCAGTTCATTCGTACCCTCGCCGCGCAACCGGCCGCACGCGCGGCTCGACGACTTCGAGCGTGAACGTGAGCAGACTCGCCCCGGCACCTGCGGTTACCGACTGCCGTGTTTCCTCCACCGTGACCTTGCTGCCTTCGTGCCAGGCGACGACCCCATAGGTGCCGGGCGGCACGCCGCGCAGGGTAAACGCGCCGTGTTCGTCGGTGGTGGCGAAGTACGGCGTCGGCACCACGAGGATCACGCCCGACATCCAGTCGTGGATGTTGCACCCCAGCTTGACGGCACCGACCTGGTCGAAGCGGATCGGCGGCGCCGTCTCGCCTTTGTAGAGCGGGATCTCGAAGGTCTTGGTACGCGACAGCGAGTAGACGTGATGGTGGATCTGATCGTGATTGGGAAAGGACACCAAGGTCCCGACCTCGACCGGCAGGATGTGCGGGACGAACTGGCGGTGGACCTGATCCATTGTCGCCGTGGGCTCCTTGACGGGCCGCGCGGCACCGGCAGCGGGCTGATCGATGAACACCACCGCCGCGCGGACCGGGTTGCCCTGCGGGTCGATGACGCGGCCGCTGATCTCGGCGGCACGCAGGGGACTGCCCACGCCGAACAGTGCGACGACTACAATCGTTCCAGCACCCATGAAACGCAGCGCGCTCATCCGGTTCTCAATATCGAAAGCGGTAGCTGATCTGCCAACCATCGTCGCCGGGCGGGCTGACGCCGGCGCGCGTGCTGTCGACCGTGATGTACTCGAACCCGAGGCGATGGTGCAGGCCGAACTCGAACAGGTAGCTCACGGTGAAGGCATGACCGCGCTGGCGCGTAATCGGCGGGCCATCCTCGTCCTGCACACGAAAGTCGTCGTAGCGGAAAGTGACACGGTGCGTGCGCCAGCGGTAGGAGATCAGCGGATAGAACGCCTGCACGATGCTGTCGAAGCTGTTGGTGCGCGTATCGGTTTTGCCGATCAAGTACTGGAAGAGGATGTCGAGCCCGGCGATCGGCTGCAGGGCGACGCCGGCGACGCCGTAGCGCATCTCCCACACGCCCTGCACGGCGAGGTTGCCGAGGTTGTCGAAGTAGCCCACTGCGAGCTTGCCGATCTTCCACGGATCGCCGACGCTGCCGCCGACATACAGCGCGGGCCGACCGTCGCGCTCATCGAACTGTTGTCCGTAGGTGCCGCCGGGCAACGGGAACTGGTTGTTGATGCCGTTCAAGAAATCACTCAAGACCCAGCCGCGCCGCGCCAGCAGGATGCCCATGCGATCCGGGCCCCAGCCCATGCCGGCGAACGCGTTCAAGTCCACGTCATCGCGAGTCGTCTTCCACCATTCACCCTCCAGGCCCACCACACGGCCATCCTCCCACAACCAGCTATTCAGCGCGGACGGAGTGAGGGTGTACGGGGGCGTCCACGCCGGTCCGCTGTTCTCGAGGGAGAACGATGGATTCGACACGCCCGCCAGCACGCCCCAACCGTCGGTCGACGTGCCCCAATCCTTGCGCAGGTAGCTCTCGACCAGGCGGATCACGTCGTGGTCGGGGCTCGTATCGCCGCGATCGTCGATGTCGCCGTCCCAGTTCAACTGCGCGTGGAAACGCACGCCCCACGGCAGGTCGGCGGACGGCTCGAGTGCGAGCTGCGAGATCGCGAAGCGCGTCACCCGCTCGAAGCTGCCGTTGCTCTCCTGCACACCGCCATAGCGCAGGCTGCCCGGTCCGCCCTCCTGCCAACTCGATGCTTGCGTGCCGCGCACGACGCGCAGGTCGAGGAGCACGCGGAGCGACACGCGGGACTCCTCGGGCAGCTCGTACGGGTCGTCGGCACCGCCATGTGCCGGGTCGTTCACTGCAGCCACGACCGCGAGCACGAGGCCGAGACGACAAGCGGCCGATTGCCGGTGCAGCCGGCGCTTCCGTCGTGCAGTCCGGGGAATCATGCGGCTCGTAAGCTCGGCATGGTAGGCCTGCCGCCACGCGGTGTCGAGTAGAGGGCGCGGCGACCCACCTCCGCCCCCCTCTCGACGGCGGCAGTGCAGGAGGGCGCGCGATGCCGTGGTTGGATCGGCTGCTGCCCGCAGGTCGCCTCGCCGACCGTCCAGACACGCTATGGCCGCCGCGCGTGTGCGCCGTCGCGGGCGCCGACGCTGCGCCGACAGAAACGGATCAGCGGAGCGATGACGTTCTTTTTCGACGCAATGCGTCCTGCAATCGGCGACAACGGACCGACCAGAGCTTCGGCGATCGCACCGACCAGGGCGGCAGCACTGAGCTCCGCATCCTGATCAGGAAGCTCGCCGGCCACGATACCCTGTCGCAGCAATACCGCCATGTGTCGGCAGTACTCGCGCCGATACACGAGACGTTCAGCGTCGACCAGTGGATCCACGGGTTCATACACCAGCGTCCAGGCCAGGCGGCGGTTGCTCAGCGCGCGGCGAGCGAAGGTCGTAACCGCCGCCTCGAGGCGCTCGACGCAGCTGCCGGAGGAAGCGGCAGCGCGCAGCGCCGCGAGATCTCCTTTCGCCGCCTCGCGAAACACCTCGACGAGCAGCTCGGCCTTCGAGGGAAAGTGGCGGTACAGGGCCCCGGTCGCGACACCAGCACGATCGGCAATGGCTTGGACGGAGGCAGCCCCATGGCCGCCTGCTTCGAGCAGCTCACGCGCCGCCTGCACCAGGCGCTGGCGCGTGCCGACCGGCGGCAGCTTCGTGGCGAACGTGGCGCGGTGGTCCTTGTCGATCCGGGGCCGGTTACCGCGGTGCATCACCGCCCCGCGCCGTCGATCAACGCCTGCAGCGAGTGGTGGAAGTGGCCTATCAACCCCTCAAATCGGCCGAACTCGAAGAACTCGTTGGCGCCGCTAGCCAGGCCGCGCTGCGCGGAGCGGGTCACCTCCCGGTCCTCGCGCGTGCCCGCGAGCAGGAAGTCCTGGGAGCGCTGCATCGGCTCCTGCCCATCGACTTGCTGGTCGTTGCGGTCCGACAGGGCGTACGTGATGATTTTCGTTCGATCGATCGAGAGCGGTTCGAGCACGACCATGAGAATGTTGTAGGGGAACGTTGCGACCATGACGTTGGGAAACAGGTGATAGACGTACGTCAGCATGCCGTCTGCGGAGCGCTGCTCGGAAGGGAGCGCTCGCTGTTTGTTGATGCGGCGATAGGGAAAGGCAATGCGGCTGTTCCTGCCGAACGTCTCGACGACGTTCAAGTTGTCGAACTGGATGGGATAGAAGGTATCGCGGTGCGTCGAGCGGATGTGGTATCCCTCGAGGAAGCCTTCGGCGACGATCTTCCAATTGGTGACCACCTCCGCCTCGTCACAACCGAGGAAGCGGTGACGCGGGGTGAAGAGCTGCGGAATCGCTTCCAGCTGGGCGTCGGCAATTCCCGACGGCCTCTGCGTGACAAACACGAAGCCATTCACCTCGACAGTGTCGACCGGCACCAGGCCGCGCGTACTCTTGTCGAGACCGGGGAAGCCGTACTCGTGCGGCACATGGCGCAGCGTCCCGTCGAGCCCATAGGTCCAGCCGTGATAGCGGCACACGAATGCCTTCTCACAGCCCGCGCCTTCCGCCAGCATCGTGCCGCGGTGGCGACAGGCGTTGCGGAAGGCGCGCACCCGGCCGTCGCTGCCACGTACCGCCAGGATCGGCGTGTGCGCGGCGTCGCGCGCGAGGTACGACCCGGCTGCAGGAAGCGCAGCCGACGGACAGAAAGCTGTCGGGTAGGCGCGCAGGACCCGGTCGATCTCGGCAGCGAAACGTTCCTCGGACCGGTAGTGCGCCACGGGCTCGCGCCAAGTGTCTTCGCTCAGGTCCGTAGTCTGATGGTCGATGTGATCGAGTATCCGCTGCACCACCGCAGAATCGTCAGACAATCGAGTCATCGCCTCTCCTTTGCACCCGGTGTCCCAAGAGACCGGTTTGCAGCGACTGGACACACGATGTGAATTTAGATTCACATCTTAGTGAACTGAGATTCACCGGTCAAGTGAAGGCCGGGCGCTCCACGGCGTGCCAAGCAGAAGGCCCTCCGCTAAGGTGTGGGGGCGAGGCACCCTCAGCATGTTCTCCACGCGGCGGATTCGGCGAGGCGCAGCGGCGCTGGTTGCCGTGTCGCTCACCGCAGCAGCGCTCAGCTGGGGCTTTTGGTACGTCATGCTGACCGAAGCTCCGCCGCCGCCCCTACCCGCGCTCAGCGCGCGCGTCCAACACGGTACCATTCGGATTGCCGGGCATGAACGCTCGTACTTGTTCTACGTACCTGCCAGGCTGAACGAAGGGCCGCTCTTGTTGTTGGCCTTGCACGGCGCGCGCGGAACGGGACGGCGGATGCGAGTCCAAACAGCCTACGAGTTCGACCAACTCGCCGATCGTGACAACGGCATCGTCGTCTACCCCGACGGCGCAAACGGCTACTGGAACGACTGCCGGCGCGCCCTCGCCGAACGCCATCCCGTCGGGCACAGCGTCGACGATGTCGCGTTCCTGCGCGCCCTCATCGACCGGTTCCGCGCCGACTTCGCGGTGTCGGCCGTCTTCGTCACGGGTTTTTCCAACGGCGGTGAGATGGCCTATCGACTGGCGTTTGAACAGCCTGATGCGATCGCTGGCATCGCAGCGGTGGCGGCGAATCTGCCAACCGCAGACAACTCCGTCTGCGTCCTGCCGGCGCGGCCGATGGCCGCGCTCATCGTTGCCGGAACCGAGGATCCCATCAATCCATATGCGGGTGGAGCGAGCGGTTGGTTTGGACTCGGCAAAGGTGGGCCCGTGCAGTCGGCGATGGCAAGCGCCGCCTATTTCAGCCGGGTGTCGGGATACGGCACCGCCTCACCCACTACCGACGAGGTAGGTCGTGGAGGTAATGGACCGGTGTGGGTCGAGCGGACGCGGTGGCAGAGACGAGGTGCCCCCGAAGTCGTGCTGTACACCATCCATGGGGGCGGGCATACGATTCCCCAATCGCACTATCGCTTCCGCAGGATCCTCGGTCGCACGGTCACCACGATCGATTGTATGCACGAGATGTGGGGCTTCTTCCGACGCGCGTCCCAATCGAACTCCGGCGCCTAACTGGCACACCCCCACGTCCGATTCGCTGTACCTGCAGTGCCATCATCGGTATGCTGCGCACGCATGCCAGTCATCGAGCAGGGTGACATCGCACTGCGCGCGCCAGTCTCCCGCTCTCAAGATCGAGGCCGAGCGTCCTCGGCCGCCGGGCTGCGCACCGTCGCGGTCTTCGAGGCCACGAAAGGGGCGCTGGTCCTCGTCGCTGGATTCGGCTTGCTGGCGCTCGTGCATCACGACGTGCAAAGCGTCGCCGAAGAGGTGGTGCAGCGTTTCCATCTGAACCTGGCACATCACCACCCACGGATCCTCACCGAGGCCATGACGCACCTGGACGACGCGCACCTGCGGTGGCTTGCGTTGGCTGCGCTGCTGTACTCAGCGGTGCGCTTCGTCGAGGCATATGGGTTGTGGCGCATGCGTACCTGGGCCGAGTGGTTCGCCATCGGCTCCGGAGGGATCTACCTTCCCATCGAAGTGTACGAGCTCTTCGACCGGCCGACAGGTGTGAAAGCAGTCGTGCTCCTCTTCAATGCAGGCATCGTTGCCTATTTGATCTACGTTCGTTGGCGCCATGCAGGTCACTCGGCGAGCGCACAGGGCCGTCATGGGCCTGCGTTTTTCCAGCAACCTACCGCTGGCCACGGATCGCCACCGTCGTCAACGCCCTCGACGCCAGCAAACTGAAATGGTCGGGACCGCCCTGCAGGCGTAGGGCTTTGTCGGCACCAGCATCGAGGGCCGTCTCGAGCGCGGTGCGGCCTGCGAGCGTGAGCGCGTCTCCAACTGGGAAGCGTGCTCCGGCCGCCGTCGTCAGCTCGACGGGAAGCGGCGCGTTCGTGGGCTGATAGATGCGCAGGATCAGGTCGTGCGGCGATGTCGTGGCGCTCTTCGCAACGGTAAGGATCGAAGGCTCGGGCGTAATCGAAGCCAGCGACAGCCGCGCCGGCAGAGTGCCGTCGGTCGCGGCGACACGTGCCTGCAAGGGCACCTGAAACGCCAATGCCTCGCGCAGCGGCGCGCCGGATTCGGGCGCGCCCATGCCCGCCGGCACCCGCAGCGCGTAGCTCAGAGTGTGAGTCTCCGCATCGCTGCCCGATGCCCCGTAGGCATCACATTGCTCCTTCTGCGCGTTGCGCCACAGGGTGCCAACCAGCAAGCCGTCGGGCTGCGCCGCCCACGCCGGCACTCCGGCGTGAAAGATTGCAGCACGTGGCACACCGCCGGATCGAGGAATGACAAAATCATGGGTGGCCTCGAAGGTCAGACCGTACGCCGCGCGGGCCGGTGCCTTGCGGTCCCAGTGATACGGCGTGCCGTGCACGATCTCGTCAAGCGCTCCCGCCAGCCGGAAGTGCACCATCACCGAAGTCTGCGCTGGTGCAGCGCCGGTCGCCGTCATCCGAACGAACGGCTCACCGGCAACCACCGTGTAGGTCTTCTCGAATCTGAGCCCTTCGACGACAACCTGGGTGCGCAGGCGGGCACGCAGTGGGCCGACCTCGAGAATCTCGGCGGCCGCACTCTCCATAGACTGGGCATCGCCGCTGCGCGCGGTCAGGCTGCATCCTGCCATCTCGTTGCCGAAGCGGTACAGACCGCCCTGGTCTGCATAGATCACCAGCTCGTTGGCAACAGAATCTGGGGCTATAGTTTCGGCGCCGGTTGCCTTGTCGATGAGCGAGGTGATGCCCCAACCGCGATCGCGCGTTACAACCGCCCGCAGAGCTGCGTTCTCCACGACAATCGCACTGCCATCGGCAGCCGACGCCAGGGAAACCACCCCCGCCCCTTCGGGCGCAATTGCCCTCTCCACACCGGCGGCGGGTTGCAGGTAGGCTGTGTCGAAGCCGAAGCTGGGCGCAGCCGCACGGAACAAGAGGCCGCCCTCGGCCGAACCTTGCACGGCGGCGCTCTCACCGCTGCTCAGGCGCGCTGTCACAGCGACGTGGGCCATGGCCGGGCCGGTGAACTCCACGAGACCGCTACGTGCAAAGCCGAGCTGGTTGAAGACCGCCACCGGCTGCTCCGCCGGACGCGGCGCAGCCGCCATGTTCGCCGCCAACTCATCGAGCGTTCCGTCGCGCAGCGCCTCGGCCTGGGACAACGCCTTGCGCAGCAGTGGCAGCTGCTCCGATTGGTAGACATCGTCGAGCGCCGTCCCGGTGATGAAGTCGTGGTGATTGCTCGGCACCAGTGCTTCCCACGTTCCATGAATGGCTCGTGTGCGAGCCGCCACCCGGTCGTGCCAATCGGCGCCGTTCGCCCGGTACAAGCCGTCAGCCAACGCGCCAAATACCTCGGCACCGAGCAGCGCTTGCGTTGCGGACAGATGCAGCGTCTTCAGTACGGGTCGGCTGGCGTAGTAACCCGTCCAGTACGGCGTCGGGTTGAAGTGGCGCTTGGGCAAAGCGTCGCGATACGGCGCGATCAGCTGCGCATAGTGGTCGAAGCTGGCGACCGTCACCCACACGCCGGTGGTTGCAAATTCGCTGTCGTTCCAGGCGCGCGCATAGTCGAGCAAGCGCGGCTTGGGCGCTGCGAAGTCGCAGCCGATCGGGACGAAGATATACGGTGTTGGCGACCCTGGGCCGTTGAACGCAACGAACTGCCTTATGCGGCTCTTGGCGGTTGCAATCTCGTCCTTGTCGAGAGTCGAGAGCGGCGCGTCGATACGGTCGCCCTGGCAATAGTTGTGCGGCATCCAGTGTGCCAGGACCTCCGCGCCGTCGGCGGCTTGCCACACGAAATCGACTCCGCTCTGTCCGAGATCGGCCGCAAGTGATCCCGGCACCGGCGGCTGCATGAACGTGAAGCGGCTCGTTGTGTCGACACCCGGAACCCGCGCGAAACTGACCGCGCTCAGCCCCATCGCCGCGAGTACGGTGGGAAGCTGTGCGTCATGCCCGAAGTCGTCGGGGATCCAAGCCGCATGGATGGGCAAGCCAAGGGTCGCATCCACCCACGTCTTGCCGACCAGGTAGTCCCGGATGAAGGCTTCACCGTGCGGCAGGAGGTTGTCCGGCGAGGTGATCCCGCCACCGACAATGTGCAGGTCGTTCTCCACGGCGCGCAGTGCGGCAACGGCCTCCGGATGTTCGATGACGAAGCGCTGCAGGTAGCCGATCTCCGCAACCGCGTAGTAGTAGTGATGCTCCGCGCCATGAAACTGCGACAGCAGGTCGAGGGCGTCGGAGAAGATGCCCTCCACCGACCGGCGATAGTAGTCTTCGAAGGTGCGCTGCCAATCCCAGTCGAGGTGCGAGGACTGGCTCAAGATGAGGACGCGCTGCGCCGCCTCAGGAATTCCCAGCTCGGCGCGCACACACGCCTCGGATGCGGCTTGCGTCCCCGGCGCCGCGCACTGCGGCGACACCTCCACTTCACCGCCGCAGGCCAGGAGGGTGCAGGCCACGGCAAGCAGAGTTGTGGCACCCGCAACGCTGTGATGTATCCTCACGCCATGCAACCTATCGAGCGCCGGATTGCAGTCAACGGCATCACCCTTTCAATCTTCGAGTGGGGAACCGAGCACACTGGGGACACCATCTTGCTTGCTCACGCCACGGGGTTTCACGCCCGCTGCTGGGACCGCATCGTCGCACGGCTGGGGGCGCGCCACGTCATTGCAGTCGACCAGCGCGGGCATGGCCGCAGCGACAAGCCGCTGCCGGTGCACTGGCAGGACTTCGGCCAAGACCTGACGGAGTTGCTACGCGTCCTCGCACTCATCAACGTTATCGGCGTCGGGCACTCGATGGGTGGCCATGCGATGACCCAGGCTGCCGCGGCAGCGCCCGAGCGCTTCCAGCGTCTCGTCTTGATTGATCCCGTCATCGTCTCACCCGACGAGTATGCTGCCGGCAGCATCGGGATGGGAGCGGATTGGCAACATCCCACTGCCAAGCGGCGCAACCGCTGGGCGTCGCCGGACGAGATGTTCGAGCGTTTCAAGGATCGCGCCCCGTTCTCGGCGTGGGACCGCGACGTGCTGCGCGACTACTGCGACCACGGCCTGCTGCCCGATCCCGGTGGCGACGGTTTCGTGCTCGCGTGTCCGCCGGAGTTCGAAGCGGCAGTGTACATGGCGGCGCGCGGCAACGCGGCGGTGTACGACAGTGTGCGCGCGCTCGGCGTGCCGGTGCTGCTGGTGCGCGTCATGGAGCCACCGGCGGAGCGCGATTGGATGGACTTCCGCTACTCGCCGACCTGGCCCGGGCTCATCGATCACTTTCGCAACGGGCGCGAGCTGCACCTGCCCGAGGAGACGCACTTCTTGCCGATGGAGAAGCCGGAGTTGGTGGCGCGGTTGATCCGCGGCGGAGACCTCACCCCCTGACCCCCTCTCCAACTGCGTGGAGAGGGGACCGGAAGGGAATCAAGACAGCACGCGGGCGTCGAGTTTGCTCTTCTCCCCCTCTCCACGCAGTTGGGAGGGAGACGCGCCGGTCGTGAAGATCGAGGCTTCGTGCGGGTTATCCGGCCGTGGCCCAGGAGGTGACGATGTTGGATCTGTAAAGATTGACACGGCGTTGGGAGCGTCCCATATGAATGCGGCGGAGGGGCGATACAGCGATCCGATGCGCGTGTTCCTGTCTTACTCTTCGGCCGAGCGCCCGATCGCTGAACGAATCGTTCTCGCACTTCGGGGCGCCGGTCATGCGGTTTTCTTCGACCGCTCTGAGCTCCCTCCTGGCGAGAGCTACGATTCGCGCATCCAGCACGCCATCGAGAGCTGTGAGTTCTTCATCTTCCTCATCAGTCCGGAATCGGTCTCCAAAGGCAGTTACGCCCTGACCGAGTTGGGCATGGCCGAACGGAAGTGGGACCATCCCCAGGGGAGAGTCCTTCCGGTGATGGCGTGCCCGACGGCGCTGGAGACCGTGCCGGCCTTTCTGCTCGCCGTCACGATCCTCGACCCAAAAGGAGATGCGGCGGCTGAAGTTACCGCGGCTGTTGACGCGGCCCACCAGCGTCGGAGGCGGCGCCTCCTCAGACGGGTTACGGCCGTGATCGTCACACTAGGCGCGGTGGCCGGAGGCGGTCTCGCGGTGTTGCAGGGCCCTCGTGACAGTCTGGTTGCGCCTACGCCCGCCGCTCCAGTGGTCAACCCGTCGGAACAGGGGCGCAACGAGTTCTTGAGGGCAAGGGCTCAAATTGCGGCTGGCCGCATGCGGGACTTCGTAGGCACGGCGCAGTCAGAGGAAGCGTCTGCAGCACTCGCCGAGTCGAAGTACGTGCCGGGCGAAGAGTGGGTGCAGAACCGGGCGCGGCAAGAGGCGTTCCAGAACAAAATGGCGGTGCATTCGCGACTCGTCGATCAGGCGAGAACACTCCTTGCCGATGCGATTCGACTGCGCAATGAGATGCTCTCCCGATTGCCGCAAACACCGAGTGATCGCGCGCAAGCGCCGCCGTACGAATTCGAACAATTCTGGTACCCGTACCAGCTAAGCGCTGTCGCTGACGACCTCGAGCAGCTTGCGAAACAGCTCCCGTGATCGGTGTGGGAGGGGACCTACTGAGTCTCGCACAATAGGGTGACAGATGTCGAAAAGCCGTTCGCCCCGAGAACCCGGCCAACGGTGCGCTGGTGTGTTGAGCCAATGAACCGCCTCTTCGAGTACCGCCCACTTTGCGCACAGCAGGCACCCGCGTCGCCCGGGGCTCAAAGCCCCGGGCTAAGAACAGTAAGCCGGCCGAGGCCGGCTTGGCCGTTGCCGAAACACCAAGCCCGGTTCACCGGGCTTACTGTTTTCAGCCAGGCGCTTGAGCGCCTGGCTGTCCGCTGGATGTGCCGTTCCTTGGGAGTAGCGCCCGTCTTTCCAGCGCGCGTATCGAGGGGCGCGCTGTGCAAGCCCCTGGCGCGTGCCTCGATACGGCGCCACGCCTACTCGGCACGAACGGGAATTCCTGTCAATGTAATATGCGAGACTCAGTGACTCAGTAGTTGTGCTTCGCGACGACAAGAAGGCGGGTGGTAGCGCATCGGGGTGCACACGGCGCGGCGCGTTGCCGGGAAACGGGCATGATCGTGAGGGATGCTTCAACCCCAGCGTCACGGTCTCCCGCCATCAATGCGCAATATCGCCCCCGTCGTGAAGCTCGACGCCTCCGACGCAAAATAGAGTGCCGCGCCGACGATCTCGTTCGGCTGGCCGGCGCGGCGCAGCGCAGCGGTCGCGGACACCTGCTCGATCGCACCCGGCGGCCACGCCTCGGAGATGTCGGTGAGAAACGGACCGGGCATGATGCAGTTCACGCGCACCTTCGGACCGAAGGCGTGCGCGCAGGCGATGGTCAGATTGTTCAACCCCGCCTTCGCCGCCGCGTACGGCGTCTCGATCGGCGTCGGGGTGATCGCTGCGGTACTGCTGATGTTGATGATCGACCCGCCGGCACCGGCTGCCATGCGCGTGCCGATGAGTGCGGACAGCCGAAACGGTCCCTTCAAGTTCACCGCCAGCACCTTGTCCCACAGTGCTTCGCTGACCTCAGCGAGTGACGGATACAGCGGCGACATGCCGGCGTTGTTCACCAAGACGTCGACCTTGCCGAAGTGCGCATACGCGGCGTCGACGAGGCCGGCAAGCGCATCCCATTGTCCGACGTGGCACGCATAGGGCAGCGCGCGCCGGCCGCAGGCTTCGACTTCCTTGGCCACGGCCTCGCAAGCCGCCAACTTGCGGCTGGAGATGACCACGTCGGCGCCGGCGCGCGCGAAGCCGAGCGCCATCTCGCGCCCGAGCCCGCGGCTGCCGCCGGTGATCAAGGCTACCTTGCCGGTCAGATCGAACATTCGACTCGCGTTCGTCGCCATGCAGTCCTCCTGCGCGCATACAGCACGGCGCTAGTGCGGGAGCAAGAAGCCCTCACCCAGCGGCCATGTTCTGTGCATCCCCCTCTCCACGAAGTTGGAGAGGGGGCCCGGGGGTGAGGCCCTCTTCGCTGGGAGCCTCCATCGCCTCATTCCACACCCGCAGAACTTACCCTCAGGTTACCGGGCGTTCGACGAGGCGGGCTTGGTTCCTGCGGATCGATGGCGAGACGGGCGCCGCCGGAGGCCTCACCCCCTCCCCCCTCTCCAACCTCGTGGAGAGGGGGGAGCGGAAGCTCAGCGTGCGCTGAATCGCGCGATCCACTCGGCGAACGCTTCGAGTACCTTCTGGAGCTGCTTGCGCGTCGGCTCATCAACCAGCCGGCCGTCGGCATCGAACTTCTCGTGTGCGCGGCTGACGTAGAGCTCCGGGCGCAGCATCGTGCAGGTTTCGGTGAAGACAAAGGTCTGGCGCAGGGCGAGTTGCGCGCGCGCGGTGCCGTGCATGCCCATGGACGCGCCCACGATTGCCGCCGGCTTGCGATTGAGCGGCGACTTGCCTGCCGGACGCGAGGCCCAGTCGATGGCGTTCTTGAGGACGCCGGGCACGCCGTAGTTGTACTCCGGTGTCGCGATCAACAGCGCGGCGGCCTCCTGGATCGCAGCCTTGAAGGCCCGCACCGGCGCGGGATCGCCCTGCACCTCGACGTCTTCGTTGAACAGGGGAATGTCCCCAATGTCTTGGAAGAGATGCACCTCCATCCCCACCGGCGCCAGTTCCGCCGCCGCACGCAGCAGGGCGCTGTTGAGTGATCTCGAACGCAGACTGCCCGCGAAGCCAAGAACGCGCATGGTCCCGTTGCCTCCTTCCAAAGCTATGTACCCACGTGTGCGGACGGTCTCAAGCCGCCCACGTCCTTTCCGGAACGTCAGTCGAAGAGTAGTCTGGTGCTGCATACGTTCTCCGGGGAGGAGATGTCGATGCTGGTCAACCCCAAGGAGTACCTCGTTCGCGCCCGGCGGGAGGGCTGGGCGCTCGGTGGATTCAACGTCTACAACTTCGAGTCGGCGCGGGCCGTCATCACCGCGGGCGAGGAGGCCGCAGCACCACTGCTGGTGCAGACGTCCGAAGGTGCAGTCAAGCACGCCGGTTTGGGGAATATGGTGGCCATCGTCCGGGAGCTCGCAGGTCGGGCGAAGGGGCCGGTGGCACTGCACCTCGATCACGGCAAGAGCGAGGAGCTGGCACGAGCAGCGGTCGATGCGGGCTACACCTCAGTGATGATCGACGCCTCGCGCCAGTCGTTCGAGGAGAACGTGCGCGAGACGCGCCACATCGTCGCCTACGCGCACGCCCGCGGCGTGCACGTCGAGGCGGAGCTCGGCACACTGGGCGGCATCGAAGATCTGGGTGAGCAAGCCGCCCGGTCGATGCTGACGGACCCAGACCAGGCCGTCCGGTTCGCCGCGGAAACGGAGGTGGACGCGCTCGCAGTAGCCATTGGGACTTCACACGGCGCATACAAGTTCAAGGGAGAGCCGCACCTTGACTTCGATCGCCTGCGCGGGATCGCCTCGCGCATCGCTCAACCCATTGTGCTCCACGGCGCCTCCTCGATGTCGCACGAGGAAGTCCTGTTCGCGGAGCGCTACGGCGCGCGCCTACCGCACGCCCAGGGCATTCCTGCCGAGTTCATCCGCAGGGCCGTCACCATGGGCATCGCCAAGGTGAACACCGACTCCGACTTGCGGCTTGCGGCGCTCGGGCGCTTGCGGCAGGTCCTCGTCGAACGCCCGGACCTCTTCAATCTGTACGAGTTGATGGGCGAGGTGGAAGAAGCGATCCGCCACGCCACCATCGAGCGCATCCGCCTGCTCGGCAGCGCCGGGAAGGCGTGAGCCGCGCGCAGCGTCTCATCGACCTGACACGGACGCGGGGCTTGGCGGCGCGTTCGCCTCCGCCGGCGTGATCGTCAGTGCCATCTTCTCTGCGCGGCGGATCACCTTGATCTCCGAGCGTATGCCCACCTGGTCGCCCGTCAGCAAGCGGTGGAGATCGTCGATCCCCTCGATCGGGCGTCCGGCGTAGCCGACGATGACGTCGCCTTCCTGGAGCCCGGCGATCGCCGCCGGGCTGCGCGGCTCGAGCGACATGACGCGCACACCGCTGCCGATCGTGAGGTCGTGGAAGCGTACGAGGCGCCGAGGCAGCGGGATGTTTTGCCCGGCAACACCGATGTAGCTGCGCCGCACCTTGCCGTCTTTGATGAGGCAGCTGGCAACGAACGTCGCGGTGTTCACGGCGATGGCGAAGCACAGGCCCTGCGCCGGCAAGATGACCGCGGAGTTCACGCCGATGACCTCGCCGCGCGAGGTCACCAGTGGCCCGCCCGAGTTGCCTGGATTGAGCGCGGCGTCGGTCTGGATGACGTTGTCGATCAGACGGCCCGACTGTGAGCGCAGCGACCGCCCGAGGGCGCTGACCACCCCGGCGGTCACCGTGCACTGGAAACCGTACGGATTGCCGATGGCGATGGCCAGCTGGCCAACACGCACACGCCGCGAATCACCCAGGACAGCCGGCGTGACCCCGGTGGCCGCGGTGCGGATCACGGCGAGATCGGTGTCGGGATCGTCGCCGATCAGATCGGCTTGCAGGTGCCGGCCGTCGCCGAGCGTCACGCCGACTTGGTTGGCACCGTGCACCACGTGGCTATTGGTGAGGATGAACCCATCGGGTGTGAAGATGAATCCCGACCCGGTGCCCCGTCCGCCGCGCCGCTGGACGTCGATGTTCACCACCGTTGGGCTGACCGCTTCGGCCGCACAGATGACGGCCTGCGAGTAGGCGTCGAGCAGCTCGCTGTCGGCGGGCGGCAAGGTAGGCGCTTGATTCTGTTCCTCTACCCTTTTGCTTGAAACCAAGTGCAGTCGTCGCATCATGAATCGCTCCTTACGTAAAGCACGAACGTAAGTCGCCACCGGGAAGATGCAAGGGCGGTTCGGCGACGGCTCTGGCCCACCAAGGCCGCCGGGCTCGGCCCTAAAGAAGGCACCGTTTCTGGAGCGAGCGCGCCTTCACGGCGTAGTCGGGGAACTATCCGTTCGCTGCACTGGTTGTCGATGCAGACACAGCCTCCGCAGCATGGGCGGGCATCGCACGCTTGTAGCGCTGGTAGCGTTGCAAGATGCGTTCGACGTAAGCAACCGTGTCGCTGCCGTGCGCGAAGCCGTTCGGCAATTGCTCGTAGATGGCTGGCTCTTCGAGCAATGGCAGCATCAGGTCGATGCCGTCCCACCAGCGATTCTGGTCGTAGCCAAAGTTTTGCGCCAACAACTGCGCATCGTGGACGTGGCCGGGACCAATGTTGTAGGCGGCAAGCACCAAGCCAAGACGATCCGCGCCCTGGGCCTCGTGGAACATTTCATCGAGCTGGCGCAGGTAACGGACCCCCGTCCTCACGTTGTCGTCGGGGGTTTTGAAGCTCTCTTCGCCAACCGCTTCCGCCGCGATTGGCCGCACTTGCATCAGGCCATAGGCCCCTTTGTCGCTGCGGCTCGACGGGTCGAAGCCCGACTCTTCGAAGATCACCGCGGCAATCAGTCGCCAATCGAATCCCTGGGCGGCGGCGTGATGCACGATCAGGTGATCGAACGGCGACAGCGACGCCGCCGAACTGGCAGGCGACGCGGCGGTTGCTGGAGCGGCCGGCGCTTGTTCGGCAAGTCTAGGGACGGCGATCTCGGTGCCGTCAACCCGAATGTACCAGCCGCCGACGCGCAGTGCCCACGCCTGCGGCGGCGGTGGCACAGCGACCGTTTGCGGAGAGGGAGTGTCGACCAGCGGTTCACTGAGCCGCTCCACCCGACCCTGTTGCAGCAGGCTGGCAACCGCCAGCGTTCCCAAACCCGCTGCCACCGCGCGGAACGCCCCACTCATGGAGGCTGGGCGCCAGGACATCGCGGCGAGTCTGCCTGACCGCTACCGCCGGCGCAACCCCAGAAAATCGCGTTGACATACTACGCCGTTTTACTCTAGCTTACCGTGGAAGGGGCGCAGCGATGTCCGATCAACAGATTCTGGAATCCGTCGAAGCGCGCGAGAAGATTCTCGCCACGGCTACCCGCCTCTTTTCGGAGCAAGGCTACGACGCCACCTCACTGTCGCAGATCGCTCGCGAGGCTGGGGTAAGCAAAGCGCTGATCTTCTGGCATTTCGACTCGAAGGAAAAGCTCTACCGCAGCGCGATGCGGAAGACGCTGGAGCCCTACTTCATCGACGAGGATCGGTTGGCCGGCTTGGGCGAGGTCGAGCAAGTGGCGCGCCTCATCGACCAGTTCTACGACTTTGTACACGACAACGTCTACTCGGTGCGCTTCTTCCTCAGCCTGACGCTCCAATCGGAAGGGCATCCGGACGAGATGCTGAGCCGCGTGAACGAACTCTACGGTGTCTACCGCAGCTCCTTCGCCAATATCATCGCGAGCGGCCAAGCGCGCGGCGTGTTCAGCACCGACACCGACCCGACACGCGACGCCGCACTCATCATGGCGTCGCTGGCAGGGATACTCGTTCAGCGCTTCATGAGCGACGGTTCAGCACCCGACGCCAAGGATTTGATCGAGCACTTGAAGACGACCCTCTTCCAGCGACTGGTCACTCCAGGCGCAGGGAGTCCGCTCGCGGGGCGCCCGTAGGCGCCCCGCCCGAGTCACCCTCGGCCGCCACACCCCAACCACTGGGGAAGTCCACCACCTCGGCACCGCTCCGCCTCGCCTTCCCCTTCCACACCTGCAGTCACCTAACCGGTCCACTGATCCTTATTTTCGCCTAAGAGCACCCGCTCGTCGCGCCACAGTTCAAGCATTTGTAGCAGCTGCCATTGCGCACCATGATCGCGCCGCAGTCCGAGCAGCTCGGCGCATCGGCTTGCGGGCTGAAGCCCAGCGCGCCCACCGTCGGCGTGCGGTCACCGCCCGCCTGACCGTCTCCCAGTGCGGCCTGCGGCGCACCATCCTCGCGTTCCGTGGCCTCCAAGCCGACATCCGTGCGTTGCTCGGAGCTGAGGAAGCGTGAGCCCAGGAAACGGAAGATGTAGTCGATCAAGGATTTGGCGATCGGGATCTCGGGATTCTTGGTGAAGCCCGACGGCTCGAAGCGCACGTGGCTGAACTTGCTCACCAGCACTTCAAGCGGCACGCCGTATTGCAGCGCCATGGACGCGAGGATGCCGATGGTATCCATCAAGCCGGCGATCGTGCTGCCCTCCTTGGCGATCTTGATGAACAGCTCGCCGGGACTGCCGTCGTCGTATTGGCCGACGTGGATGTAGCCTTCGTGCCCGGCGATATCGAACTTGTGGCGCAGCGAGCGGCAATCCTGCGGCAGGCGCCGGCGCACCGGGCGAAACTCGGCCGGCACCGCCACCCCCTTCTTCTCTTGCCGCGCGGTGTTGAGCGGCTGCGTACGCTTACAGCCATCACGGTAGATGGCCACCGCCTTGACGCCGAGACGCCACGCTTCGAGGTAGGCGTCCATGATGTCGTCCACCGTGGCGGCATTCGGCATGTTGATGGTTTTCGAAATCGCCCCGGAGATGAATGGCTGTACCGCACCCATCATGCGCAGGTGCCCGAGGTGGTGAATCGCCCGGCTGCCCTGCGCCGCCTTGAAGGCGCAATCGAATACCGGCAGGTGCTCATCCTTCAGCTCCGGCGCACCTTCGATGGTGTCGTGCTCGTCGATGTACTCGACGATGGCCTGGATGTCCTTCGACTCGTATCCCAGTCGCTTGAGCGCCCGCGGCACGGTATTGTTGACGATCTTCAGCATGCCGCCGCCGACGAGCTTCTTGTACTTCACCAGCGCAATGTCCGGTTCCACACCGGTCGTATCGCAATCCATCATGAAGGCGATCGTCCCGGTCGGGGCGAGCACGGTGACCTGCGAGTTGCGCACACCCACTTGGCGGCCGAGGCCGTAGGCTTCATCCCACACCTGTCGTGCCGCGCTCAGCAAATCGAGCGGCACGTAGGTCGGGTCGATCTTGTGCGCGCAGCCGCGGTGCTTGGCGATTACCTCCAGCATCGGCTCGCGGTTGATGGTGTAGCCGGCGAACGGTCCCATCTGCGCGGCGATGCGCGCCGACTGCGCGTAGGCTTCACCGCACATCAGCGAGGTGACCGCAGCGGCATACTGCCGGCCGCCCTCGGAATCGTACGGCAGACCGAGTGACATGAGCAATGCGCCCAGGTTGGCATAGCCGAGCCCCAACTCGCGGTAGGCCTTGGCGTTGGCGGTGATCTCCGGCGTCGGGTAGCTGGAATTGTCGACGACGATGTCCTGTGCCGTGATCATGATGTCGACGGCGTGGCGGAAGGCGGCAACGTCGAACTCCCCGGCGTCGGACACGAACTTCATCAAGTTGAGCGACGCCAGATTACACGCCGAGTTGTCGAGGTGCATGTATTCCGAGCACGGATTCGAGGCGTTGATGCGGCCGGTGTTCGGACAAGTGTGCCAGCCATTGATCGTGGTGTCGAACTGCATGCCCGGATCGCCGCACACGTACGTCGCATCGGCAATCATGCGCAGCAGATCGCGCGCTTTGTATGTGCCGGCCGGCTCGCCGCTGGTGACGTAGCGCGTTTGCCAATCGCCGTTTTCTTCGACCGCGCGCATGAACGCATCGGTCGCCCGCACCGAGTTGTTGGCGTTTTGGAAGAACACCGAGCCGTACGCCGGACCGTCGAGCGAGCTGTCGTAGCCGGCGTCGATCAGCGCCCACGCCTTCTTCTCTTCCTCTTCCTTGCAACGGATGAACTCGACGATGTCCGGATGGTCCGCGTTGAGCACCACCATCTTCGCAGCGCGCCGGGTCTTGCCGCCCGACTTGATCACCCCTGCAGAAGCGTCGGCGGCCTTCATGAAGGACACCGGTCCCGAGGCCGTTCCGCCGCCGGCCAGCTTCTCCTTGGACGACCGGATGCGTGAGAGGTTGACGCCCGAGCCGGAGCCGCCTTTGAAAATGATGCCCTCGTTGCGGTACCAGCCGAGGATGGCCTCCATGGTGTCGTCGACCGACAAGATGAAGCACGCCGAGCACTGCGGGCGCGGCTCGATACCGACGTTGAACCACACCGGGCTGTTGAACGAGGCCTTTTGCTCGACCAGCAGGTGGGTCAGCTCGGCGGCGAAAGCCTCAGCGTCCGTCGGTGTTGCGAAGTAACCTTGCGCGTCGCCCCAGGTGCGGATGCTGCGCACGACGCGGCCGATGAGCTGCCGCACGCTGTGCTCGCGCTCGGGACCGCCGAGCGGACCGCGGAAGTACTTCGACACGACGACGCTGGTGGCCAGCTGCGACCACGCCGCGGGAATCTCGACGTCGTGCTGCTCGAACACCACTTCACCCTTCTCACCCGTGATCACCGCGCTGCGGCGCTCCCATTCGACAGCAGCGAACGGATCAACATCCGGGGTGGTGAAGTAACGAGGAATGCTCAAGCCCCTGCCCGGGCCCGCTACAGCAGCCTGCACCACCGCCCCCTGCCCCTCCTCCTTCCGCCGCCGTACCGGTTCGATCATTCCCCCCTCCCCCTCACATCCTTTTGTGTTGTGAGCGTCCATCTACCACAACATATAGTACCCGAGTCAAGCGGCAGCTGCCAGTGATGAACCCTTTTCAAAAAGCCGCGACGACGCATAAGCCAGAGCCCCGCGTCTCGTCTTCGACACGGCGGTGCACTACAATGCGCAGGCATGCGAGCACCCAACGAGCGCGCCAGTAAGGTCGTCGATGTACTCGGCGACGTGCTCAAGCGTGTCGATCCCGAGCAGCAGATGCCTGCCTACAGCATCTGGAACTTCTGGAGCGCCGAAGTCGGTGACCTGATTGCGCGGCGCGCGCAGCCGAGCGGGTTTCGCAACGGCATCCTCTTCGTCAACGTGGCTACGCAGAGCTGGATGCAGGAGCTGCAGTTCATGAAAGAAACCATCCGCGAACGGCTGAACACGCGTCTGGGCGCCGAGCGGGTGCGCGATATCTTCTTCGTGTCAGGCAGCATCGATGCTCCCACCCGCACCGCACCGCACGAGCGGCGGCCGTCGGGACGCGCGCTCGTGTCGTTGCCACCGATCGCCGACGCTGCAGTGGCTGCAGCCTTCACGCGCGTCGTCGAGGCGCGCGCCCAACGGCTGGCGCGCAGCCGGGGCGGCACGCGCAAGAAGTAACGGCGCGGTTCACGCACACAGCTACCCCGGAGTCGGGTGGCCGCTCACACACCCTCACTGGGCGCCCGTGGCGGTCGCTCAGAACTCGACCACGACGCCTTCGCTCTCTTCGGTCGCTTGGTCTTCGAGCGACACACGGCCCTTGACGTACGGGGCCAGCGGGAAGAAGAGGTACCCCTTCACGCTCTGCTTGGCGGCGACGGCGTCAGCGCTGAGGGCATGCCCCTGTAGCTGCTGCCGCAGTGCACCGCTGTCCAGTGCGGCCGCGTCTGCGGGATGTGGCGCCGCCAGCACCCGCTGTGCGGTGTCGTCGAGGGACAAGGGATGGACGCGGGTGCCGTCCTTCTGCGTCAGGACGATGTCCGCCGGATCGAACCGGTACGTCCGCGAGGTACCGTTGGTGATGGTGATGCGCACCGGCAGCACACCGGCCGCCGCCAGATCGGCATCGAAGTCCAGTTTCGCCGCTTGTCCGCGCACCGGCTCGATCAAGACGCGCAGGCCGGCGCCCGTGTGCTCTGCCAGCGGATGCAGGGCCGCCTCACGTTGCTCCGCCTCGGTAACCGCTGCTGCCTGCGCGATCCCGGTGAAGGACAGGTAGAAGCCGCGTTTGAATTCGAGCTGTCCCAGCAGCTTGGCGTCCTCGCTGGCGTCGATGTCGACGCTCTTGCCGTTGCACGTCACCACGACGGTGACGTCTTGTGTGCCGCGCTCCTCACGCGTGCCCTGCAAGCGGCCGGTGCGACCGATCGCCGCCGGCTGGAAGGCGGTGACGGTGAAGCCCATCGCTTGCAGCGTCCGCAGCGCATAGTCGTTGGCTTGCGCGCAGGTGAGCGCCTGGTTGTTCAGATCAAACTGGCGGATCGGCGGCGTGCAGGCCGCAAGGGCGAGACAACAGACCACAGACGCCCAGACAACAGACCGATCCCTTGAGTCTGTTGTCTCCCCGTCTGTGGTCTGTCGTCTCAGGAGCCTCAACGGCCGATAGCGCAAGGATCGACTACCGCTGGTCGCCGGCCGCGACCGGCGCAGGCGGGTGCAGCAAGCTGGACAGTTTCGACGCGAACAGCGGTCCCTTTCCGGCTTCTTCGTGCTTGAAGTAGATGAAGGCCTCCGACCAACGCGCAGAAGCCTCCATGAGGCGGTCGGCCCAGGCCGCCAGATCGGGGTCGGTGTAGTCGGGTTTACGCAAGCGGAAGTAGCCGAAGTTGGCGGTTTGTTCGAACGGCGCGCTGCGTTCCTCGTGCTCGGCGATGCACAACGCGGCATCGAAGCGCCGCAGGCATTCGTAGACGTCGTCGCTGAACCAGCTTTGGTTGCGAAACTCGAAGGCGGGACGGAAGCCGGGCGGCATCTGATGCAGGAAGTCCTCGAGGCGCGGCAGATCCTTCTTGAGAAAGGGCGGCAGTTGGAACAACAGCGCGCCCAGCTTCTTCTTCAGCGCCTTGGCCGTATCGCAAAAGTAGGTCAGCACGTCGCCGGCGTCGCGCAGGCGCAGGTCGTGGGTGATGCGGCGTGGTGCCTTGAGGGTAAACGCGAAACCTTCTGGAGTTTCCTTGGCCCACCCCTGCAAGGTACGGACGTTCGGCATGCGATAGAAGGTGTAGTTGATCTCCACGGTGCTGAAGCGCTGGGCGTAGTAGCGGAGCATCTCTTGCTCGGCCAGATCGGACGGGTAGAAGCTGCCCTTCCACTCCTTGTAATTGTAGCCGGAGGTGCCGACCCAGAAGGTGGTACTCATACCTGTTGTCTCTAGCATGAGCCTCAACACCAGAACAACGGGCGCCACGGCGGTCCTGCGGGCAGCGTCTTCAAAGCCGCGGAATCCTGGGCTACAGATGCAAGCATGCGGCGCATTTTCATTGGCGATATCCAGGGCTGTCTACATCAATTGGATGAGATACTCGCCGCGCTCACGCTGCGACCGGGTGACCGGCTGTATAGCGTTGGCGACCTGGTGAACCGTGGCCCGGACTCGCTCGGCGTCCTGCGCCGCCTGCGCGCCCTCGACGCGCAGGTCGTGCTGGGCAACCACGACTTACACCTGCTGCGCATCGTCGCCGGGCGGACCGCTCCTCGCACAGATGACTGCCTCGCTGCAGTGCTCGCCGCCGCCGACCGTGACGACTTGCTGGGGTGGCTCGGCGCACAACCCGTGATGCGTGTGGAGGATGATGTGGTCGTCGTCCACGCCGGGCTGCACCCCTTGTGGACGGACCTCCACAGTACCGCGGCGCACCTCAACGCAGCGATTGTTGATCATGTGCGTCACCGCCGCGACCGCGACATCCGCTTCGCCACCGAGGTGCGCTTCTGCGATCCAGAGGGCCGGCGCCCGCCCACCGACGATCCGCCACCGGGTCCGCCGTATGCGCCCTGGGACCACTTCTACCAAGGCGAGCGCACCGTGGTCTTCGGCCACTGGGCACGGCGCGGTTTGGTGGTCGCCCCGCGCCGGCGCGGCCTCGACACGGGCTGCGTCTACGGTGGCGCGTTGACGGCGTGGATCGCCGAGGAAGATCGGTTCGTGCACACCCTACCGCGGCGCCTGTAACTCGCGGCGATCCTTCACGGCAACCGCGATCTCCCTCCAGAGCTGGTCGATCCCGTCCCCGCTCTCCGCCGAGGTGACGACTAGAGCGACGTCGGGACGCAACTCCTCGGTCACCTGATGCACACGCCGCTGACGCGCACCGTAGGCGAGCTTGTCTGCCTTGGTCGCCACGAGGATCGCCGCGATACGATGCGAGTGCAGGTAGTCCAGCAACTGTGCGTCATCCGCCTCGACGCCGCGGCGCAAATCCACGATAACGGCGACCGCGCGTAGGTTGCGGCGCGTGCTCAAATACGCCTCTACCAGGTGCTTCCATTGCTGCTGCACGGGCCGCGGGACGCGGGCGAAGCCGTAGCCGGGGAGGTCGACGAAGGTCAGCCGTTCGTCGATCAGGAAGAAGTTGATCTGCTGCGTGCGTCCCGGTGTCTTGCTGACCCGCGCCAGCTTGTGCTGGCCCACCAGCCGGTTGAGCAAGGATGATTTGCCGACGTTGGAGCGGCCGGCGAAGGCGATCTCAGGGTACTTCAGTTTCGGCAGGCACGCCGGGTCGGCGGCACCAGCGAGGAAGCGTGCGGTGTGCACGGGTTGGTCCCTGGTCCCTGGTTTCCGGTCTCTGGTTCAGGTATCCGCCAACCAGAAACGAGAGCCCAGCAACCAGGGACCGCGTTTCTCAGCCCTGCGCTTTCACCGTCTTCTGGATGCCGCGCACGGTGTTGACGTAGGTCTCACGGTTGGCGCTGTCGAGCACCGACTGCGGGAAGGGGACGGCGATCTTGTCCTTCGAGGTCGTCGTGTAGGTCAAGCGCGTGCGCTTGCCGTCAGGAGACGGTTCCAGCTTGTACTCCGCCTCGATGTCCTGCGCCTGCGACTTCACGGTCTTGAACGTGATGCGGTGCTGGTCGGGATAGAGCGTCCAGAGCATGGTGAAGTTTTGCAGCGGCAAGGTCAGCGCCTGCAGGTTGATCTCGACGAGCTTGGTGTTGTCCTTGCTCTCCAGCACCTTGGCCATCTTGATGTTCTCGACCGTCTGCGGGCTGTCTTCGACGGCCCAGATGGCCTTCTGCACGGCGTCCACCGGCGCATCGATGAGCGAGACGTAACGCGAGTGGGTCACCGTGCCGTCGTGCTTGATCTCCTCCTCGACGATCTCCTTCATGGGCCCGGTCCACTTGGCCGCTTCAGACCGCAGGCTCATCGCCTTGTACGCCAGGAACCCGATGACCAGCACGGCGACGACGCCGATGCCTCCCAAGACTTTCTTGTCCATTCGAACCTCCGCGAGCGCTCAGGCGCTCAATTGGGCGAATAGCTCGGCCCGTTGAACAACACGGGCTCGTCTCCACGCAGCATCGCGGGCGTCACCACGTAGGCACCACCGAGCGACGGACTCCACACCCGCTGCGCTGTGTCCGAATCCCCGACCGTCAGCACGTACGCCAGGCTGCCGGTGACGAGGCCCAGCGTTCCGTATACCACTTTCACAGGCATGTAGAATACGTTGGCGACCACCGCCAACGTCCCGTATCCCGCATCGCTCCAGTAGCTCGTCTCCTTCGCATTGCCTGCCGCCCATGCGGTCTGCGCCAGCACACATAACGCCGCCCCAGCCACAACTGCCTTCCGCACCATCGCATCCTCCTTCCCCCCCTCACTCCGTACGCACAATCGACTCCGGTGGCAACTGCGCCACCAAATGAGCAAAGGCCCGATCGAGGTAATCCCGATCCTTCGACTCCAGGGTCACACGCACGCGGTACTCCGGATCGCTCAGCTTGGGGTACGACCCGAGCTGCAAGAGCGGAAAAGCGTCCAACGTCGCATTGAGGTACCGAGCAATCGAGCTTTCGATGGCTCGCGTATATATCACACGCATGAAATATGGGTCGACCGCAAAGCGGGTTTTCATGGCGAGGAACTTGTCGCGGAACAGCTCCGGGATTCCCGGCAGGATGTAGATGTTCTCCACCAGGACAATGGGAAAGTTCAGGCTGCCCTCGAAGACCAGCTCGGCGCCCTCGGGTATCTCCGCCATTTTGAGACGCGCCTCGCTGATCTTGTCACCCGAGTACTCACGGATCTTCTCCTCCAGCAGCGGATGGCGTATCACCCGCCGCCGCAAACCACGCGCAATCCCCGCGATGGTGACGTCGTCGTGCGTCGGTCCTACCCCTCCGGACGTGAACAGGATGTCGAAGGCCGGCTGATACGCGCCCACCGCCTCGGCAATGGCGTCGAGTTCGTCCGGGATGACCAGGATGCGCTGCAAGCCGACGCCCAACGTGCGCAGTTCCTTCGCCAGGAAGGCCGCGTTGGTATCCACCACCTTCCCCGAGAGGATCTCGTTGCCGATGACGATGATTGCGGCGGACTTGTCGCGCATGGGTCAGACCTGGGAGCGCGGGGCCGGCGCCAGGATCGCCCTCACCCCGGCCCTCTCCCAAAATGGGAGAGGGAGAAGAGAGATCCGCTCCCCGGTGAGCACTTCCGTGAACGGGGAAGGCTCAGGGGGGAGGCCGCTCTTTGATCAGATCGAGATCGCATCCCTGCGGAAATCGCTGCTACCGATCTTGATGTTGACCAGCGCTGGTTTGCCCGCCGCCAGAGCCCGCTCGAGCGCTGGGCGGATCTGGTCCGGTCGCTCGACGTATTCACCATGGCCGCCCAGCGCTTCGATCACCTTCTCGTAATGCGTGAAGCTCAGGCCGGTGGCGACGGCGCGCTCTTCGCCGTAAAGCTGGACCTGCCCGCGGCGGATCTGCTGCCAGGCCGCGTCGTTGCCGACGACGCCGACGACGTTGATCTTCTGCCGCACCATCGCCTCGAACTCCATTCCGTGCAGGCCGAACGAGCCGTCGCCGTAGACAATCACCACCGGACTTTGCGGCTTGGCCAGCTTGGCCGCCATCGCATACCCGGGCCCGACACCGAGCGTGCCCAAAGGTCCCGGATCGAGCCAATGACCTTGTTCGTAGATGCGCAGCACCGACGCGGCGGTGGCGACGAAATCGCCGCCGTCACCGATGGCGATGGCATTGCGCGGCAGCACGTCGGCGATCTCCTTGCAGGCGCGCAGCGGATTGATCGGCACGGCATCGGACTCCATTTCGGCACGCATGCGCTCCGCTTTCTGCGTCTCGCGCTGGCGCATCTCATCGAGCCAGGGTTTGACCATCGTGGCGCTGAAGCCTTCCGTCTTCGCCAGACCGGTCAGCTGTTCCATGACGATACCGGTATCGCCGATGATGCCTACCTCGATCGGCCGGTTGCGCCCGATCTCACCACCGTCGAGGTCCACCTGAATGATCGCGGCCGACGGATTGAAGTGTGAGTCGCGCCCGTAGCCGAGCCGGAAGTCGAGCGGCGTACCGAAGATGATGACGACGTCGGCCTGTTTCAGTGCGTCCTTGCGTGTCTGCGAGAAGAAATATGGATTCTCAGGTGGCAGCGAACCACGGCCGAGGCCGTTCACGTAGATCGGCATGCCGAACGTCTCGGCAAACACCGGGTAGGCTTCACGACGCCGCGACCAGCGCAGCTGTGTGCCGACGAGCGCCACTGGCCGCTGCGCCTTGCGCAGGAGCTCGAAAGCGCGCTCGACGTAGCGCGGGTCGCCGGCAATGCCGGCATCGGTGCGATACTGGGTCGGGAAGGTCAGGCTCTTCTCGTCGTAGGTATTGAAGAGCTGGTCGATCGGCATCTCCAGATACACCGGACCCGGCAGTCCGGTCGTGGCGATGCGGAACGCCATGCTGACGTACTCTGCAAGCCTGCGGCCTTCGGGCACCGACACCGCCCACTTGGTGATCGGCCGCATCAGCTCGACGTGATTCATGTCCTGCAGCGAGCCCATGTCGGCGAACGGCCGCGGCCCCTGGCCGCCGAAGATGAGCATGGGGATGTTGGCGCGATGCGCGCTCGCGACGCCGGTGACGGCGTCGGTCAGTCCCGGGCCAGCGGTGACCACGGCAACACCTGGCCGCCCCGTGACCCGCGCCCAGCCGTCGGCGGCGTGCGCCGCCGTCTGCTCGTGACGGACATCGACCACGCGAATGCCTTCGTCGACGCAGCCGTCGTAGATCGGCATCACGTGCCCGCCGCACAGCGTGAAGACGTACGCCACATCTTCCGCCTTGAGCGCCTTCGCCACCACTCGCCCGCCGTGGATGTCAGCCATCGATGTCCATCCTGGTTTGCGCGGCGAGACTATATCCGCAGCCCCGCCACCCCGCAACCGCTCGGGACTTGTGGAATGCGGATTCTCTGGTCGGTTATGGGAAGAGTGAAATCGTCAGCCCTGTACGCGCCCGCGGCGCATCGTTGGACGAGGAGGCTTTCGGTTCGGGCCCATGCGTGCCGGGCGCCGGCGTGGGTCAGCGCCGTGTTTCACCAGCCGAAGAGCAGGCCCATGAGCCGCTCGATCTGCCGCGCCCGCTTCGTCGAGTACGGAAACCACGCGGGCTCGGTCGTTCTCTTGCGCGGCTCGATGAGGATCGCCTGCCGTACACAGAACTGGCGCAAGCCCTCGGCCCCGCCGTGGCGGCTGCCGATGCCGCTCTGCTTGACCCCACCGAACGGTAATGCCGGCACGCCGGCCGAGAGCAGACATTCGTTCACGCATGCGTTGCCGCTGTCGAGGCGTTGCGCCAGTGCGATGCCGCGCTGCACATCGCGCGTCCACACGCTGGCGCTGAGGCCGTAGTGGCTCTCATTCGCGAGCCGCAGCGCTTCGTCCGCATCGCGCACCGTCATCACTGGGATCACCGGGCCGAACGTCTCCTCGCGCATGAGCAGCATTGAGTGGTCGACACCCACCACCACCGTCGGCTCATAGAAGGCGCCCGCTCCGGTAGTGCGGCGCTGGCCACCGATGAGGACGCGCGCACCCTTGGTCTGCGCATCGGCAACGTGGCGTTCGACGGTCTCGATCTGGCGCGGGCTGGTGAACGGGCCCATGTCGATCTCGGCATCGACGCCGTTCGTACCGACACGCAGGGTGCGCACACGCTCCACCAGTTTCTGCGTGAACACCTCGGCGACGGGTGCCTCGACGTAGACGCGTTCGACGGACATGCACACCTGTCCCGTCATCAGACAACCGCCCCAGGCGGCGGCGTTGGCGGCGCGGTCGAGGTCGGCGTCGCGCAGCACGATCATCGGGTCTTTGCCCCCGAGTTCGAGCAGCACCGGAACGAGGCGGCGGCTCGCCCGCTCCATCACGCGGCGGCCAGTCTCGGGAGAGCCGGTCACACAGATCATGTCGACCTGATCAACCAGCGCCGCGCCCGTCTCGCCCGCACCAACGAGCACTTGCAGCACCCCCGCCGGCAGGACGCAGTTCATCGCCTCGACGGCGCGACGTACCGCGAGCGGCGTGACCTCGGAGGGTTTGATCACCACAGCATTGCCCGCCAGCAACGCCGGTGCGGCGTCGCCGAGTGCCAGGTTGAGCGGCGCGTTCCACGGGCTGATGATGCCGACGACCCCGTGCGGCTTAAACGCCACGCGGCCGCGCTTGCCGAAGAGCGGGCGGGTGCTCACGCGCAGCGGCGCCAGCCAGCGGGGCGCACGCCGCGTCAGGTAACCAATGTCCAAACAGGTCCCCATGAGCTCGCCGACGACATCGAAGCGGGCCTTGCCGGTCTCACGCTCGAGACGATCGAAGATCTCCGCGCGCACGCGCACCATCTCGCGGCGCGCGCGCCGCAGCAACCGCGCTCGTTCACCCACCGGCAACGCGGCCCACGCCGGCTGCGCCGCACGTGCGCGTTCGACCGCCGCAGCGACCGCCGCCCCGTCGTCTACCGGCAACTCCTCGATGAACAAACCACGCGCCGGATCGCGGATGGCAAGCTGCGGGGAACTCTCGGACAGGGTACGGCTGGCTGCGGTCGACATAGGCCTCCTCCGCCACTGATGATTGCCACAGTAGCCTATGGGTGTCGATGCTGGCGTGTCCGTCGCCACGGGGCTAATAGACGCGCGGGTGAAGCGCATCTGGATGATACTCGCCGCGGTCCTCGGCATCGCCGTGTTGTTCGCGGCCGTGACGCTCGTGGCGCTGGAAGGCCGTGAGGTGGTGGTCGTGCGGACTTTTGATGCGCGGGGCCAGGCACGCGAGACGCGGACCTGGATTGCCGATGCGGACGGCTACGCATGGGTCGAGGCGGCGAACCCGGAGCGTCCATTCCTCCTCCAGATCCAGACCAACCCCGAGGTCGAGCTGCGCCGCGGCGGCACCGTGCATCGTTGCCGCGCCCTCGCCATCCCCAACCCCGAAGGACATCAACGCATCCGGCGTCTGCTCGCCACAAAGTACGGCTGGGCCGATTGCTGGATCGGTTGGTTGACGGATACGTCGCAGTCGCTGGCGGTGCGACTCGACTGCCGGCGGAGGGCCGCAGGAGACGTGCGCTGACCGGCGTTTCAAGCCACACCCAACTCTTGCTCTTGGCAGGGCGTGACGTTTTGGTTAAATGACCGTATAGAGCGTTGACGTGTTTCTCTTGGGGGACTAGTCGAGCCGGGATGTCCCGCGCCGGTGCAGTCCTGGAAGGAGCGTTGTGATGGGGGGAACCTCGCAACCGGGCGTGACGGTGTTTCGGTTCGCGGATGACTTCGAGGCCTTTTCTGCAGGACAGGCCATCTTCTCGACGGGCCAGCCGGGTGAGATGATGTACGTCGTGAAGGAAGGTGAAGTCGAGGTCATCATCAACGGCAAGGTCATCGACACGGTCGGCCCCGGGGGTATCATCGGGGAGATGGCGCTCATCGACAAGCGCCCGCGCAGCGCTACAGCAGTTGCCAAGACCGATTGCAAGCTCGTCAGCGTGAACGAACAGCGCTTCCAACGCCTGGTCCAACAAACACCGCACTTTGCTCTCCAAGTGATGAAGATCATGGCGCAGCGCTTGCGCCAAATGGACGCGCAAGCCTGAGGCCTGTGGCCGGCGTCCTTTCTATGTCCCGCTCCCGTTGGTCGCTGCGGGCTGCCAAGTCCGACACGCTGCAGACAAGAGGCCGACTCACTCCTGGAGACACACCCGGCGCGGAGTGCGGCGCAACAAGGAACGGTGCATGGCGATTTTCGTCGTGACTGGGTCGGCGTCGGGCATCGGGCTGGCAACACGTCAACGGCTCGCCGCGGCGGGCGACGACGTGATCGGCGTTGACCTGCGTGACGCGGAGGTCCTTGCCGATCTGGCAACTCCGGCGGGGCGTGCCGCGGCAATCGCCGCCGTGCTCCAGGGCACACGGGGTTGCATCGACGGGCTGGTGGCATGCGCCGGGGTGGGGCCAGAGGTCGAACCTTGGTCCAGCATCGTGTCGCTGAACTACTTCGGAGCACAAGTGCTCCTGGACGGCCTGCGCCCCGCCTTGGCGGAAGCCGAGGCACCGGCAGCGGTCGCCGTATCGTCGAATGCAGCGACGCTTCCAAACGCCGATACGCCGCTGGTGGACGCGTGTCTTGCTGGCAACGAGACGGGGGCACGAGAGATCGCGTTGACACTGGATGGCCACCGGACCTACGCCGGCTCCAAGCTCGCCCTGGCACGCTGGGTGCGTCGCAATGCCCCGGGGGCCGACTGGGCCGCCAACGGCATCCGCCTCAACGCCGTGGCCCCCGGCGCGGTGCTCACCCCGCTGCTACAGCGCGGCCTCGATCATCCCGCCTACGGGCCCGCGATCCGCAACTTCCCGATTCCGCTCGGCGACTTCGGCAGCCCGGATCAAATCGCGGCGGCGATCGTCTTCCTGCTGAGCCCCGAGGCTTCCTTCTGTTGCGGCAGTGTACTGTTCGTCGATGGCGGCACCGACGCGCTGCTGCGCCCGGACGAGTGCTGACCGGCTCTGCCCCAGTGTAACGCGGAACCGTTTTCGGGCATCCTAGGTTTCGCAATAGCGCAGGAGGGTGTCATGTCTCACGTCGCTGCAGAGCCGGCGTCGCGCAGATTCATTCCGTCCGCCCGGCTTGGATTCATCATCGTGGCCCTGGCCGTCGTCGTCGTCCTCGGGCGACAAGCGGGACGCTACGTCCCGGTGTTCGCACAGTGGGTCAACGGTCTGGGTGTTTGGGGTCCGATTGTTTTCATCGTCGGCTACGCTGTCGCGGCCGTCGCGTTCGTACCTGGATCGCTGTTGACGCTCGCCGCCGGTGCGATCTTCGGGCTGGCGCAGGGGGTATGCTACGTGTTCATCGCCGCGGTGCTCGGCTCGTCGGCGGCTTTCCTGGTTTCGCGGTATGTGGCGCGCGCCGCCATCGAGCGCCGGTTGACGCACAACCCGCGCTTTGCCGCCATCGACCGCGCCGTCGGCGTGCAGGGACGGAAGATCGTCTTCCTGCTCCGCCTGTCGCCGGTGTTCCCGTTCAACCTGCTCAACTACGGCCTTGGGCTGACTCAGGTGCGCTTCGCCGACTACGTGGCGGCCTCTGTGGGTATGCTGCCCGGGACGCTCCTGTATGTCTATTATGGCAAGCTGGCCGGCGACGTCGCGGCGCTCGCCGGAGGCGCGGCGCCGGAGAAAGGGGCGGGCTACTACGCCGTGCTGGTTCTCGGTTTGGCAGCAACGATCGTGGTCACGACGATCGTGACGCGGACAGCGCGGCGCGCCCTGAAGGAGGCCACCGGTGACTGACACAGTTGGTGTACGGCGCACGGTTCATGACGCCGTGGGGCCGACGACGGCGCCACTGATGGCGCCGCTGGATGCCTTCAACCGGACATTGCTCAGCAACGTTCACCCGGAGCCGTACACCAACCCCACGCCGGCGGGTCGCTACAACCTCGTGGTGATTGGTGCCGGCACCGCCGGACTGGTGACTGCCGCGGCGGCCGCCGGTCTCGGCGCGAAGGTGGCGCTCATCGAGAAGCACCTGATGGGCGGCGATTGCCTGAACGTCGGATGCGTCCCGTCCAAGGGTCTGATCCGTGCGGCGCGGGCGGCGTCTGAGGTGCAGCACGCCGGCGAGTTTGGCGTTCAGGTTCCACCCGGCGCGCGCGTTGATTTCCCCGCAGTCATGGAACGCATGCGCCGGCTGCGCGCCGGCATCAGCCACAACGACTCCGTACAGCGCTACCGTTCGCTCGGCGTCGATGTGTACCTGGGCGAAGGCCGCTTTGTCGGCGGCAACTTCGTCGAGGTTGATGGGCGCCGCCTCGAGTTTGCACGAGCGGTAATCACGAGTGGCGCGCGCGCCGCCGTGCTGCCGGTTCCTGGGCTGAGGGAGATCGACTACCTCACCAATGAGAACGTCTTCTGGCTCACCGAGCTGCCGCGCCGCCTGGTGGTGCTCGGCGCCGGCCCGATTGGCTGCGAGCTTGGTCAGGCGTTCCGCCGTTTCGGTTCGGAAGTGACCATCATCAGCCTCGATTTCTTGCCGAAGGAGGAGCCGGACACCGCCGCAATCGTGCAGGCAGGCTTTCGGCGTGACGGCATCCGCATCGAGCTTGGCGCAAGAGTGCTCAGTGCGGCGCAACGCGGGAATGAGAAGGTCATCACCTACGACATGAACGGCGAACGGCGCGAGGTCGTAGGGGATCAAGTCTTACTTGGTGCGGGACGGGCCTCGAACGTCGAGGGTCTCGGGTTGGAGAGCGTCGGCGTCGAGTACAGCTCCAAGGGGGTCACCGTTGACGACAGGCTGCGCACGACCAACCCGCGCATCTACGCCGCCGGGGACGTGTGCTCGCGGTACCAATTCACGCACGCCGCCGACGCGCTGGCACGCATCGTCATCCAGAACGCGCTCTTCTTCGGCCGCAAGAAGATGAGTGCCCTGCACATCCCGTGGTGTACCTATACGACTCCAGAGGTGGCGCACGTCGGGCTGAACGCGCGCGACGCTGCGGCGGCGGGTATCGACGTGGCGACGATCACCGTCGAGTTCAAGGATGTCGACCGCGCCATACTCGACGACGAGACCGACGGCTTTGCGCGTGCCGTCGTCCGCAAGGGCACCGACACGCTCGTCGGTCTCACCATCGTCACCGGCCACGCCGGCGAGATGATCGGCGAAGCGGTGCTGGCAATGAATCACGGCATCGGGCTCGGCAGCTTCGCCGGCACCATCCATCCCTACCCGACGCAGGCCGAGGCGTTGCGCAAGCTCGGTGACGCTTACAACCGCACACGTTTGACGCCGACGGTGAAGCGGCTGTTCGAACGCCTCCTCGCCTGGCGGCGCTAGGGCCTGCGGCCCGCGTCCTTTCTATGGCCCGCTCCCTCCTTCAACGGGGCTTGGCCGGCTACGCGGTGGCGGGGTTGTGTGCGAGCGCGCGATCGGACGGCAGGAACGCCGAGCATGCGCTTGGTTTCCTCAAGCACCGCGACCTGGTTCGGGTCCTTCTCCTCCAGCGCGTCGATCTTTGTTTCCGCGCGAGCGACGGCAGCCTCCACCGCTCGCTTGGCTTGCGGTACGAGTACCCGGGCCGCGTTTTGCAGTGCCAGCATTGCCTGGAACCCGGGGAAATGAGGCTCAAGGGCGGGCCGATCCGCGAGCCACTCAAGGTATGACTCGTTCGGAATCTCGCGGAGGATCGCGATCGCCGCGAGACGACGTCCCGCAGATTGGCTGTCCGCCAAGTCCTTGACCAAAGGGTAGATGGACAGCGCGATCGATCGCATGCGCGAAAAAACCGCTGCCATCGCGCGCGTCCGCGGGTCGCCAGGTGGCATCTCGCGCCGCAAGCGCTCGTACTCTTCCGCCAGCTGGCCGACCGCTCGCTGCGCGCGCACCGATCCCTTTTCTGCTAGGCTCTTCGATCGCTCGGCTGCATCCGACGGGGATCCGGGAGCGGTAGCGATCTGACCGAGAACGCGGAGCAGGTGCGGACGGGCGATCTCGGAAAAAGTTTCGGGGACGTCGTACTCCCACACCAAGCCCTTCGCCGACAGCTCTTCGTGGAAAGCAACAACCTGACCGAGCTGCTTCACTTCCTCGGCCGTACGCGGCGGCGGCAGGGGTTTCTGGCAGAAGTAGAAGAGGACGGGAAGGGACGAATTCTTCCTCCACCGCGCGTACGCGTTCTGGAACTCTTCAGCTGTTCCAGATCCGGCGACCGCTGTCGGCGTGCCGAACCGCTTCCACATGATCCCGATGAAGATATCGTATGTCGGAATCTGCCGATTGACAACGTCCTGCGCATCGCGTCCGAGGCCGGGCGTCGCATGGGTTTCCCACCGCACCAGCTCGACGAAGAGGCCCTTTTCGGGCGCCAGCGCGGTGAGCGTCAGATTGAGCTCGTCGACGACTTTGGCGAGCTGGCCACGCTCGGATTGCACGTCACCGGGTGACGCGACGAAGATCACAATTTTACGCAAGGGCTTTGGCATCGCTTCTCGCTCACAGGGCTATCACCCGATGGTTCAGTGTAGATCGGTTTGCGAAGAGCCAGTTTCTGAACGCAGTGCGCCCCAAATCCCGCGCGGCACGCGAAAACGTGGGATATGGCAAATCAGGCTCGTCCAAGCGCGAATGCGGCCTTTTGGGCGGTCAGGGCGTGCTGTAGGTGACCTCCACAGGGGACGAACCTTTCGGTTCGAGCGTGCCCCGGGAAGCTCACGACGGCTTCGTACCCTGCTTGCTCACCAGCTCCTCGTCGATCACTTCCTTGAACTTCTCGAACGGCTGCGCGCCGGAGAGCATCCGGCCGTTGATGAAGAACGCCGGTGTACCGGTCACTCCGGCTTCGCTGCCATCGGCGATGTCCTTGTCGATGCCGGCGTTGAACTGCTGCTTGGAAACGCATTCGTCGAACTTGGCGCGGTCGAGACCGACCTCGGTTGCCAATGCCTGCAGCTTCTCGGGCGACAAATCCTGACTGGCGAACAGCTTGTCATGATATTCCCAGAATTTCCCTTGTGCTTCGGCGCAGCGCGCCGCTTCCGCGGCGGGCCGTGCCTGCGCGTGGAACGACAGCGGGAAGTCGCGGTGTACCAAGCGCACCTTGTCGCCGTACGTCTTCATGACCTCCCGCACGGTGACGTCGGCCTTCTTGCAGAACGGACACTCGTAGTCGGAGAACTCGATCATGAGGATGGGCGCATTCGGCCCGCCGCCGCGCGATGGCCGGCCGCCGGTGCCGACCTCGACCACGGGCGGTTGCAGCGACACCTTGGTCTTGTACTTCTTCTTCAACTCTTCGATGAACGCTTCCTTGCGCTCTTCGACCATCGCCTCCTTCAAGTGGTCGATGAGGCGTGACTTGACGCTTTCGAAGGAAGCACCTCCGAGCTTTTCCTTGTTGGCGTCGTAGAGCTTTTTGGCCTGCTCGTCGGTCGGCTTCTCGGCCTTGTCCTCAATCTCTTGCTTGGTGAGCGCCGCGGGCGTGATGCCGCGCGCCGCCGCTTCGAGTTTGATCAGTTCTTCACCGATCATCTCGTCGAGGCCGTCGCGCAGCGTCTCGTAGCGGTGCATCTCGATTTCCATCAGCTCCGACTTGAGGTGCTTTTCCAGCTCGGCAAGGGTGATGGTACGGTTGCCGACGGTGGCAACCGGCTGATCCGCAGCCTGCGCGGTCGACAACAAGGCGCACACGACGGCGATGAAGATGCTCACTTTCATGTCTTCCTCCTCTGGTGAGACGTCGAAAGCTACGGTGCCTGCAGCGGTACGTCAACAGGCGCTGATCCGTCGGGTCCGGCACGGCGGGTGAAGATGGCATAGAAGGGCAACGCCGTCGCAGCCATCGCCAGGGCGATGGCGCATTCCTTGGGTCGCCCGTACAGCATGGCACCGGCGATGAGGCCGTTGGCAACCAGGTACAATCCCGGCACGACCGGGTATCCCCAGGCACGATAGGGACGGCGGCGTTCCGGCTGGCGGCGGCGCAGCGCGTAGAGGGCTGTCGTGTCGGCCATGGTCGCAAGGACGATGGCGAAGGTCGTATAGTCGAGCACACTGGGAAAGCTCTGCAGGACGACGATGAGCCCGATCGCTGTCAGGGCTTGCACGCCGATGGCCACGTGCGGCGTGCGATGGGCCTCGTGCACCCGGTTCACGCCGCGGAAGAAGTAGCCGTCGAGGGCCATGGCATACGCGATCCGTGGGCCGATGAGAATGTTGGCGTTCAGACAGCCCAAGACAGACGCAAGAACCAACACGGCGGTGACGGTCCCTCCGGTCTCGCCAAACAAGGCGCGCGCCGCCGCCTCGCCGACACGCACCTCGCCGCGCAACGTGTGTATGGGCAGCGCGTAAAGATACACCGCATTGAGCAGCAGATAGATCGCCGTACACACCGCCAGGCCGATGAACAGCGAGCGCGGCACGTTGCGATCCGGATCGCAGATTTCGCTGGCGACGTACACCGACGCGTTCCAGCCGAGATAGCTGAAGAGGATCGGCGACAACGCCAGACCAAAGCCGGCAAGAGGAACGGCTGCCGCCCCGTGGACCAACGGCCGCAAATTGCCGATGCTGCCGCTTCCGAGCAACGGCCCCGCCGCCGCCAGCGCCACCATTGCGGCAAGCTTCACGTAGCCGGTCACATTGTTGAAGCGCGCCCCGGCACGCACGCCGGCGTAGTTCACCCATGAAGTGATGATGACCACTGCCAGTGCCACCGCGGCGTTGCCGGCGGCACCGAGCCCCACGAAATGCGCCAGCCCCTCGGAAAAGCCCGTCGCCAGTGTCGCCACGGTCCCCGCGTAGATGACGAAGAATGACAGCCAACCGATGCAGAAGCCGGCGAGCGGATGGTACGCCTCACGCAGGTACACGTAGTCGCCGCCGGCGTGCGGATACATTGCACCCAGCTCTGCATTCGCCAGCGCACCCGCCAGCGACAGCAACCCGCCGATCAACCACGCCAGCAGGAACAACCCTGGGTGCGGCAGCACGTTTGCAACCGTTCCGGGAGTCAGGAAGATCCCCACCCCGATGACCGACGAGACACACAGCATCGTCGCATCAGTAAGCGACAGCTGGCGTGCAAGGCGGTCGAGCGGGTGCCGATCGGAGGAACGTGAGAGCGTGGGCGCGTCGGAGTGTGGGAGCGTATCGGTTTCCTTCACGCTCTCACGCTGCACGCTCTCACGTTCTCCCGCAAATCAAACCGTCAGAATATGGATCGTACACGCCGAGCCGAGGCCGATGACGTGTGCCAGACCGACCTTGGCGTTTTCCACCTGGCGCGCACCCGCTTGGCCCCGCAGGTGTGTCACCACTTCGAAAATGTTGGCCACGCCGGTCGCGCCGAGCGGATGTCCCTTGGACAGCAAACCGCCGCTGACGTTGACCGGCGTCTTGCCGCCCCACTCGAACCATCCCTCGTCGACGCCGCGCGCCGCCTCACCGTCTTTGCACAAGCCGAGATTCTCGTAGTGTAGCAACTCGGCGGTCGCGAAGCAGTCGTGCAACTCCACCAGGTCGAGGTCCTGCGGACCCACGCCAGCTTTCTCATAAGCGATCTTTGCGGCGTTGCGGGTGAGGGTGCTGACGTCCGGCAACGTCAGGTCACGCGGCGTCCACGGGTCAGACGTCAGAACCGAGCACGCGACCTTCACCGGCTTCTTGCCGTACTTTTTCAACACCGACTCCGAGCAGATGACGGCGGCCGCTGCCCCGTCGCCGGTAGGACAGCACATGTACAGCGTGTTCGGGTACGCCACCATGCGCGCTTTCATCACGTCTTCGAGCCCCACCTCGGTCTGATACTGCGACAGTGGATTCTTGGTCGAGTGCTTGTGGTTCTTCACCGAGATCTTGGCAAAGTGCTCCATCTTCGTGCCGTACTGGCGCATGTGCTCCATGCCGGCCTGTCCGAACACGGCGGGCATGAGGCCGCTGCCCAGGATGCCTTCGACGCTCTCGCGACCCCCTCCACCGCCGAGTAGTCCGGCCTTGCCCATTTGCTCGGAGCCCACGGCCATGGCCACATCGTACTCGCCCGATCCCACGGCGAAGTACGCCTCGCGGAACGCGGTCGATCCCGTGGCACAGGCGTTGGACACATTGATGATGGGGATGCCCGTCTGGCCGATCTGTTGCAGGATGCGCTGGCCAACCATGGCGTTCGCTTGGAGAAGATTGCCCGACGCCAGCAGTTGAATATCCTTCACCGCCATGCCGGCGTCGTCGAGGGCCAGCAACGCGGCTTGCGCTGCCAACTCCGACACATCCTTGTCGGGGTAACGGCCGAACTTGATCATCCCAACGCCGAGTACGTAAACGTCTCTCATCGTTCCCTCCTCGCTGATCAGTTTACAGTCGACGGTCGAGAGTCGAGAGTTTCAGCTCCCAATCGTTCTTCTGCTCTCGACTCGTCTCATCGCACCGGACGGAAGAAGAACGCGATCACGTCGTTGCCGTCTTTGTCCTCGCGCACCTTCTTGGTCACCATCTCCACCCGCATGCCGAAGGGGAGCTTCTCGGGGTTGGGCTCGACGTCGATCAGTGTGCAGCGCACGCTGGCGCCTTCCGGCAGGTCCACGATGGCTGCCACGTACGGCGTCGGAATCCCAGGCGCCGACTGATGCACGATCGAGTAGACCCACAGCGTGCCCTTGTCGCTCAAGCGAATCTCGTTGAACGGGCCTGTGGCCGAGCACTTCGAGCAGGCAACCCGACTGCCGAGATAGAGCGCTCCGCACTGACCGCACTTCTTGGCGACGAGATGCGGTTTGTCGCCGTTGTCGCCGAGCCGGAGAAACGCAACGATTGGGCGTGCCTTCTTGCCTTCGGGCTGTGGTGCCGTGGATTGCGACATCGACTGATCTCCTTCCAGGTCCGGGATGATGCTGCGCTGCGGAGAAAACCATGTCGCACAGGCCCCGGCGGGCGTCAAGGCTGGTGGTATTCCGACCTGCCGCTTGACCGGTGTGCGGACGGCTTGCCGGACGATGGCGCCGGGCTCGTGGCTTTCCCCGTTGACGACGTCCCGGCACTACTCGCAGCCTTGCCGGATTTGGAGGCGCCCTTGGCCTTCTTCTGCGCTTTCGGCGCGGCCTTCCGCTTGCCCTTTTTCTGCGTACATTTCATCACGGTCTCGGCATCGGTCCCGAACTCGGCGGTGATCTGGTCGAGGGTCTTGCCCGCCCAGACGGCGTCGCGGATCTTCTTGCACGACGGCTTGTTGGAAGACGCCGCCTGCAACGCCGAGGACCACGATGCGCACGCAATGAGACCAGCGAGCACGAACGTCAGGTATCGCATTGGCCAGTCTGTTCCCCTTGGAGCGAGTCGCCTTGTAGCACCAGCCCGCCTCGGGTACCATCAGCGCGCGTCGAACGTCAAACGCACTGACAGGAGGGCATCATGGCGATTGCACGAGTAAGCGAGATCGTCTCATCTTCTCCCGATTCCTTCGACGGCGCGGTGCAGCAAGGCCTGAAGCGCGCCGCCAAGACGCTGCGCGGCATCACCGGAATCGAGGTGACCCGCATGCAGGGGAAGGTGGAGAAGGGCAAGTTGAAGGAGTACCGCGTTCACATGAACGTGACGTTCGTCCTCGAGGAGTAGGCCTGCGGCCGGCGTCCCTTCTAAAGCCCGCTCCCCGTTGGGTCGCTGCGGGCGTCCAAGTCCGACGGCCTTCTAGGACTCGCTAGGACAGGTCGTGAACTCCGCCCCGCACTGGCCGTTGGTACAGAGCGAGCGCGGGCAGGCCGCCGTCCCATCGGCACAGAGCCGGCATGGCGCACCGATCTGCGGGCAGTCGGCGTCGCTGCTGCACGCCTTGCTGGGTGCGGGCTGGCAGATGCCGGGGCAGTCGGCGCCTCCATTGGCGGGGTCGCAGTTGTCGCTCGCGTCGTCAACACAAGTGTAACCGTCTGGACAGACCTTCCCGCTCAGCCCGCCGCAACTGAGCGGCTTCTCTTCGCGGACACAAATGCCAGCACAATCGGCGCCGCCGGTGGCTGGATCACAGTCATCCTTCGGATCGTCGACGCACGTGGAACCCGCGGGACAGGGAAAGCCTGCGATCCCTCCGCAGAAGTCGGGTGCCGTGCACGCGTGAGTCACCATCACGCACAAGCCATTCTGACACTCCGAACGCGGGCACGCGGACGTACCGTCGGGACACAAGGGGCACGGGACGAGGATTTGCCCGCAGTCCGCATCTGCGGTGCACTGCGGCACCGGTGCGGGTTCGCATACCCCGGGACAGTCTGCACCCGACGAATCGGGGGTGCAGTCGTCACTGGGATCGTCGACACACGCGTAGCCCGCCGGACAGGTGTTGCCGACAACGTCGCCGCACGAAAGCGGCTTGCTATTCGCGACGCAGATCCCCGGACACTTGCCGGTTGTCGGGTCGCACGGGTTGTTTGGATCAGCGACGCAGATTTCATCCGATTTGCAGCCGCCGCTGCACACCACAGGCGTGGAACATATGGGGAAATCGACACGGCAAAGGCCATTGTCGCACAGGGCGCGCGCACAGGCTGCGGTGCCGTCAGCGCACATATTACACAAGGCCGGCGCGACACAGTCTGTGTCGCTCTTGCACTCGGCGGTGTTCGCGGGCTTGCATAGACCAGGACAGTCGGCGCCGCCGCTGTTTGGGTCACACGAGTCACTCGGGTCGTCGACGCATTCGAAACCCGCCGGGCACGTTTCTCCTGCGATTCCACCGCAGCGCAGCGGTGTCTCCTGCGGAACGCATATTCCGCCGCAGTCGGCCCCGCCTTTCTCGGGAACGCAATCGTCGCTCGGATCGTCGACGCATTGGAAGCCGGGTTCGCAGGACAGGCCGGTGATGCCGCCGCACGTACGCGGTTCCGAACATGGCTTGAAATCCACGGCACACTGCCCGTTGACGCAGTAGCTTTGCGGGCAGCTCGCAGTGCCGTCTGCACAGACGCTGCACGCGGCCCGCAGCTGCGGGCAATCCGCGTCGGAGGTGCACTCCGCTGTTGCCGGGAGCCGGCAGACGCCGGGGCAGTCGGCGGCAGGACCGCCGCGGCACGAGTCGGCAGGATCATCAGTGCAGACGTACCCTGCGGGGCAAGAGACGCCTGCCAGCCCGCCGCAAGAAGGTAGGTCCTCGCCGAGCACGCAGATCCCGCTGCAATCGACCCCGGTAGTCGCGTCACAATTGTTCGCCGGATCGGCGACGCAGCGGTATCCTTGGGGGCACTTCGCCGCCGTCAAGCCGCCGCACACGAGCGGCTGCCCTGGCGGCGTTGATGTAGGCGTCGCGGCCGGCTCTGTTGCGGCCGGCGTCGCCGCTGCTGGCGCTTCATTCCCACAACTGGAACCTGAGCACTTGGCATCGGTGAGCGCCTGGTTCGCGCCACTACCGCCAACCGAACCGCCGCAGGCGGCCAGGACGGGTACCAACACTGCAAAGCCGACGATCTTCAAGGAGGCGCGCATCGGAAGCTCCTTTCCGGTGGGTTACTTCACGCTGTTTGCATGCCAAACAATACTTGTTAAGTCAAGCGCTGCGCGGAAGTTCGACGCGCCTCGAACCCCCGCGCTAGCGGCACCCACTTCGCGGAATTGCACTATGTGCGGGTCTTCGCCTCTCCTACTGCGCGCTGGAGCCGACGAGTAGGCCGTCGGCGAGCCACGCACCAAGGAGGTTGAGAGCCTGCGTGGGCCCTTCAACTTCGCCGTGATCCTCGGCGATGTGCTCACACACCAGAGCAAATGGAGCACCTGTCCTCACAGCCTGCAGCGCCGCACGCTCGGCCGTATCGATCGGCCGATGGAAGACGCGCAAATTGTGCCGCCAGACGCACAAGCAGGTCGCCACGGGCTGCGGGTCCACGGGCTGCTCGCCAGCCTGTGCTTGCCGCCAGATCTCGTGCACCGGCCAGCCAACGTCCAGGAGATGCAGCGACGGTGTCAAGGTGAAGCGGAGAGCTGGCCAGCACTCCGGCGGCACCGCCGCAAGTGCAGCGGCGTCGAGCGGCTGGGCGTCGGCCGCATCGAAGGCCTCCAGGATCGTCCATTCCAGCGACGCCAGGTCCGCCAGGTAGGGCCGCTGTGTACCGAAGGGGTGGCGCCGCACGAACCCTGGCAGATGCCGGCCGGCGTAACGCAGCGAGAAGTGCGTCGACGGATGCACGAGCAGATAGTCGGTGACGAGGTTGTGGAACGCCGCTTCGCCGATCACCGCGTGCACCGCCGCAAAGTCGTCCTTGAGACAATCGCGGATGCGGTAGAAGTACATGTCCGCATAGATGTCGAGTCGCTCGACGGCGGACAGGCGCGCATCCTCGCGCACGAGCGTATCTCCCAGCAGGCGCTGGCCCAGATCCAGGGCGTCGCGGCCGGTTGCGACACCTTCAGGCGCCGTGATCAGCTTCCAGAAGAGCTGCTGCGTCTGTTCGAGCGTGGGCATGGTCGACCGACTCGGCAATCGCCCTGGCGTGCAGTGCCTCGGCGTGCACATCCGCAAAAGGCGGGATGTGATCGTCCCATTCGATCAGCGTCGAGATGCTCCCGAAGCGTCGTACCGCTTGCGCGTACAACTCCCACACCGGGTCACACACCGGGTGGTCGTGGGTGTCGTGCAGGTAGGTGCCTTTGTCACTATGCCCCGCGAGGTGGAACTGTTGCACGCGCTCCACGGGGACGGCGTGCAGATACTCCTCGGCGGAGAAGCCGTGATTGAAGGCGCTCACGTAGATGTTGTTGACGTCGAGCAGGATACCGCAGTCGGCCTGCTCGGCGACCTGGGTGAGGAACTCCCACTCGGGCATCGTCGAGTCGCGATACTCGAGGTAGGTGGAAACGTTCTCGAGCAGGATGCGTCGGCCAAGGAAGTCCTGCACGCGCCGCACGCGCTCGACGACGTGCGCCAACACTGCCGGCGTGTACGGCAGTGGCAGCAGGTCGTGCGCGTTGCGGCCGCCGACACCGGTCCAGCAGAGGTGGTCCGAAATCCACGCGGGCTCGAGGCGCTGCGCCAAGGCTTTCAGCTGCCGCAGATACTCGAGATTGAGCGGGTCCGTCGAGCCAATGGACAGCGAGACGCCGTGCAAAGCGACGGGATAGCGAGCGCGCACCTGTTCCAAGACATGGAGCGGCCGGCCACCGGCCACCATGAAGTTCTCTGAGATCACCTCGAACCAATCGACCGCCGGATGAGTCTCGAGGATCTCACTGTAATGCTTCGTGCGCAGGCCGACGCCGAAGCCGAGGAATGGGTCCATGACGAAGATTGTTAGGTTGTTGGTTGTTAGGTTGTTAGGGTGACTTTCTGGAACCTAACAACCTAACAACGTAGCAACCAACAACCTACTTCTTCTCCGTTCCGCCTTTCGCCTTGCAGTCGGCGGCGGACATTTCGACCCAGCCCTTGCCCTTGCAGCTGTTCTGTCCGGCGCAATCGTGGCCGGCGCCGCCGCAGGCGCCCTTGCCTTTGCACTCGTTGAC
>DATKMS010000260.1:0-8017 GCA_035541735.1 Candidatus Margulisiibacteriota bacterium
GCGGCCCTGCCCCCCACTCCGGTCCGTCGCGCTTGGCCGTCTAACCGCGGGCTACTGGGCGATTGCCGCCAGTGAACGTATTGCCGCTGCGTACGCCCGCCCCCTTACTCTTCTTCTAGAGTATGGGTGTCTCAGATCTTCTCTCGCCGCGCTATGCCTCGGGGGCACCGGTGGGTGCCCGGCTCCCAATGAACAAGCTCGCGTTCCACAGGCGGGCCTTCGATACGCCCCCTGGAAAAACGGGCGCTACTCAGGCCGAACGGATTTGTTCATTGGCTCGACAAATCCGCGCCGCGCGGGTCGAGGTCTCGGGGCGAACGGTGCTTGCGCCCCTGCCACCATCTTTCGCGAGACTCAGTAGGTGCCACCAACGCCAGCGCGGTCGCCGCCGACCCATGCACGTCTCACTGAAAGCCAGCTAGGCCTTCCGACGAGCGCGCGCGCGAGCCGCCTTGCTATCAGCGACTTGCTTCGAGACGTCGCGCAGCATTCGGCCTTGCAGATGGAGCATCAATGTGGTCACGAAGAAGCCGAGGGCAACCAGCGCCGTGATGACAACCAATGACGAAGGCATCGACTCAAGCATGGCGGGAAGAGCTTCCATGCGTACGACCGGCAGTCAGCGCTTCTTCCGAAACTCCGGCTTGCGCTTCTCGATGAACGCGTTGCGGCCTTCCTGCGCTTCCGCCGTTTGGTAGTACAGCTCCAGCGCGCTGAAGCCCATCTCGGTGATGCCGTGGATGTGGTCGGTGTCGGCGTTGAAGGAGTACTTCGCCAGCTTCAGCGCTGTCGGGCTCTTCTCCAATAACTCCCGGCACCATTGCTCGACCTCGGCCCGCAGCTGTGCTGCAGGAACCACCTTGTTGACCAGTCCCATCTGCAGCGCTTCCGGCGCCGTGTACTGCCGGCAGAGGTACCAGATCTCGCGCGCCTTCTTCTCGCCGACGACGCGGGCCAGGTACGCGGTTCCAAAACCCGGGTCGACGCTGCCGACGCGCGGTCCCGTTTGGCCGAAGATCGCCGTGTCCGCAGCGATCGACAGGTCGCAGAGGACGTGCAGCACGTGGCCGCCGCCGATCGCGAAGCCGTTCACCATCGCGATGACCGGCTTCGGGATGTTGCGGATCACGGCGTGCAGTGACGCCACGTCAAGGCCGATGCCTGACTTGCCCCCGCCGTAACCGGCGGCCCCCCGATCCTTCTGGTCGCCGCCCGAGCAGAAGGCCTTGTCGCCGGCGCCGGTGAGGACCACAACGCCAACGTCGGAGTCGGCCCAGGCGTCGCGAAATGCCGCCACCATCTCGTCGACCGTCTGCACCCGAAACGCGTTGCGCACCTCCGGCCGGTTGATGGTGATCCACGCCACTCCATCCTTCTTTTCGTAGAGAACATCCTGGAACAACATCGCACCTTCCTCATTCACCATTCAGCATTCACCATTCACAATTCGACTTCCACGCCGCGCCAGAAGGCAACGTATCCTTTGATGTGCCGCGCCGCATCCTTCGGCTCCGGGTAGTACCACGCCGCGTCCTTGTTTGTCCGCCCATTGACCACAACGTCGTAGTAGCTTGCGGTGCCTTTCCACGGGCACACCGTATGCGTGTCCGATGCCTTGAAGTAGGCCCGGTTGACCGCATCGGGCGGAAAATACTGGTTGCCTTCGACGACTTCACAGCGATCGCTCTCGGCGAGAACGGCGCCGTTCCAGATTGCTCTGGGCATGCTGCACCTCCTCCGGACGATACGCTGTGATCCTACGTGGGAAACGCCGGTCGTGGAAGCAGGCTACAGCGGGTACGACAACCCGTGCTATGAAGAAGTGATGAACTCGACGGATCGCGCCGGCTGGATAGAGACCACGCTGCACCAGGCATTTGCACCCAGTCATCTGGTCGTCGAGGACGAGAGCGCGCGCCACGCCGGGCACGCCGGTGCGGCATCGGGCGGCGGACATTTCCGCGTGCTCATTGTGTCGGAGCGCTTCCGCGGCCAATCGCCGGTCGCAAGGCAGCGCGCGGTCTACGCCGCGCTTGGCGATGCCATGAGATCAACCATCCACGCGCTGGCGCTCCGCACACTGACGCCCGAGGAGTGGCAGACGCAGCACCGCTGAGCGCGTCCTTTTCACGGCCGGTCGATTCTGTTACTCACGAAATCGTTCCGGGCTTGACCATGAATGCACAGCTGGAAGCGTTGCAGAAGGCCAGCGGCGCGGTGTTTGCGCCGTTCATCGATCGGACGCTGCCGGCTCGCTTCACCACCGTGCTCGACGAATGGGCCGCCGTCCGCCGACGGTGCGGTGTCCTCGATGCGGGCTTCCGCGGCTTGCTGCGCCTCACCGGTAGCGACCGGGTCAGCTTTCTCCAGGGCATGCTGTCCAACGACGTGGCCCGGCTGCAGAGCGGTGCAGGCGCGTACGCGGCGCTGCTGACGCAGCAGGGAAAGGTGGTGGCCGACCTGCGGGTCTACGTCTTGCCCGACGAGTTGTGGCTCGACGTGCCGGCAGCGCGCGCCGCCGCGGTGCGCGAGAACCTCGAGCGCTACATCATCGCCGACGACGTCGAGTGCGCCGCGGACGACGGCGTGGCGCCACTGGTCGTCATTGAAGGCCCACTGGCGGATCGCGTGCTGCTGGCGGTGACGGGCGAGGCAACGGCCGACCTTGCACCGTTTGCGCATCGCGGCATGACCTTCGACGGCGTTCGTGTGCGAGCGGCCGCAGTCACGCACACAGCGGAACGCGGTTACCTGCTGTTCGGTGATCCAGCCGCAGCCCCCAACCTCTGGAAGCGCTGCTGCGCTGCGGGGGCCGAGCCGGTGGGCATGGACGCCCTCGACGTCTTGCGCATCGAAGCCGGCATCCCGTGGTATGGCCGCGACTTCGACGACACCTCGCTCATCAGCGAAGTCGGTCTCGAGGCGGCGATCAGCTACACGAAGGGCTGCTATCTCGGGCAAGAAGTGGTCGAGCGCGTCGCGGCCCGCGGCCAGGTGCATCGCAAGCTCGTGGGCCTCATCTGCGACGGCGAGCAGATCCCGCCGCCCGACAGCACGCTGTTGCGCGCCGGCAAGGACGCCGGATGGATCACCAGCGCCGTGTGGTCACCGGCACGCAATGCCGTGATCGCGCTCGGCTACGTGAGACGTGAATCCTGGGACCTTGGGACGGAGATGCAGTTGGCGGTTGCGGCGGCCACCAGCAGAGCGCGTGTCGTCGCGGTTCCGTTCTACACACACCAATCATCGTGAAGGAGGAAAGATATGGCGAACCAACTTGGCAAGCGCTACCTGTGCGACACCTGTGGCACCGAGGTGCTGTGCAACAAGCCCGGCCCCGGGGTCGTCGAGTGCTGCGGGCAGGAGATGAAGCTGAAAGAGGCCAAACCCCTGCCGTCGAGCGACTGAGTGGCGAAGCCCGCTCAAGCGCGGCGTCTCCCGCCCGCCGTCCTCTACGAGAAGGCCGGCTCCGTCGCGGTCGTATCGCTCAATCGGCCTGAGGTGCTGAATGCCTACAATGTGGCGATGCGCGACGCGCTGTTCGAGACCTTGCAAGCGGTGCGCGACGACCCGGATGTCGGCGCGATGGTCCTGCGCGGCAACGGCCCGGCGTTCAGCAGCGGCGGCGACGTCAGCGAGTTCGGCACTGCGCCATCGCCGCTGGCGGCGCGTGACGTGCGCTGGCGGCGTGATGTGTGGGGAGTTCTGCGCACGCTGCCGAAGCCGGCCATCGCTGCGGTGCATGGGTATACCGTCGGCGGCGGCCTCGAGATGGCGCTGCTCTGTGATCTGTGCATCGCCGCCGCGGACGCACGCTTCTGCTACCCCGAAACCGGGTTGGCGATGATTCCTGGCGTCGCCGGAACGCAGACGACAACCCGCCTGCTCGGCATCGGCCGCGCCCTTGACCTGGTGCTCACTGGCCGCTGGCTCAGCGCCGCAGAAGCGCTGCAGCTCGGGATTGTCGCCCGCATCGTGGCCCCGGCCGACGACCTGCGCGCTGCAGCGGTTGACCTGGCGCGCCAACTGTGCAAATTGCCGCCCGCGCTGCTGGCGCAAACGAAACGGGCAGTCAACGAAGGGCTCGACCTTTCGTTGGCCGAGGGGTTGACGCTGGAGAAACGATTGGCCGAATTGAATCATTGACTCATCGGCTCACTGAGCCGTTGGCGGGCGATGAACCGATGACCCAATGAGCCCGTGAATCAATTGAAACAGCGGAGCGAGCAGTGAACACGTCGAACTTCGTCAGCATCCCGGCAAGCATGTTCGAAGACCAGGAGATCCTGGTCTTCGACCAACACCGCCTGACGTACGGCCAGCTGTGGCAGAACATCCAGCGTCTTGCCAACGCCCTGCGCCAACTGGGCGTCGGGCGCGGCGGCTGCGTCGCGGTCTTGCAGGTGAACTCGCATCGCTACGTCGAAGCGTACTACGCCGCGGCGGCCATCGGCGCGGTCTTCCTGCCCCTTAACTACCGCGCCAAGTTGCCTGAACTCGAGTACATGATCTCCACCGCCAACGTGAAGGTGCTGCTCGTCGGAGACCGCTACCAAGACGCCGTGGCGACCCTGCGTCCGAAACTGAGCTGTGTGCAGACGTACGTGGCCATGGAGACACCACGCGACGACATGCTGCATCTCGACCGCATCATCAGTGATGCCTCACCCGAACTCGATCCGCCGGAGGTCGATGACGACGACACGACCATCCTCATGTACACCAGCGGCACCACGGCGCTGCCCAAGGCGGTGCTGCTCACCTACAACGACTTCACCGCGTATGTGACCGCCAACGTCGAGCTGGCCGACGGCACCCCGCGCGGCACGTCGTTGCTCTGTGTGCCGCTCTACCACATCGCCGGCGCCACCAACGTGATGACCAACATGTTCGCCGGCCGCAAGCTCGTGCTGCTCCGCCAGTTCGAGGCCAGCGAGTGGCTGCGCACGGTCGAGAAGGAACAGGTTACCCACGCCTTCCTCGTCCCGACCATGGTCAAGCAACTCATCGATCACCCCGACTTTGCGAAGCACGACCTGTCCAGCCTGCAGAACCTGTCATACGGCGGCGCCGCCATGCCGTTCCCGGTGATCCGCCGCGCCATCGAGATGTTTCCGCAGACGGTGGGTTTCGTGAACGCGTTCGGGCAGACGGAGACCACCTCGACGTTGACGGTGCTCGGGCCCGACGATCACCGTCTCGACGGCACGCCACACGAGGTCGAGCTGCGGCTCAAACGCCTGAAGTCGATCGGCCGGCCGCTGCCGGATGTCGAACTGAAGGTGGTCGACGACGACGGCAAGGAATTGCCCACGGGACAGATCGGTGAGCTGTGGGTACGCACACCACGCGTCATGAAGGGCTATGGCAGCAGCAGCGGCACGACCTCGCCTCTGCAAGACGGCTGGCTGCCGACGCGTGACATGGGCTGGCTCGACGAGGACGGCTACATCTTCCTCGCCGGCCGCAAGGACGACATGATCATCCGCGGCGGCGAGAACATCGCGCCGGCCGAGGTCGAGGCGGTGATCTACTCCCATCCGGGCGTCGACGAAGCTGCGGTCATTGGCATTCCCGACGTGGAATGGGGACAGCGCGTCGCAGCGATCATCGTGCCGCGTCCCGGTGCCACCTTGACGGCTGACGAGGTCATCGAGTTCTGCCGGCAACGGCTGGCCAGTTTCAAGAAGCCTGAGGTGATCCAGTTCGCCGACGCGTTGCCCAAGAATCAAATGGGCAAGGTGCTCAAGAAAGATCTCCGCGCGCAGCTATCGGGAGGCACCGCGTGAGCCGCAGCACCGCCGCACGCATTGCCAAGCGCTTGCGCCCGCGCGCCCTCAGAACCACCACCGGCGACGGTGTCGCATGGCTGCGCCTCGAACGCCCACACGCCGGAAACCGCATCACGCTCGATCTGGCACAGGCATTGTGCGATGCCGCGGCCGAGATCGAAGCGGATGATACGGTCGCCGTGGTCGTACTCGCCGCCGCCGGTAACGATTTCTGCCTCGGCGTCGAGGAGCACGGCCCCTGGGAGATGAAGGCCGACTGGGTCGATGCCATTGCCAGGCTGACCCGCCCGGTCATCGCGGCCATCCAAGGCGACGCGCTCGCCGAGGGATGCGAACTGGCACTCGCGTGCGACCTGCGGCTCGTGTCCGACCGCGCCCATTTCGCCCTGCCGCAGCTCTCCATGGGACGTCTACCCATGCACGGCGGGACGCAGCGCCTGCCGCGGATCATCGGCCGCATGCGCGCCTTGGACCTGCTGCTCACCGGGCGCACGATCGACGCGGCCGAAGCGGCAACCATGGGGCTCGTTGCGCAGGTGGTTCCACCCAAGGACTTTGAGCGGGCGCTCGCTGTCCTGGCGAATCAGTTGAAAGACAAGGGGCCGATCGCGCTGCGTTTCGCGAAGGAGGCAGTGGTGAAGGGGAGCGACCTGTCGCTCGACCAGGGCATCCGCCTCGAGGAGGACCTTTACGTCCTGCTGCAGACGACACGTGATCGTCGCGAGGGCATCAGGGCGTTCGTGGAGAAACGTACGCCCGTGTTTCGCGGCGAATAGGACACTCACGAGGGAGAACGAGGGGAAGGATAGCGGATCATGGCCAATCAACTCGGAAAGATGTACCTGTGTGGGAAATGCGGTTCGCAAGTCATCGTCACCAAAGGCGGCAACGGCACGCTGAAGTGCTGCGGGCAGGACATGGAGCAGAAGAAGTAGCAGCGCGAATCGCGAGCAGCGATCCGCCCACAGGTAGGGTCGCTTCCAAGCCCTAGGTCCCCACCACAATTCTTCGGTCGGCACGCTCGCGTGCTGCTCTTTCGCCTGCGAGAGGCAGGGCTGAGAGGCATTTGTGCGTTGACAATTTGCCCGGAAATCGTCACAGTCTGCCCGGAATTCGTCACCGTCGGGGAGAGGAATCGCACGGAGGGAGGAGGTCGACATGCACAAGCTTGTCACACACCGGGTAAGAGGGATTCCTAGGCACCGTCGTGCCGGCGCGTTCGCGGTGGCCTCGCTGGTAGGCATGCTCGGGTTCAGCGCGCCCGCGGCGGCACTCGATGGGCCATTCCTCGGCTTGGACGTCGGTGGGTCAGTGCCTGTGAACAACAACTACCGCGCGCACGTGGCTGATGGTATCACCGGCAACCCCTACGTCGGCTACATGTTCAACAATTACATCGGTATCCAAGGTCAACTGCAGGTCGACACCCAGTGGCCGGACAACGACCACCGCGGCTTCCCGAACGAGAACCAGGTGACTACCGCACTCGGCTACCTGGTTGGCCCGCGCTTGCAGCTGCCGCTGATGGATTCACCGTTCGGCCAACCGATGGAGTTCTACATAACCGGCCAGGGGGGCGGGTACAGCGGCTTGAGCGGCCGCCTGAAGCATACCAGCGGTGGCGTGTCCGCAGGTGCAGGACTCGACGTCTATCTAACTGACCACCTTGCACTCAGCTTCTGGGGTCGGTGGAACCAGGCCTGGCAAGCGCCACGTCCGACCTTCCTTGTTTACCAGGACCCGAATCAGCAGGGCCCCGAAAATGCGCAGTGGGCCAACGGCGGCCTTGGTTTGAAGTACCGCTTCAAGGGACCGGTGGCGCCTCCACCGCCTCCACCTCCACCGCCTCCGGTGGCTCAGGCACCGCCACCAGTGAAGAAGAAGATCGTCCTGCGCGGCGTCAATTTCGATTTCAACAAATCGAACATCCGACCCGATGCACGACCCATCTTGGATGAGGCGATCAGCACCTTGAAGCAGTACCAGCAGATCACGCTCTCGGTTGAGGGCCACACCGACAGCATCGGCACGGAGGAGTACAACCAGAAGTTGTCGATGCGCCGCGCCAAGTCGGTTGCCGATTACCTCGCCAAGGGCGGCATCGATCCCAAGCGCATGACGGAGAAAGGGCTGGGCGAATCGCAGCCGGTCGCCAGCAACGACACGGCGGAAGGTCGCGCCCAGAACCGGCGGGTGGAGCTGAAGATCCTGCAGGGCCCGTGATA
>DATKMS010000261.1:0-23345 GCA_035541735.1 Candidatus Margulisiibacteriota bacterium
CCCATCCGCACGCGCAGCGGTTGCGGGTTCTGCGGGGCGCGCTCCTCGTGTGCAGTGGCAGGCGTGCGGTGACGCTGCGACCGGAGAGTCGCCCGCTCACGGTGCGTGTTGGCTGCGCGCACGAAACGCGGGCGTTGACGGATACATGGGTGGCGGTCGAGTCGTGGCTGCCGCAGAAACACCGGCGCCGCAGCGACTAGCCGGTAGTCTGCGGGTGAGTGGTGCGACGCTTGATCGGGCCTTCGATGCGGATCTTGCGCAGGCGGCGGCCGTCGAGGACGACGACGGTCATCTTGTAACCGGCCTCGGTGATTGCCTCCCCACCTTTGGGGAAGCGTTTGAGGCGGGCAAGAACGAGGCCGGCCAGGGTACGGTAGTCAGCGGTTTCCTCGAAGGGGATGCTGTACTGCTCCTTCAATTCGGCAAGCGGTACCGAGCCTTGAACGAGGAGTGAGCCGTCCGGTAGCTCTTGGATCGCTTGCTCCTCGTCGAAGTCGAACTCGTCGCGGATCTCACCGACGATCTCCTCCAAGAGATCCTCGATCGTCACCAATCCGATGACCGTGCCGAACTCGTTGACGACGATCGCCATGTGCGTGCGCCGGCTTTGGAGTTCGCGCAGGAGGTCGCTGATCTGCATCGAGTCGGGCACGAAGAAGGCCGGATGCATCACGGCCGGAAGCGGCACCGGTTGCGGCCGTTGCACCTCGCGCAGCAGGTCTTTGATATGCACGATGCCGACGATGTGGTCGAGGTCGCCCTGGAACACGGGCAGGCGCGAGAAGCCGGTTTCGACCAACTCCTTGAGAATATCGGCGGGCGGCACACCGGCTTCGACGGCGTGCACCTCGGAGCGCGGCACCATGACCTCGCGCACGGAGGTGTCGGTGAACTCGAAGACGCTGTGGATCAGCTGCCGTTCGGCCTCGTCGAAGATGCCGTGGCGCGCCCCTTCGCGTACCATGTGCTTCACCTCTTCTTCCGACACGAAGGCTTCCTCGGCTTTGGCGTGCTGGCCAAAGAGCCAGAGCACGGCGTCCGTGGACAGGGTCAGCGCCTTGACCAGCGGATGCGCCAGCAGCGAGACGCGGTTGATCGGGCGCGCCGCCAGGCAGGCGAGCCGTTCGCTGTGTGCCAGGGCGAGCGACTTGGGCACCAGTTCACCCACCACCAGCATGAAGTACGAGATCAGCACGACGGTGATGCTCAGGGCCACAAATTCCGCCCACTGCGACAGCATCTCGGGCAATAGGGCGTGCACCAGCGGTTCGAGATAGCGCACGGTGGCGGCGCCGCCGATGACCGACGCCATGGAGCTGACCACCGTCACGCCCACCTGCACGGTCGCCAGGAACCGGGTTGGATCGTCCTTGAGGGCGACCACCACACTGGCCACGGCGCGGCCGTCGCTGATCAGCTGCGCCAGTCGGCTCTTGCGCACGACGACGATGGAGATCTCTGCCGCGGAGAAGAACCCGTTGGCGAGGATGAGCACCACGATGGCAAGCAGTTCGAGCGATGCAGTGTCAAGGTGCATGGGTGGCCGCCCTCCGGCGCGGCAAGCATAGCGGGCGCGGCGCAAGCGGGCCAGCCGCCGCGCCGGTGACGCTACGAGGGTCCAGCCCCAATGCTCGGCGGGATCCCCTGAACGACGTGACGGTCGAAGAACTTGGTGAACTTCTTGCCGGAGACGGCATTGACTGTTCGCAGGAAACGGCCCGTGTCGACCTCGCCGCCACGCGTTGCCAGACGGGTGACGACATCGTCGAGCCGTGCCTTGCCTGCCGTGGCATGCTGAATGCGCTGGTCGAGCGCATACATCACCAACGGTGCGCTGTTGTTGGTAGCGGCGTTGTCTTGCTGCTGCGTCAGATCGACATTCCACAAGCCGTAGCGTGCGAAGTAGCCCAGGGCCCGCGTGTAGGCGGCGGCGTCGATCAAGCCCGCACGGCGCTGCAGCTCGAGCGAGTAGAACTCCGCCAATCCTTCCTCGATCCAATCGGCGTCGGCTGCCGGCTTATAGGGCTGCAGCACGTGAAACAGCTCGTGCAGATAGGGGGATGTCTTGTCTGGCGTGCGCAGCGGACGCGCGGCGTGGATGAAAAAGGACTGATAGCCGCTGATGCCACCGTGCCACATGGGATCGGGGGCACTGACCATCAGGATGGTCTCGGGGGCGGCATTGAGAAGCTTCTTGAGCGCCGGAAGGGTGCTGTCGAGGAAGTGGAAGATCTCTTGCGGCGGCAGGCTCGATCCGGGTGCACGCGCCACCTGTACCATGGTGCCGGCGATCTCCTGGTGGTCGATGGTCACCTTGCCTAGCGCAAACCAGCCGCGTGGCCGGTCGAGCATTCTACCCGGCTCGTTGAGCTGATACGTGTCGGCGGCGAGGCGCGCCAAGGGTGCGGCGCTGTGCCATCCGCTGGGAAGCCGGAAGATCAAACGGGCGCGGGACTTGACGCCGGCCTCCCGGCCCGGCTCACAGTTGATGGCAATCCGCGGAAACAAGTCGCGGGCGCGTGTGACGACCCAATCGGCGCCCGCGTAACTGTCGTAGCGCTGGTGCGGGCCGCGGCCATGGTCGATGTGGGCGCGATACGTCAAGTGCGCGTACGGTCCGCCCGGCACCCAGCGTAGGCCCCCGGAGATGGGTTCCAGTGTTCCGGTGCCCTGAAAGCGGTCGAGGCGCTCGGCTGCGAAGTGCAGGCGCAGATGCTTCACTTCTTCGATGCCGGAGAGTTCCCAGCGGACACTAACAATGTGCGGGTGCTGAGCGGAGATAGTGACAATGTAGTCGATCGAGAACGTTTCCTTGGCGCGTGCCGCAGACGCGCGGAGGGCGAGGAGAAGACTAACGAGGATGGCGGCGGCGAGTGTCGCGCGCTGCCGGTTTGTGGCGAACTGCGCAAAGAGGTGCATGCGGTGCGCGTTCAGTTGTCTGCCTGCTGCGACCCGCCGGTTGTATCAGGCTGCTGCTGCAGCAACTGGAGGAGGAACCGGTAGACCGACTCGCTGTCCCAGTCTTCCGGGCCGATGGTGTGATGCACAACGCGCCCGCCGCGGTCGATGAGAAAGGTTTCGGGGTAGCCGGTGACCCCATAGCGTGAGGGCAGTGTCCCCTCGGTGTCGAGGAGCACCGGAAACGTCAGCCCCATTTCCTGGATGAACGGTTGGACAGCGGCGGCGCCGGTTTCGTCCTCGCTGACGGCGAGCATCACGAAATCCTTGCCGCGCAGGCGTTGGTGCAGACGCTCCATCGACGGCATCTCCATCCGGCAGGGCGGACACCACGTGGCCCAGAGATTCAAGAACACCACCTTGCCGCGAAAATCCGAGAGGTGGCGAACGTGTCCATCGAGGTCGCGCAAGGAGAAGTCGGGCGCCGGGAACCCGGCGCGTCCGGCCGCGTGGCGTTGCTGATAGTAGAACGCGGCGCAAAGCGCGATGAGCAGGAGGCTAAATGGCACGCCCCAACGCTTCATCGCTTGTGCGTGCTCAACGATGCGGCGGGACGGACGGGGAGCGTGCGTGTGGCCAGCAGCTTCCACGCGCCGATCAGGATGAGGCCCAGGCTGATGAACTGCGACTGTGTGAGTCCGAGGAATACGCGCGGGTTGACCCGCACGAACTCGATCACGAAGCGCGCCGTTGGCGCCAGCACGAGATACAGCCAGAAGAGCATGCCGTCGCGATGGCTGCGCGTTCGAACCGACCACAACACGGCAAAGATCAGCGTGTACGCGGCGAACTCATACAGCGGCGCCGGGTGCACGCGTACCCCCGGAGGGTAGGGCCAGCCGACGATGGCGTTCGGGTAGGCCATCCCCCACGGGAGGGTGGTCTCGGTGCCCCAGTCGCCGTCGCCCGCGAGTTGGCAGCCGATCCGGCCGATACCTTGGGCGAGAACCAATCCCGGCGCGATGCAATCGACGGTCACCAGCCACGGCAGGCCGTGTCGGTGGATTGTCCAGCTTACGGCAACGAGACCGCCAATGAGGCCGCCGTAAAACACGAAGCCGGATCCGCTGAAGATGGAGTGCAGGGGATCGGTAACGAAGCCGTTCCAATCGTCGATGATCGCAAGGAGGCGCGCTCCGACCAAGCCACCGATGGCTGCCCACAGAACCATGCTCGACGCAAGTTCGGCGTCGAGTCCTTTGCGCGCCAGTTCCTTGCCAGTCAGATAGCCCGCCGTCAGAAAGGCGATCGCCATCATGAGTCCGTAACTGTAGATGGTGAGCGGGCCAATCCGGAACACAATCGGATACATGCGCGCGGATGATAGCCGACCCTCTGCACACAAGCCAGTCATTCAGGGACAATCGGGAGCGAGCGCTTCAGGAGCTTGCGCACTTGGTGAAATACGTAATGTAACCCATTAGAACAAAGAGAGAAACGCAACGCGCGCCGGTGGTTTCCCCGGCTCAGGAAGAGTGCGTTGACTTCGGTGGGGCAGCTCACTATATGTCGCCGTACGGTTGTCCGGAGAGCTTCTTCCCATGCGTATGATGCTGCCGCCGCTGCGTGAGCGGCGGGTTGTCCAACGATATCTCGAAATGTTTTTCCGCGAGCACAAGGTGGCCGACTTCAATCGCGCCGTCAGTGCGATCTGTCGCTTCTACAACCTCAAGCGTCCGCAAGTGGAGTGGTTCGAGTACATCGATTGGGGCAAGAGCGTCGGCAAGACCTACGAAGATGGGAAGATCCACTTGGTGCATCCGGAGAACTGGAAGAACGGGCGGAAGTACAACTCTGAGCGGCAGTGGATCAACGCCGTTTATCACGAAATGGGGCACTACATCTTCTGGGCCGACGCGGAGCGCAAGGCGGATACGTTTGCGTTTCGCATGGCCCGCGGCGTGAGCAACGGCGGTCAGCACCGCAATGGCCGGCGGGCGCGGACGCGTGCGTGAGTGTGAGTATGCCGAAGACAAACGGCGGCGAGAAGACGGTTCAAGAGCCTACCGTGGCGAACCGGTGGTGGGTTGATCTGGGTGGTACCGAGAAGGTCAAGGTGCGGCGCCCATCGGGGCCAGCCGGCAGTCAGTTCTTCCAGGTGGCACACGACTTCGAGCAAGAGCGCGCCCGCGAGCGACTGACCGACAACAACTTGAGGCTGTTGCGTGCGGCTGATCCGCCCGAGGGTGGATGGGGGTACGTGCGCCTGGCGGAGACGAGCTACCCGGAACGAGAGCTGGAACGCGTCAAGCGCTTGGTGGCGCTGCCGGCGTACGCGCGTGCAGTGATTGTCGACTGCGGTCGCTCGGTGCGCTTGCTGATCACGGCAACCCCGCCGGGCGAGCGGTTGCTGGAGTTGGCGCTGGGCGAAGCGCCGTCCTTTGACTGCTGGGTGCACCACGAGTGGGTGCGGGAAGCGGTGTTCGAGGATGCAGACAAGGCGCTCCGCGCCCTGCGCGAGTTCATCAGGGAATATTTGTCTCCCGAGGGCATAGCGCACGCAGAATCGATTGCGGCGCGCGCCTGATCCTGGCCAATCAGCGGCGGGTGAGGCGGGGCCGCGTGCGGCGTGACGGCCGCATCCGTTCGGATACGGACCCGAAGTCGAACTCCAGCAGCCGGCGGACGCCGAAGAAGTAGCAGCACAGCTCGTTTTCTATGTCGTTGTTGAACGTGCGCTGGCGTCCATCATCGAACTTGATGCGCACCAGGCATGTCCCCCCGGGGACGGACGAGGTCATCTCCTCCACCACCACCCCTGTCCCCCATTCTTCGTAGCTACGGTGGGTGACCTTGTCGCCCAGTCGTAGGTAGATGCGTTTGTTGCTCACGAGCGTCCACTCTCGGCGGCCATTCGTATCACAGGGACGTCGCGAGTGGGAGACCAGGAACGACGCCCGGCGTTCTTACAGGAAGGATTCGGTGAACAAGACCTGTTGCACGTAGACGAAGACCGGAGTGTTCGGCGGCAGGTTGCTGACGTCGTTGAAGCGGGCGTCGTAGTTCCAGGCACGCACGGGTGGGTTGTAGATGTTGCAGTTGGCGCCGGTTCCGGAGCCCGTGTTTGGGGTATTGCTAGCCGTACCGCCGGTGCCGCACCAGGAGCCGTTGACGTGCACCGGTGTGCCAAGGCTGACGAACGATCCGGCGTAGGTCAGGGTGCCGTTCCATGCTTCGTGGAAGCGAGGGTAGTTTTCCAGTCCGCCGTTGTACGACCCGCCGGTGGTAACGTCCACGCCTCCCAGGAACGCCGCGTTGATGGTGGTGTCGGTCCCCGCTCGGACAGTGGCCGTGGCGTTGTTGATGTCTTGCCACCATTGCGCGTCATTGCGGGGACAGGTAGCGCCGAAGTCACACTGCCCGGTTGGGCTTCCGGTTGAGCCGGCTTGCTGCCACAGGTTGTTGGACATGACGTTGATGCTGTCACCCATCAGCGCGGCCGGTTCCCACTTGAGATCACCGGCGCCTGCATTCCCACGGTTGTAGTCGCCCAGCACGTACAGGGCTTGATCCGTGACGAACGTCAGTCCCGTCGGATCGCCGGCATTGGGCGAATAGTCCGGCAGGTTGCGTGAGCCGAAGATGCGGACTCCATAGTTGTTGATCCCTCCTGATATCGGCGTGCCCAGGTTGGAATCGTCGATGGTTACGAAGATGATCGGCCCGCCGTCCGTCGTGTCAGCCGAGTTGAACAGCGGGTCACCCTTTGCGTGGTTCCAGCGCAGGAGATCGCTGACGTTGATGTTGAGGAGAAGCACCCACTTGCGTTCACGCCAATTGAAAAAGCCGCCGCGACGGAAATCCCCGTCAAAGGCTGTCGTACCAGCATTGTTGTTGACTCTCATATCACTGGCATAGACCCGGTTGTCACTCGTGAATCTTGGCGTGTAAGAATCCCGCTTGGCGTTGTTGCACCCGACCGGAGCAGCATTCGTACAACTGGACGTGGGGACGTCCGTATAGAAGATGGGTGCGGTCCGGGGGAACAGGCTGTTTCCGGCTGTCTGGTTCCAACCGCCATCTCCCATGAAGATTTGCAACTGCGTCGTCTTGGCCACGTCGCGTGTGCCGTCGGCGTTCTGGACCTCGAAGTCGTGCGGCAGCACAGGGGGGGGACCGTCGGCCGCGGCACGTACGTTGAGCTTCAGTGCAATGCGCAGATCGGCCTTCGCCCAGAACTCGCCTGTCCCACGTTTGATGATGTCTGGTTGGGGAACGGTGATGGTCTGGATGTTACTCACCATGCTTCCCTTCCACGTCTGCAGTGTGGCGGACGGGACCTTCCAATTGGCGCTGGCGCCGTTCTGGCAGGGCAGCGTCTGCGGATCGAGGTCACCGGGCGGCGCCACGATGTCCTGGAGCATGTCGACGCTGACCGTTCCCCCACACGTTGGGGTTTGACTGGTGTCCTTGCGGCCGCGGTAGATATCCCCTTTGGCGGAGACTTGCACGGTGTTGATTCCGACGGCGGGATTGTCGGCGATCGAGAGGGCATTGCCGGCATTGAGGTAGAGATCGCCGTTGGTGTGGACACGGCCGTTCAGTATCATAGTCGGCCCCGGCAGAATCTCCAGATCACCGGCGTAGAAGGCAATGAACTGGAAGAGCGGGATGTTTCCGACTTTGAACTCGGCCGAAACCGTGGCTTCCTTGTCGCCACTCGGTGATACTGCCCACGAACTCTCCGTGTAGGCATATTCGGTGGAGCTCAAGCCGGCGAACAGCTGCCCCGCGGGGATGACGATCTGCTGACCGACCGCGTTCCCATCCGCCCCGGGATTTACCGGGTTCAGGTTGTAGGTGACAGTGCGGTTGCCAACTGTGAAGGACGGGCGGTTCCCGTACGGCCCGGTCGGCTTGTTCAAGCTGAGAAAGACGTTGCGGGTCTCACCCATGCCCTTGTTCAAGCCGGATTCGGCCGCGTAGAAGCCGGTAGTCGAGCGCTGGAATGCCCCACGCAGGCCCGTGTCCATAGTGACCGAACGGGTCAGGCTTGCCGCCAACCCCAGGAGAAGGGCCAGAATCAAGACCACTGCTATGAGAGCAACCCCCGCTTCGTCGTGGTGCCGACGACTGTGCATGCCCCCCCTCGCTACGGTAGGAGGTTACGCGGCTTCGCGCTGATGCTCCCCGTCAGCCGAATATACTGGCCGTTGCGCGCCGCACTGCGGGAGCGTGCCGTAGCCGTGATCAAGATCTCGTTGACCATTCGCCATTGATTGTCGGCTGGGGCGGGGGCGTCGACGATGTCGCAAGGCGGGCAATTGCGATTCAACAGGTACTTGATGGTGAGGTTCTCAATGCCGTAGGCAAAGGCGGAGGGGGCATTGCCGTTTGCCGTGACGGTGAGCATCGGCAGCAAGGGGTCGGTTGTGGTATCGACACTGTACGTGCGTTCGTCTGCGGCGTAGACCCCACTGTCTTTGGGGTAGTCCTGCGCCCATCCTCCCGCCTTCGTGAGCGTGTTTGGTGGCGTTACCGTCAGAATCGTGAATGACTCGCCGGTGCCATTGCCGGCGTGACGAATCAACGCGCGCATGCCGGGGCTGAACCCGTCCGTCGTGCCGACGGTAAGGGTGGTCGTGGTCTTCGACATCGCTGCTGTCAGCGTCGTGCTTATGCAACTGAGATTGGGACGTACCAGCCCGGTCCGTGTCGTTATGCTGTCTGTGGTCGCCGAGTCCGTCCCATCGAGCACGACGAAATCGCCGGTGATGGGCAGGCAGGCGCCGCCGAGGCGCAAGTCACGCGCCATGCTTTCGAGTGTCGAGCGCAAGCCTTGCTGTGTCTCGACCAACAGAATTTGATCCTGCATGAACCCGCGACTGACTGCGAAGAGCGTTCCGACCGCCGCCAGCACCGTCGACACGATGGCGGTGGCCACAAGCATCTCGACGAGCGAGAAGCCCTGCTCACCGAGTAACGTCGGTGTAGACCGCATACAGCGCTACACTCTTTGACCCTGCGGGTTCGATCCAGGTGACTTGGGTCGTGATCGACTTCAGACTAGGAGCGGGAGAATCCGTTAAGACAGTCGTCTCCACATGGTATGTGGGACTGCCGGCCGCCGGGGTGGCATCAAAGGTCCGCGTGGCGATGTTGGGATAGGCGAGCGACCGGAGCGACTCCAGTTCCGCCTCGGCAATCGTGATTGCAGCTGTCGTTGTGCCGTTGGTTCGCTCAACCCCGATATGTTGCGTGAGCAGGGTGCTGACGGCGGCGGCTACCATGCCAAATACCCCAAGTGCCACGAGCGATTCGATGAGGGTGGCGCCGCGTTGATTCCATCTGTTCGGTCTAGAGCTCATTAATCTGTCCAGATGGCCAGGCCTCGAGAGCCTTCGACTTGCCGAAGTCATCGATGAGAGTGATTTGCTCCTTCGCCGCCAGGTTGAGAGCGACACCGCGACTGTTGAACTCTATGTTGGTGCCGATGACCGGCGTGCACGGCGCAGTGCATTGGCTTCCCGAGGCGAACTGCGTATTGCCAGGCAGCAAGACCGCTTCGGCGTTTGCAGTGTCCGGACTCCACGTCCCGTCGAGCGCGTTCTGCACCATCGGCGCGATCGTCATCTGGTTGGCCGAGGTGAAATCGACCCGGTAGTGCATACTCTTGGTGATTGCCTTGGCGCGTGCGAGGCGGAGATTGGCGGCGACCGCTTGTTGCGCCGCCAGCACTCGCATACGACGGGCATCTAAGTGGGGAATTGCGGTCCGGGCGATGATCCCGAAGATCGCTATGGCGACAACGATCTCGACGAGCGAATACCCACCGATCGATCCGGTGTGCCCAAAAAGCCTGCAGTCTTGCACGTTACAGTCCGATGGCATCGGGAGCTTACGCAAGGTGCATGCCTGAGGCGTCGCTCCCTCGCCTTTACCGTCAAAGTGCGGAAATGCGAACTGGAAATGGGTGCGAAAGCGTCAGGACGTCACGCCACCGACGGCCGAAGGCCCCCTGAGTCGCCGCGGCACCTTTCATCTTCTCGCCCCGCGCCCCATGGAGATGGGGCCAGATTCTTGACTCTGCGGCGGGCCGTTTCTATGCTTGCGGCGACCTGATCCAGGGGGTGGTCTGGTTGTTTCGACCGGCACCAAAAGGCGATGTGGGCTGCTTCGACGGGACGAAACGGGCACGGCAAGCTGAGTGACCGGGTCAGTGGGGTTATCCTTGCCGGTGGCCAGAATCGCCGCATGGGCGGGACCGACAAGGCCTTCCTGACGGTCAACGGACAGACGGTTTTCGAGCGCACGTTGCGACTGCTGCATGCCTGCTTTCCGCAAGTCATCGTGGTCAGCAATCGGCCGCAGAAGTACGTATCCTTCGATGTGCAGGTGACCTGTGATGAGTTCGTCGGCCAAGGCCCGCTGGCCGGCATCCACGCGGCGTTCAGTTTGGTAAGGTTACCATACGCCTTCGTGACTGCCTGTGACATGCCGTTCTTGCGAGTCGAACCGATCGCTTTTCTCGTGCAGCGGATCGCTCAGCAAGATGCCATCGTGCCCTCCTGGGACGGAGACATCGAGCCGTTGCATGCTGTGTATGCCTCGCGCTTGCGAGTACCGATGGGGCGAGCACTGCAGCGCGGTGCACGCGCGATTCGAGAATTTCTTCCCAGTATCGATGTCGAGTACATTTCCGAAGAGGTCATGTGCGCGGTAACCGGGGCGGAGGAATCCTTTCGCAACGTGAACACCCCCGAAGAAGCAGCACGATTCTCGGTTCAGGTACAGACCTGAGCGCCGAGGAGGGTGCATCGCACTCATTGACGCCAAGCGCAGCGCGCAGTACAGTGCCCGGCAGCAGGCACGACAAGCGCCGCTCGCAAGAGAAGTGAGGATCGTTCACAGAGTCGACACGCGTCCTTTGATGTGAACATCGTCGTCTCCCCCTAAGCCCGATGGCAATCGATATCATCCGCCAGACGTTTGATGAGTGGGTGCGCGGCTCCGATGCCCTGCGTGCGCGCGTGGTCTTGTTTGAGCGGGTGCGAGATTTGCCGTACGCCTACCCCGCCAGTCGTGATCCGTGCACAGTCCTTCAACAGGGACGCGGATCGTGCTCGGGCAAGCACTATCTCCTCGGTGAAATGTTTCGCCTGCTGGACCTGCAGGTCCGTCATATGATCTGCACGCACCGTTTCAACGAGTCGCCGTTGCCCTTTCCAGCGCCCATGCAGGAAATGCTGCGCCGGAACGAGATCGTCGACCTCCACGATTACCTGCAGATCCGAGTGAAGGATGGATGGATCGATATCGATGCGACCTGGGAACGCGGGTTGCGTGAGTTCGGCTTCCCGGTGAACGAAGAGTGGGACGGGACAAGTCCGATGGTCGTGAGCGTCGTGCCGGAAGATTACGCCGTCGCCGAGCGTGACCCGGAGCGGCTGAAGGAAGAGTTGCTCTCCAAGCTCACACCCCGGCAGCGTGCCCTTCGCAAGCAGTTTCTCGAGGCCCTGAGCGGTTGGATCGACGAACTGACGACCGAGATACAGCGAGATTCCGGCGCCGCATGAGCAGCGACGAACTCGTGGATGTCGTCGACGAATCTGATCGCGTCATCGGACAGGCCGTACGACACGAGGTGCGGCGCAACAACTTGCGCCACCGCAGTGTCTACGTGCTCGTCTTCAACTCCGCGGGACAGCTCTTCGTCCACCGCCGCACGCTGTCGAAGGATGTCTTTCCCGGCCACTGGGACGTAGCTGTGGGTGGGGTTCTGAACGCTGGCGAAGGCTACGACGAGGGCGCCCGCCGCGAACTGCATGAAGAGCTGGGCGTCACCGGTCTGACCCTGAGACGCCTGTTCCCATTGCGCTTCGAGGATGCACACAACCGGGTTGCAGGCGTCGTCTATAGTTGCACGAGCGACGGCCCCTTTCATCTGCAGGCGTCCGAGATCGCCGAGGGACGGTGGATGGACCTTGACGTGCTGCTGGATCGGACACAGCACGACCCGTTCTGTCCGGACGGGCTGGAGGCACTCCGACTCTACCTCATCAAGCTCGATCAGGCGCGCAACCGTCGGTAGATCGGTAGCGATCCTGCTTGCGTCGTTGCTCTGCCTTTGTGTTCGTCCTGGCGCCCCGAAAGGTCACCCCGGGGCCGATGCACCTGACCGGCGTCATCGCCACTTGGTGGCAGCGCCATTGGTCGTGCTGCCCCGTTTTCGGTGCAGCATGAGTGAGCTTGCGGTGTGCTGAGAGGGAAGGCCTCTGGAGCTTCACCTCAGTGAGGAGAGGGCTTCTGAAGCGTGCGCAGACTGCCTTCGAGAACGAGCTTTCGAACACCCTCGGCATTTTCGATCGTCACTGCCGGGCCGTCTATCGCAATTACCTTGAATATGCCTGGGGCGCTCATGATGACAACGTCGTCGCCAATCTGCAGCATCGTTCCTCCTTGCGGGGCGATCCTAGCGAGTCCTTCCGGCTTGAGCAAAGCCTTGCGACGGCCTGCCAACACGCCAGCGGGAGGCGTTGTCGGCCCGGATAGGGTGTGGTAGCGTCGCCAAATGTCTCTGCAACTTTCAACAGCACCGAGCATCGAGGACGACATCCGTTTCATGCGCATGGCGCTGGCGGCGGCGCGCCTCGGCGCGGCGGCTGGTGAGGTGCCGATCGGAGCGGTGCTAGCGCGCGATGGCGAGATTCTCGGCGTCGCCCACAACGCTCCCATCCGCCTACATGATCCGACGGCGCACGCGGAGATTCTTGCGCTGAGAGACGCAGCACGGACGCTGCAGGATTATCGGTTGCCAGGGACCACGCTCTACGTCACCGCGGAACCTTGTGTGATGTGCGTCGGCGCACTCATCCAGGCCCGTGTCCGACATGTGGTGTTCGGGTGCCGCGAGCCGAAAAGCGGTGCACTGATCTGCTGGTCCTCTCCGGGGTGGAGCGCTCCGGCAAACCATCGCTTTACGTTCAATGAGGGCGTCTGCGCCGAGGAGGCGCGTACGCTACTGCAGGAGTTTTTTCGAGCGCGGAGAGGTGCGTGAGCCCGGTTGAAACGGCACGACTCGAAATCGTGTGAGCCCTTGTGGCTCCGGGGGTTCGAATCCCCCCCTCTCCGTTCCTTTTCAACTACTTAGCATCGCGGGTCTTGCTGGCGGGAGTGCCGCTGGTGTCCACTGTGCCCGTGATTGTGCCCGTCAACTTTGTGGCAGCAGCGAGCTTGGCGGCGGCGTCGAGCTTGGCGGCGGCGTCGGTCAGATCGCCCTCGCTCACGATGTTGTAGCGCTCGAAGACCGATCGTGTCTTGTGCCCGGTCATCTGCATCGCCACCCGCTCCGCGATGCCCGAGCGGACCAAGTTGCGGACCGCGGTCCGGCGGAAGTCGTGCAGTATCCGACCGGGCACGCCTGCAGCCTTACAGGCATTGCGCCACGCCTTGTGGAAAACGCCTGCCTTGATCGAGTCGAGTTCCTCCTGGATCGCGGCACGCAGCGCCGCAGCGAGAGCAACCGGCGCCCCGGGGAGCTTCTCCATGCGCACCGCAATAGCGTCAAACCGCTTCGCTATCTCCGGGTCGCCCAGCCTTTTCTTTGAAGACAACGTGCACCTCCACATCAGTGCTCCACGAGAAGAGAACGCTGCGCGGCGGCCCGGCGTGGTCCGGGTGTTGGGTGATCAGCCTAGCCGCGCAGTTTCTCGGCGTCATTGTAACAGTAAGCTTGTGTGGCCAACACCGTCTCCAACAGCGGGGGCGCGGTACTATCGGCGCCGGCAACGAAAGCCGATCGGCTTGGGTGCAGTACAAGTGTGTCGACGTACCCTCCCACTTTTGCGGCCACGGTTTGCGCTCTAAATCTGCAAACGAGTATGCTCACGTGAGACCCCGTTTTTCGGGAGCCGACATCACGAGCGGGACTTGGGGGTCACTTGCCGTGGCCATCTGCCTGAGAAGCGGAAGCGCAATATCATCGAACCACTGACGCTCGTAGCCGACGATAGCATCGCCGGCCATTCCGACGATATCTACGAGGCACACAGAGGCTTGGTGAAGGAACCGCCGCAATCCGGCCTGGCCCCTGTTGTTCAGCGCTCCGCGAAACTCATTCCAGTCCATCATTTCCCGGTCCAGCGGTAACGGAAGGAATAGAGCACCAGGAGTATTATGGGTGAACATCGATGCGAGCCTGAAAATGAAGTAGTCGGTTTGGCCATGCTGCGCTCCGGCGTCTTGTGCGAGACGTTGAGCGAGAGTCTCGGCGCTCACACCCGACCAGGAGTCCTGCCAGTTGCCGTTGCCCTTGCGGAACTCGGTGAAGTTTCGGTCCAGCGTAGAAGTGATGGCTGCGGTCTGCTGCTCAAGCTCAGTGATGGCCTGCGTAGATGGCTGCGGTTGCGATCGCTCATCGGCAATCTGGTCTTGGAGGCGTTGGCGGTCAAGTCGGAGCTGTTGGAATTTCCCGAAACGGATGAACTTCTTTGCCGCTTGTTCGGGATCGAGGCAGCGGGAAATTTCTGAGAGGTTTAGGTCGAGTTCGTAGAGCGAGCGGGTCAGGATGAGCGCATCCTCCCATTGGCCTGACTTGAGTAGTTCTATGACGGACTGATAGGCCTTGGTGGCTCGATAAAAGGCACGGAATCTAACGACACCGAAGACCGGGCTGTCGGACGTGGCAGGGACCGATCGGGTCCAGATCACTGGCTTCTCGATAAGAGCATTGGCAAGGAGAAAGGCCTTGTCGTCCGCGAATTGAGCGGAGGACGTAGATGCAGCAGGCGACCCTCCCGAATCGACGCGACGCCACCATTTCTTGCTCCACAGCTCGGAGTTTACTTCTCTCAGTCCCCAGTACCATGTCCAGACCGCGGCGGTTAGCAAAAGCGAATGCCGATCCAGAGCGTGGTGACGACGCGCTGCAAAGACGCGCGCGGCACATGCCCACCGTTGTTAGCCCGGCCTGCCGTCTGGAGCACTACCCTCCGGTCCGTGGCGCCGTGATGATTTGCAAAAACTTTTGCAAAAAATAGAGCGCGGTGGTTGGCGAAGGGATCGAGGTCGAAAACGGCACCGCCACCCCCTATCTGCGCGCACCAGTGCCGCTGCTGCGTACACTAGCCCGTCGGCGACTTCTTCAAGCGCTTCGGGAATCGCCGCCGGGATGACCACATCGAGCGTGCTGTAGCCAACCAGGCCACACGATTGCGTATCGGGTGCGCCCCGCTGGCGCCCCCGCGATCCATGCGGGTTTCCCGCGCGTCTGTGCCCGTACTGTGCCCGGGATTCGCAACTCATGGGGCGGTGCTCCTGGGGCTCAATCCGTTTATGTATCTGCGCGACGTCATCGAGCGCGTCTCGACGCACATGGCGCCCCTGGTCTTGCAACTGACTCCGCGAGAGTCAAAGCGGCTGCGGCAGGACTCGGCCGCCGAAGCCGCCGCGTAACCGGGGGCGAGGCAAAAAGCCACACTGGCAGGGGGTCCTTTTCGTTTTCCATTTAGTTGGAAAATTCCCACGAGTGCGTCGACCGCGCTGGCGGTGACTGCCGGCCATGGGCGACGCGGCTGCCGCTCGCACAGGGCATGCTCTTTGCGACTTGTTTAGCTGTCGACCCCGAGGCAGGTCATGGACCTTGCCGGATATCCTGCCGGGCGCACGTCACGCCCAACAAGTCACAACGAGCAGCGGGGAGATCGTGCCACGAGGCGAATCTGCCCGGACGTCACTCCCCAGACAGGCGACATCCAGCGCGCAGGTGGCGGTGTACGTCAACCGGGAGTGTGCAGCGCTGCAAGGAGATCACCCATGACACACGAAATTGGAACGTCGGCATTCCGGCCAAGGCGGGTGGGCCGTGCGCGCCCGGAATCGAGGTGGTGGGCTGTGCGTACCCTGTGGCTATTGGTCCCCCTGCTGGCGGTGAATGCACCCTCGCCCCTGCTGGCCGCTCCCGGCGATATCACCACGGTCGCCGGCGGCCCGGGACAGGGCGCCGCACTCTCCGTCGCGCAGGGACCAGCAGCCGTCGTTACGTCTGGCCCCTACGTCTATGTCGCGGATTCCGGTAGCCTGGTGGTGCGGCGCCTCGACACCAGGACGGGGCAGGAGATCGTCGTCGCCGGCAACGGATTGCCTGGCTTCAGCGGCGACGGGGGGCCGGCCACGAATGCGCAACTCAACAACCCGCAGGGCGTGGCGATGGACGCGGCTGGCAACCTGTTCATCGCCGAAGTCGACAACAACCGCATCCGTAAGGTTGATACCAGCGGCACGATCACGACGATTGCAGGAACCGGACCTGTATGCACACCCTGGGGGCCTCAGTGCACCCCCGGCTTCGGCGGCGATGGCGGACCCGCCACGAAGGCGCAACTCAGTCGCCCTCAGCGGGTAACGGTGGACACGGCCGGCAATCTGTTCATCGCCGACACGGGAAATAAGCGTGTCCGCAAGGTCGACCCCGCCGGAACGATCACCACTGTCGCTGGCGGCCTGGCACAAGGCTCCGCGCGCTCTATACCGCAGGTGCCCCTCAGCGTCGCCATCTCGGGGTACTTCGTCTACGTCGCAGATGGTGAGATCGGCGGTGTGCGGCGCATCGACACGAGAACCGGAAACGAGATCGTCGTCGCCGGGAACGGGTTTTCCGGCTTTAGTGGCGACGGCGGACCGGCGACCAACGCGCAATTCAACTTTGGGGAGGCGCTATACGGGACTCCGCCGGGCGTCGTGGCCGATAGCGCCGGTAACCTCTTCATCGCCGACACCCTGAACTATCGCATCCGCAAGGTGGATGCTGCGGGAATTGTCACGACCGTCGCCGGGAACGGCACCCCCGGCTTTAGTGGCGACGGTGGACCGGCGACCGATGCCGAACTCGGCAATCCGCTCGGCGTGGCGGTAGATGCGGCCGGCAACCTATTCATCGCAGACAGCATGATGGCCCGCGTTCGCAAGGTCGACCCCGCGGGAACGATCACCACGGTTGCGGGCAACGGGTCCTTTGGCTTTAGTGGCGACGGTGGACCGGCGACCGATGCTGAACTCAGCTATCCGCTGGGCGTGGCGGTGGACGCGGCCGGCAACCTGTTCATCGCGGACGTTTGGAACCAGCGCATCCGCAAGGTCGATGCCGCGGGTACGATGAGAACGGTAGCGGGCAACTGCATCCCTGTTTCTGGCGAGTGCTCCGGCGGCTTCGGCGGCGACGGCGGAGCCGCCACCAGCGCACAACTCAACTATCCGCTCGGCGTGACGGTAGACGCGGCTGGCGATCTGTTCATTGCCGACGGCAACAACCTGCGAATTCGCAGGGTCGACACTGCAGGTACGATCTCGACAGTTGCGGGTGGCGGCTCCCCCGTCGACGGTGTGGGTGATGGCGGACCCGCCACCGATGCAGAAGTACATCCGTTCGGTGTGGCAGCGGATGCGGCCGGCAACGTCTTTATCGCGGATGTTTGGAACGGTCGCATCCGCAAGGTCGACGTCGCGGGCACCATCACCACCATCGCGGGGTACGGTTACCCTGGGTACGGCTCCGGATTCTTGGGCGACGGTGGGCCGGCCACCAGCGCACCGCTCGACGGTCCGTCGGGTGTAGCGGTGGATGCGACTGGCAACCTCTTCATTGCCGACAGCCAGCGCATTCGCAGGGTCGACAGCATCGGCACGATCACTACACTAGCCGGCAGCGGCGACCCGGGCTTCGGTGGGGACGGGGGGCCGGCCACCGACGCGCAACTCAATGGCCCGTCGGGCGTGGCGGTCGATGTGACCGGGAACCTCTACATCGCCGATTCAGCGAACCAGCGCATTCGGAGCGTGGACCCGGCGGGCACGATCACCACCGTCGCCGGCAACGGCACCTCCGGGTTTAGCGGGGACGGCGGTCGGGCAATCGGCGCACAGATCAATGGCCCAATCGATGTGGCGGCCGATGCGAGCGGCAACCTCTTCATCGCGGACCAACACAACAATCGCGTCCGCAAGGTCGACACTGCGGGCACGATCACGACCCTGGCCGGCAACGGCGGCTGCTGCAGCTTCGGTGGTGACGGCGGGCCGGCCACCGGCGCGCAACTCAGTAATCCGTCTCGCGTGGCGGTGGACGCGAGCGGCAACCTGTTCATCGTGGACAGTGGCAACAGGCGCATCCGCAAGGTCGACCCCGCGGGCACGATCACCACCTTCGTGGGATCGCTCACCAGCGTGTGGCTCACTCCTAGCGGCGTGGCGGTCGACGCGAGTGGCAACCTGTTCATTGCGGATAGTTACGACAATCGCATCCACAAAGTCGACACCACGGGCACGATCACCACCGTCGCGGGCAACGGCAGCGTCGGCTCTAGCGGCGACGGCGGGCCGGCCACCAGCGCGCAACTCAGCGGTCCTTCTGGGGTGGCGATCGACGCGGCCGGCAACCTGCTGATTGCCGACTCAGGCAACAATCGCATCCGCCGGGTCGACCTCGCGGGTACGATCACCACCGTCGCGGGCAACGGCATTGCTGGCTTCGGCGGCGACGGCGGGCTGGCTACCAGCGCGCAACTCGACAATCCATCTGGCGTGGCGGTCGATCTGGCGGGCGACCTGTTCATCGCGGACCTTTGGAACCAGCGCATCCGCAAGGTCGACACCACAGGAACGATCACCACCGTCGCGGGTACCGGCAGCGTCGGCTTCGGCGGCGACAACGGGCTGGCCATCAGCGCGCAACTCAGCGGTCCTTCTGGGGTGGCGATCGACGCGGCCGGCAACCTGTTCATTGTCGACTCAGGCAACAATCGCATCCGCAAGGTCGATGCCACAGGCACGATCACCACCGTCGCGGGCAACGGCACCACCGGCTTTAGCGGTGACGGCGGGCTGGCTACCAGTGCGCAACTCAACGGGCCGTCGGGGATAGCCGTGGACGTGGCCGGCAACCTGTTCATCGTGGACAGTGGAAACAGTCGCATCCGCAAGGTCGAGGCTGCTGGCGCTGCGACGACGGGCCCACCGCAGGTCACCATTGACGACTACCCGAAAATTGACGGCTCGACCTCGACGCTCCCGCTCGCACGCGTCATCGCCTGCGAACTCCTCGGGCTCAACTTTGAGTGGGTGCCGGGAATCGGCGCCGAAGGGGCCGCGGAGATCGTGGCCGTTCCCAAGACGGTCGATCAGGGGCAACTCGCCGACGCCGTGAACCAGAAGATCGTTCACAACCAGACGCACCAGGCGTACCTGAACCTTGTAGACGCGACGGCCGATCTCATCCTGGTGGCTAACCCTCCGTCCGCGGACGAAACCGCGTACGCGCAGACGGCCGGGGTCACGCTGAAGTGGGACCCGGTCGCACTCGACGCACTGGTCATGCTCGTCAACTCGTCGAATCCGGTGGCCACGCTGACGAAGGACCAGATCAGAGGAATCTTCATGGCCCAGATCACGAGCTGGAATGCGGTCGGTGGAGGCGCCGGCCAGATCGATCCGTACGTCCGGCCGATCAATTCTGGCAGTCAGCAGCTCTTCAACGCTGTAGTCATGGCCGGGCTCACGATGCCCACCTGGCCGCCCGACCAGACGCCCACCATGATGGGTGGGCTCCTCGATGCGGTCGCCTTTGACAGCAATTCGATCGGCTACTCGGTGTACTACTACGTCACCTACCAGCGACCGACGCAAGGCGCCAAGATAATCGCAGTCGACGGTGTGATGCCGACGGCAGAGACAATCGGCACGCGAGTCTACCCGTTTACCGCGCCGGTCCTTGTGGTCATCAGGGAGAATCTCGACCCTAACAGTCTCGCATACCAGATGCGTCAATGGCTCCTCTCTCCGGACGGTCAGGCTGTCGTCGCCAAGAGCGGGTACGTGCAATCTGGCCCACCGGCCTGCATCGGCGACTGCCACGACGATGGCCACGTCACCGTGGACGAAATCCTCACGATCGTGAACATCGCCCTCGGCAACGCGGAAATGTCGGAGTGCGAGGTTGGCGACGCCGACAAGGATGGCGAGATCACTGTCGATGAGATTCTCGTGGCGGTGAACAACGCCCTGAAGGGCTGCAGCGGCGGCTGAGCGGTTGGCGCTTCGTGCGTTAGGGAGAGCGTATGACCCGGAGACTACGGACATTCGTGGTCGTCCGTCACCTTGCCTGCCAGCTTGGCAGCCTAGCTGCGATGGGTATCGCCGCTCGGTTGCCCTAAGGCCACCATCACGATGCTCGCCGGCCGTCTCGGCGAATGGCCACTCCTGCGTCGTGCCTGGTGCTGTGGCCAAAACTGTGCCCGCGACGCTCCATACTTGCCCCTATGACCCACCATCGGGCAACCAAAATAGTCAGGCAGAGCAAAGAAAAAGCCCTTGTGGGACAAGGGCTTTTTCGTGCTGTAACCGACTCGAAATCGTGTGACCCCTTGTGGGTCCGGGGGTTCGAATCCCCCCCTCTCCGTCCTGATTCCTAAGGGAACGTTTCGCCACCGTGAGAAACGCGTTCACGCCTAGTTCAGGGCGTCTTGCGGGCGTACACGCGCCCGGGGATGCGGACGTTGTGCCGGGCCCTCGGTAGAGCCTTGCGCGGAGATACGTTCTCGCTCTTCATCCGCTTGAGCGTCTTGCGTACCGCATCCGGATCGAGTCCCAGCATTTCGCACACCACCACGAACGAAAATGGGGAGTGGCGACGCGGGGAGTGTATCCAGAACTCGGCCTCATGGGCGACTACCCGTGAGCTTCCCAGGTAGCTGCGAATCCCGTCCTCCAGGACCGCGAGCATCAGTGCCTTCGTGCCAGTCAGTTGCCCGCTGCGCGGCTCGCCGCCCGTGACTGGGTTGATGAGGAGCGTATGTAAGTCCTCATCGTCCGCGTGAAAGCTGACGCCCTGGGCAACAGAGCGCTTGTTCAAGCTTGGCATACTACCTCCGGTACTGTACTCCCCCGCGAAACCCATTGCGTTCTCCGGCACGCACTCCGCGCGAGCAAGCTATATGCCGCGAATCCAGTTTCCTGCTCAAGAGCCCTGCGGCTTCCAGGACGCCGTCACGTTCTGGCGAAATCGCGAGCGCTTGCAAAGTCGCCAGAACCTGGGCCTGCCAACATGCAACGATGCGCGAGCACGACGGCGTGTCGTGGCCAGGCACACCGCATGCGCCCAGACAACCGCCGCCGGCGCGTTCAGTTGCGCGGCGGCTGATAGCCCATGCGCTCAAGTTCCTCCCGCACGCGGTCGTTGTGGGTCCCGGCCCAGTAGATCCGCGAACAATGCGGGCAGCGGGCGAAGTGCTCCTGGGTGGCCAGGACATACGGGGGCACCTGGTTCGCGACCGCGGCCTTGAGCACAGGGACCACCAGTGTGTTACAGGCTATACAGCGGGTGAAGAGCGCCGCAAACGGATCGAGACCACAGGCATGGGTGACTTGGCGCAACTGTGCACGGAAGTCGTCGCTCGTGACGAAGATGACGGAGAGCCCCGTGGCCGTGCGCCGCACGCGGTGGTCTCGGGTCAGAATCGTCCGGTTCTCGGCACGCGCCTGTCGGATCAAGCTGCGCCCGCCCAGGTGCGAACCATAGATCGCATCTTGCCCAATCAGCCGCAACCACGTGGCGAGGCGACCGAGCATTGTGTCTACAGCGAATCGTGTGGTGGTCATCTGGTCGCCACTCACAAGATACGTGGGACATAGGGAAAGGGGCAAGGTGTGCGCCGAGTAGTTTCGCTCGGAATCGTGTGCTTCTGGGTGCTGATGCTGGGGATACTCGTTCGCCGCACGTGGGTCCCCGCCCCGCGCACGACACCCCCAGTGGCGGCGCACGCCGCCGAGCCTGGGGAGCAATGGATGGGTGTGTACCACGAAAAGCAAAAGGTTGGGTACACGTACTCCAGCCTGGCTCCCGCCGGCGAGCAGTTTGTGTTCTCGGAGACATCGCTGCTGCGGCTCACAGTGCTCGACGTGCCGCAGACGGTGCGCACGAGCATGCGCGGCCACCTGGGTGGTGACTTCGCGCTTCACGATGTCGACTTTGAGCTCAGCAGCGGCGTGGGCAATCTGCAGGCCAACGCGCGCGTCGACGGGAAGCAATTGCGGCTCACGCTGCGCACGGGGAAAGACGTGACCGAGCAGGTGTTGCCGCTCGATCAGCCGCTGTACCTGCCAGCTCCCTTGCGAGCGTCGCTGAGTGCCGGCACGATGCAAGCCGGCCGTGAATTGGAGGCCCTCGTCTTCGACCCTACGGCCTTGCGAAACGATCGCATGCGGATCACCGTCATTGCACGCGAGCCCGTGCCGGAGACGGACCCCGCTGTCGATGCCTGGCGCGTCACCGAGGAGTTCCGCGGGTTGCAGACCACTGCCTGGATCGATGCGAGCGGTGCCGTCTTGCGGGAAGAGGGGCCGATGGGCTTCGTGCTGGTGCGACAGAATGCCGAACAGGCGACGGCGCAGGACTGGGCGACGCAGACCGCGCTCGACGTAGTGGCCAGTGCCGCCGTCCCCGTGGCCCGGCCGATTGCCGATGCACGTAACCGAACGACGTTGAGGGTCCGTCTCTCCGGGGTCAACGTGGACGATGTACCGAGCGACGGCCAACAGAAGCGTGACGGGGCAGTGGTCACCCTGACGCGCCCGCCACTGTCGACGCTGCAATCCTACGCGCTCCCGTACGCCGGCAACGACTACGCTGACGACCTTGCCGCGACACCTTTTCTGCAGAGCGACCATCCGCGCATTCGGAGCACCGCACGTGCCGCCATCGGAGCGGAACACGATGCGCTGCGTGCGGCCGTGCGCTTGAACGATTGGGTCTACCAGCGGTTGCGCAAGGTGCCCACGATCAGCATCCCCAACGCCCTCCAAACCCTCGACATGGGCGAAGGCGACTGCAACGAGCACGCCGTGCTGCTGGCCGCACTCGCACGTGCCGCCGGTATTCCGACGCGCGTGGTGGCGGGAGCGGTCTACCTCGACGGCGCGTTCTTGTATCACGCCTGGTGTGAAGTGTGGCTTGGCCAATGGGTGCCGATCGACCCTGCGTTCCATCAATTCCCGGCTGACGCGACTCATATCAAGTTCGTCGTCGGCGGTCCGGAAAAGCACCTCGCCATGCTGTCGGTGATCGGTCGGCTGCACATCGACGTCCTCGACGATGGCGGCTGAACCATTCGCCTTGCGGCAGGCACCGGCGTCCGGTACAGACTCGACGGCGTTCTTGCGAGAGTGGCGGAACTGGCAGACGCGCTAGACTTAGGATCTAGTGGGCAACCGTGGGGGTTCGAGTCCCCCCTCTCGCATCTTCTCTCGGGGCAGGCGGTAGCGCGCCAGAACCGTCGGTCTCGCTCGAGTACGTTCGGCGCATTCGGCGCCTGACACTTCTTCTCGGCAGTCGGTTGCCGCTCATGGGAGCGGGGTCGATCCCGCGCAGTAGATCTGGCCATTATTGTCGTCCAGGAAGG
>DATKMS010000262.1:0-5661 GCA_035541735.1 Candidatus Margulisiibacteriota bacterium
GGTACGAAGGGCGTCAGCGTCACGCTGGGCTGCGGGCCGCCGCTGCCAACCGAGAAGCGGCGTGCGACCCGGGTGATGTTCCCTTGGTTGTCGGCGACGGAGGCGTACAGGTGCGCGTTGGTCACCGCCTGGATCGGCTGGCTGAGAGTGATCGCATAGATGCCGTCGCCAACCTGTGCTGCAAGGCCGGCGAGCTCTTGGCCAGGCGCGCGGCCTTCGATGGGAATGTCGGCGCTCAAGGAGAGCGAACCAGGGTTGATCCCGCTATCGGCGTCGGCAACGCCGACACGAATTTCCGCGAGCGGTGCGGCGTTCTGCCCGGGGCGTGGCGCGCTGACCGCCAGCGTCGGCCGCAGATCGTCGAGGAACCACCCGTAGTTCGTTTGCGCGGAGTCGATCGGTGCGCCGAGGTCGATCCAGCGTGCGAAGAGCATCTTCTCGTCCGTGGTCAACGCCGGCACGCCGCTGTTCGGCGGCGGCATGATGGTTCCGGTGTAGTCGAGGTCAGCGGCGTTGATGTCAGCGCCCGGGGGCAACGTACTGGCGTCGCCGGGGACACTTTCGGTCGGGTGGTCCGCGTTCGTCCAGCCATCGAGCCGCTGCCCGAACAGCTTCCACATGAGCAGGCTGCGCCGGCTCTGGAAGCTGCGCACGTAGCGGCTGGCGTTGCTCTGCCGCCACACCGGTGTGCCGACGCGCACCAGCGGCGGATATCCCCAGCGCGCGTCTTGATCGTCGGCGAGACGCGCATAGTCACCGGGCAGTCCGTCATAGACGTTGTAGTCGTCGAGCACGAGGTTGCCCGGTGGGTTGGCGTTGGTGCGCGTGTGACACGGCACGCAACTGCGCTGCAGGATCGGGCGGATGTCGCGCAGAAACTCTACCGTGACGACCGAGGTGTTCTCGACGCGCAGCGCCGGATTGCCGTTCGCATCTCTCGTCAGCAACGGCGTCGTGTGCGCCAGGTCGGTAACCTGATACTCCGGCCGCGCCGCATAGGTGGTGTCGAACGCCAGCGGCAGCTGACTGTGGGCATGGCACCCACCGCAGTTGTTGCGCACCTCGCCCGGCCGCACCTGATGCCAGGTTTGCGCCATGTTGAGCACCATGCCGTTGCGATCGAGGGTCTGGAAGGTGAACGGCGTGTCGGCGGGAATCTTCACGAGAAAGCTGGTGTCCGGATTGCCTTCGGGGTCGAGGATAAGACTGCCGTCGGGGTTGAACTTGCGTACGGGAACTTCACCCAGGATGCGCAGGCGCTCACTGGCGTGACTGGCGAACAGCAGTCCGCCGCTCGGGCCACCGTGGGGTCCGTAGCTGCGATGCGTGTTCGGCTCCATGGCGAGCAGGCGGATCGCCCAGATGTCGCTGTTCTGGTACTTGCCGGCGTCGGCCCCCTGCACGCCCCAGTTGCTGCTCTGGCCGTTCTCGGTGGTATTGAAGGCGTCGAGGCCGTCGAAGGTGTCGGCCCACGGGGGAACGAAACCCGGAAAGCTTTCGCGTTTGTACAGACTGCTGGTGCCGACCAGGCCATACGGAGTCCCGGCGGGCAGCGCGGCGTGCAACGTGCCGTCGTTGGGCAGCCACGGCAACTGCGCGGGCTCGTCGACACCGTGGACGCTGCGGTAGGTGACGACGGCGCGCGGCCACGCCTCATTGTAGTTCGGATCGTTCTTGATGAGCGTCAGCGCGCTCGGGCTGTTGATGATGTTGCCGCCGGGGAGCAGATAGAGGCCACCGTCGTAGTACGGCAGCGGTGAGGGCCGGTCCAGGCTGTTGGTCGGACCGGGACTCCAGACGACGAGCAGATCGTTGTTGGGTGCGGCGGAGGGATGGGTGAACTTGCCGACGCGGATTCCGTTGGCGCCGACGGGAGCCGCTTCATCTCCGCCGTGCGTGAACGGCACGATCGAGTACATGCCCCATGGCGTGAACGGCATCCGGAACGGATAGAGAAAGCCGCCGCCGACCGTTTGCTGGATGGCTGGGTTGTCGTCCGGGAAGGCGCTGAAGAACGCCGGCGTGTTCGCCGGCGGTTGGACCGGAAGGCGGTACAACGCGCCGAAGCCGTTGTCGTTGAGGTTGTAGTAGTCGGTGACGACGATGTCCTCATTCGACAGCTGCGTCATGAAATGGAAGGCCTGGCCCTCGTGGAAGGCGCTGACGACAGGGCGCCAGCTGCGGCCGTCGGGCCAGATCGACCAGATGCCCCACATGCGTGTGTCGCGCAGCCCTTGCGTCTCCATACTACTGAACATGAGGCGCCCGTCGACCAGCGGCGTCGGGTGCAACGCGCTGCCGATGTTCATCGGCGCGATCTGCGTGACGTTCGCGCCGTCCTCGTCCATGACGAACAGCTGCAAGGTTGGATTGGTGAGACCGCGCGGCGGCACGAAGCCGTTGCGGTTGCTGGTGAAGGCGATCTTGCCGCCGGCCACGGGGGCGGGCCCGAGGTTGAGGATGCCATAGCCGAGGTAGTCGAAACCTGCGCCCGGATTCACCGGGTTCGATTCATCGAAGTGCCCGGCGCCGGTGTTGGGCGTGAACTCCTGGAAGGTCAGCTGCTGGATCTGGCGCGTCGCGAGATTGATGCGGAAGATGTCGGCGCCGAGATACGGCAGGCCGCGCTGGCTGTTGTAGGCTTGTGGCCGCACGTCATAGAAGAGGCTGTAGTAGACCCATTGCGCGTCGAACGAGACGAAGGGGTCGGTCACCGCTCCGACACCGCCCGGCACCAGCACCTCTTCCGAACCATCGGGATGCAGCAGCATGAGGTCCGCGCCCGGTTCGAGCTGCGCCGGGTGCGCGACCTCCGGCCAGGTGGTGTTGGTGTTGTCGCCGTAGCGCGGCTGTCGGACGTAGACGATGTCGTAGCCGGCGGTGGCATGTGCCACGCCAGGCAGCAGGGCAGTCGCCGCGGCGAGCGCCGCGCCGCCGGCCAGCCGGGCAAGACGCGGCGGGCGCCGCGTTGCAGAGGTCGTTCCGTGCATGGTTCCCCCGAGGTTTTGCAGAGGAGAACGCGTGCAACCTGAGTGCCGCGGCGCGCCGCGCGCCGCCGTTGTCCGCCGCCCGGCTGCCGTGCTCGGCGAGGGACAGTTCAGTGGTGGCGCTGCGTCAGCCTTTCGACTGCAACTATGGCAGCAGAGACGTTGGCTGCAGCCCTACTGCCGGCTGTCCGACTTGGAAAGTCAGCAGCGACCCATCCGGGAGGCAGCCATAGATGGTGAGGCCCGCCGCAGGCTAGAACCACGCCTCGTCGAAGTCGAGGGCGGTGCGTTCGCCGCTCTTGAGGATCTGCGCGGTGGCATGCACATACGGCAACTCGTTGTTGACGTAGAACCGTGCCGTCGCCAGCTTGCCCTGGTAGTAGCTGTGATCGGCGGCTCCCACAGCGGCGGCGAGCGCCTTCTGGGCGACCACCGATTGCCAGACAAACAACCAGGAAATGACCAGCCGGGAGAACATCCTGAGGTATGGCGTCGCGGCGCTCATGTAGGCGTCGATGTCCCCGCCCATAGCGATGCCACCGAGGTAGGTGGTGGTCTCGGCCACCTCGTTCAACGCCGCGGCGACCTTGTCGGCCATGTCCTTGACGGCGTCGATCTGGGAGGCGCTGTCGATGGTCTTCGAGATCTCGGCCAGCAGCGCTCGGAAGGCTTCGCCGCCCTTCAGGACGACCTTACGGCCGAGCAGGTCCATGGCCTGGATGCCGTTGGTGCCTTCGTAGATCGGGAACACCTTGCAGTCGCGCAGCATCTGCGCGAGCGGGAATTCTTCGCTGAAGCCGTAGCCGCCGTAGCACTGGATGGCGAGGACGATCGAATCGTACGCCGCCTCCGAGCCATAGGCTTTGCACACCGGCGTCAACACATCGAGAATGTCGGCCGCCGCCATGCGCGCGGCTCCGTCTGGGCTGCAGCGTTCCTGATCGCCGAGGAACGCTGCGAACGCCAGCAGGGCGAACATGCCCTCGGTCGTGGCCTTCTGCGCCAGCAGCATGCGCCGCACGTCGGCGTGCTTGATGATGGGCACCTGCGGCGTGGTCGGATTCTTCTCGGTGATCCTCCGACTCTGCAACCGCTCGCGCGCGTATTGCAGCGCATGCTGGTAGGCGTTGGATGCGAGGCTCGTGGCCTGCAATCCGGTATTGATGCGGGCGTGGTTCATCAGTTGGAACATGTACGCCAGGCCCTTGTTTGCCTCGCCCAGCAGCCAGCCGCGGCAGTCCCCGTTGTCGCCGAAGCTCAGCGTCGCCGTGGCGTTGCCGCGGAGGCCGAGCTTGTGCTCGATCCCGGCGGTGGTCACATCGTTGAACTCGCCCACCGAGCCGTCGGCGTTGATGCGGTACTTGGAAACGATGAACAGGCTGATGCCCTTCACCCCGGGCGGTGCGTCCGGCAGGCGGGCGAGCACCGGATGCACGATGTTCTCCGTGAGGTCGTGATCGCCGCTCGAGATGAAGCACTTGGTGCCAGTCAGCAGGTAATAGTCGCCGGTCTTGGCTTTGACGGCGGTGGTCCTGACGTCGCTCAGCGAGCTGCCGGCCTGCGGTTCGGTGAGGCACATGGTGCCGCCCCATTCCCCGGCGTAGAGTTTCTCCAGAAACGTCTTCCTCAGCATCTCGTTGCCGAACGAACGAATCAATCCGGCTGCCCCCGCGGCGCCGCCGACATACATGTTCGCCGCGGTGTTGGCGGCGTTGAAGATCAGCGCCGTGGCCGCCGCTACGCTGCCCGGAACCTGCTGCCCTCCCAGTTCGAGCGGCGCGGTCTCGCCATGCCAGCCGCCTTCCTTGTAGGCACGCCAGATCTTGTGCATGCACTGCGGCACGCGCGTGGTCTTGCTCGTGGCGTCGTAGGTGGCGCCGATGCGGTCCATTTCCGCGTACGCCGGCCAGCACACCTCGCGTGCGAGCTGATATGCGGCCTCCAGCACCGTGTCGAAGGTCTCCTTGGAGTGGTCCGCGAAGTAGTCGTACGTGGTCAGCTTCTCGACATCGAGCATTTCGTACAAGACAAATCGGATGTCGCGCATGTTCACCAGGGTATCGGTCATTGTGCACTCCTTCGTCGCTGAAGGCATGCTGGAGCACGAACCATTCCCGCCGGGTACCACGCCGCAGTGAGTTGCAAACGCGACCGGTTTCTCTTGGTTGCGAAATGAATTGCGGAGAATTCCTGCAGCCGGGGATGCTCCCCGGGCGCCGACCCGCAGCGGTCCGTGCACCGGGTCGGTCGGCCTGAACTGGCACTCGAAGATTCTTCGGAGGCCGCGTCAGCGCCGAAAGGGGTGCGAAAGCACGGATCTCCCGGCCGCGGGGGCGCGAACCGCGGTTCGGAGGGACTGGCTCGGCCATGGGGCTTACGTTGCGGAGTCCATTCAGGCCCGTCTTTTCGGGCGCGATAGGACGGCCTCTCCGCCGCGTTCCGCGATTTGGCCTCTTTCCAAAACCGGCTTCAATGGGGCCGCGACCAATTGGTCGCGGAGAGGCAAGTACGGGAGCGGCGCGACGCCCGAGGACAAGAAGCTTCAATGGGGCCGCGACCAATTGGTCGCGGAGAGATGCTTGGCATCAAACTGAAAGGTTCGTATTTCTCGGCTTCAATGGGGCCGCGACCAATTGGTCGCGGAGAGTCGACGAGCACCGCAGCGAGCAGCCGC
>DATKMS010000263.1:0-18433 GCA_035541735.1 Candidatus Margulisiibacteriota bacterium
GGCGCGTAAAGAATTGCGAATCGCGAATTTCGAATTGCGAATGGTCGGACGGGAGCGGAGATCCGCGATTCGCAATCCGCAATTCGAAATCTGTTCACCCTGCGGCGACGATCAACAAACTGCCGAGCGTGATGATCGCCGCGCCGGCCAGGCGGTAGCGCGTTTCGCCTTCGCCCAGGAAGATGTGTCCGAGAATGACGCCGAAGACGATGCTCGTCTGACGGAGACCGAGCACGTAGCTTGCCGGCGCCGTCTCGAGCACCAACAGGATCAGCAGGTAGGAGAGCGGGCCGACGAGCCCGGTGAACAGAACGGCGCGCGTGTTGCCGCGCAGCTCGCGCGTCGCGCGCCCCGGGGCGGTTCGGCCGAGCCCTGTCAAGATGAGCGAGAACTCACCGAGACAGAGCAGATAGAGGTAGACGAAGGCAGGAACATCGGCGACGCCCTGCTTGTCGCATATGGTGAACATGGCGATGAACACCGCCGTCATCAGCGCGTAGCGAGTCACCGGAGCGCGCAGCACCGCACCCACGCCGCGCGCGCGCAGCGCGGGGAGCTGCAGCATCACCGCTCCGATCCCCGCCAGCACGACGCCGGCGACACCACCGGCCGTCAACTGGCTGCGCGCCGTCGCGACGTCCCACCCCGCTACCAAGACGGGCGCCGTGCGGCTGAGCGGATAGGCCACCGACAGGTCGCCGGCATCGTATGACTTGAGGAGGAAGACGGCGTACGCGGCATGCGTCACCGCCGATGCGATGATCCACAGCCACCCGATCGGCGCGATGCCCGCCTGCGGCCACTGCCACACGACGAATGGTACATAGGCCACACAGGTGAGTACGCCTTGCGCGACAAAGAAGGCCCAGCGGTCGCTGCTGCCCTTGTTGAGGAAGTTCCACGTGGCATGCAAGAGCGCGGAGAGCAGTACCAGGGCGATGGCAGCGCCGGTCATGACCTCGTGGCGGCTTACGCGAACGCCGACGCAAAGGCAACGAGCGGCGGGCTCAGAACCTTGAGACGACAGTCTCGGCGGTCGCCGAGCCAGCCCCCGCGCGCCCCTCTCGACATTCCGCCGGCACGCTGTCACGATCGGCCGCACACAGAGGAGGCTCCATGGCGCGACTTCCGTACGTTGACCCTGCCAGTGCACCGCCCAAAGTGCAGGAGGCATTCGCGGGCCTGGCGGCGCCGCTCAACATCTTCCGCATCGTAGCGCACGCCGAGGCCAACTTCCGCCCGTTCTTGCGCTACGGCGCCAGCATCCTCGGGCGCCAGCAGCTCAGCGCCCGCCTGCGCGAGCTGGCCATCCTGCGCGTCGCCACCCTGTCGCGGGCGCGCTACGAGTGGACCCAGCACGTGCCGATCGCCAAGGCCACGGGCGTCACTGATGCGCAGATTGCGGCATTGGAAGCGGGGAATGCACGGGCAGACTGTTTCGATGCGCGCGACCAGCGCGTGCTGCGCTTCACCGACGAGGTGGTGCGTGACGTGCGCGCGTCCGATGCCACGTTCGCGGAGATGTCACGACACTTCCCGCCGCGTGAGATCGTCGAGCTGATCCTGGCGATCGGCTTCTACATGGCTGTGGCGCGCTTGCTCGAAACGACGGCGGTCGATCTGGAGGCCGCGCCGGGGACGGCCATCGTCGACGCGTTGCAGCGATAGGCCCCCGGTGATCACCGTCACCGCTCTCGATCATTTCGTTCTGCGCGTGCGCGACCTCGATGCGTCGCTCGGCTTCTACCGCGACATTCTCGGATTGCCCATTCAGTTCCTCGAGGAGTATCGCGCCGGTCAACGGCCGTTCGTGTCGGTGCGCATCGGCAACCAACTGCTCGATCTCGTCCCCGACCCCGCCTTCGACCGCGCCGCCGGCAAGACCGCCGGTGGCTTCCTGCACTTCTGCGTCGGCATTGCCGCCGGCCAGCTCGGACGCATCATCCCGTGGCTGCACGAACGCGGCGTGGACGTCCTCGACGATCAGCCGGTACCGCGCCTGGGCGCCACCGGCATGGGCCTGTCGATCTACATCACAGATCCCGACGGCTATGTGGTCGAACTCAAGGAGCACGCGTGAGACGAGCCGTCGTCGCGGCCGCAGCGACGCTGGCGGTTGTGCTGGCAGCGGCCACTGACGCACCGGCGGCAGACATCGACTGGGCCGATGTCGAGCAACAGGCGACCGCCTTCCTGAGCGCGTACATTCAGATCGACACGACCAATCCGCCCGGCAACGAAGCCGCGGCGGCGCAGTTTCTCGCCGAGTGGTTTCGGCAGGCGGGCATCGAGGCCGAGACCTTCGAGGCAGCGCCCGGACGCACCTCCGTACTGGCGCGTCTGAAGGGCAGCGGCAGCGGACGGCCGATCATTCTGCTGAACCATCTCGATGTCGTCCCGGCCAACCCGGATGGCTGGGAGGTGCCGCCGTTCGCTGGGGTGGTGCGCGACGGCTACGTGTATGGCCGCGGCGCGCTCGACTGCAAGGGCGTCGGCACGGTCGACGCCATGGCGCTGGTGGTGCTGAAGCAACATGGGGTGACGCTCAAACGCGACGTGATCTTCCTCGGTACAGCCGACGAAGAGAGCGGCGGCAAGCTGGGCGCGGGATGGATGGTCGAGCATCACTTCGATCGCTTCGCTGACGCGGCGTTTCTCCTCAATGAAGGCGGCGCCATCGACGTCCTTCCGAACGGGAAGCGTGCGTACAGCGTCGCCGTCGCCGAGAAGACGCCCTGCTGGCTGCGGCTGACGGCGAGCGGGCGGCCCGGCCATGGTTCGGCGCCGCAGAAGGAGACGGCGGTCACCCGCCTGGTGCGCGCCCTCGAACGCCTGCGCGAGTATCCACCGGCGCTGCGGGTAACGCCCGAGGTCGAGGCGTACTACGCAGCGCTCGCCCCGTTACAGGATGAGACGCGGCGCAAGCCGTACAGCGACCTGCGCAGCGCCTTGCGGAACCAGAAGTTCCGCGCCGCGTTCCTCGACAAGGCCAGTGACGCGGCGTTGGTGCACAACACACTCACCCCCACCGTGCTCAGCGGCAGCGAGAAGACGAACGTCATTCCGCGCACGGCGAGCGCCGAGTTGGACTGCCGGCTGCTGCCGGGTGAGGAGCCGGCAGCGTTCATCGAGACGGTCCGCCGCGTGATCGACGACCCAGAGGTCAGCATCGATGTCCTGCTGAATTTTCCGCCCTCGGCATCACCTACCACCACGCCCCTGTATGCAGCGCTGCAGGCGCTCGCGGCGCACGAGCACCTGCCCGTCGTTCCGAGCGTGCTCACCGGCTTCACCGACAGCCACTACTTTCGCGAGAAGGGAATCCCCAGCTACGGCTTTGCTCCGTTCGTCTTGACGGAAGACGAAGGCAGCCGCGAGCACGGCCTCAACGAACGCCTGTCGACCGGCAACCTGCGCGACGGTACCCGACGGCTACTCGACCTGCTACAGAGTTTGGAATGACCGAAAGCCGCAAGCACGACACCGCGGCGGATGGACCGAAACGTACTGAAATGAACCGCGTCCGCCGTTACCAGGGAATCAAGATAGTCCGGGCCCCCGCTCCCGCAGAATGGATGTAGAACGTTTCCGCCGCTTGCCGGTCCTTGGGATTCTGCGCGGTATCACGGCCGCTGCAGTCGCGCCGCTAGCGGAGACCGTGGTCGCCGCCGGCTTGGAAGCGGTCGAGATCACGATGAACACCGCGGACGCACCGGCGTTGATCGCCGCGATGGTTGCTGCGGCGACGGGGCGCCTCATGGTGGGTGCGGGTACCGTTCTTTGCGTTGATGACCTCGCGGCCGCCGTCGACGCCGGCGCCACCTTCGTCGTCATGCCCACGCTGGTGCCGGCAGTGGTCGAACGGTGCGCGGCGGCTGGCATCCCGGTCTTCCCCGGCGCCCTGACGCCGCAGGAGATTTTCAATGCCTGGACGGCGGGCGCCACCATGGTGAAGGTATTTCCCGCGAGTTGCTTCGGCCCCCGCTATCTGAAGGAAATCACCGGGCCGTTCCCGCAGATCCCGTTGCTGGCCTGCGGTGGCGTGAACGCCGAGAACATGGCGGCGTACTTCGCGGCGGGCGCGGCGGCCGTGGCATTCGGTGCCAGTGTGTTTCGCCCGGACTGGCTTGCGGCGGGACGATACGACCGCATCGGCGACGAGGTTTGCACACTCGTGCAGGCGTGCCGTGCGGCCCGATCTTGACACGCGGCCGCGGCCGGGCGGAGCGCGTGGTGCCACAGCGCGTGGGCCAGGCATATGGTTGCAGTGGGGGCCGGGTGAACGCTATGTGATCCCCGTTGCGCGCCGCCCGCGGCCGCAAAAAATGCCGCAGACAGAGGTGTCGAACGTGACGAAAAAGATGGAGACGCAAAACGGGTTCGTACAGCGCTGGGTGTCGTACCGCCCGGAGATCAAGGTGCTCGACGTCACCATCCGCGACGGCGGGTTGATGAACAATCACCGCTTCAGCGACGACATCGTGCGGGCCGTGTATCAGGCCTGCGTCGCGGCGGGCGTCGACTACATGGAGATCGGCTACAAGACCTCCAAGCGCCTCGCGTCCCCGCAAGAGTACGGTCCGTGGAAGTTCAGTGACGAGGATGACTTGCGCCGCATCGTCGGCGACAACGACACGGATCTCAAGCTCTCTGTCATGGCCGACGCCGAACGCTGCGACTACCACGATGACATCCTGCCAAAGCAGGAGAGCGTGATCGACATGGTGCGCGTCGCCACCTACATCCACCAGGTGCCCACCGCCATCGACATGATCAAAGACGCGCATGACAAGGGCTACGAGACGACGGTGAACCTCATGGCCGCCTCGGCCGTGTCGGAGAGCGAGATCGAGGGAGCGCTGGAGATGTTGTGCGACACGGATGTCGGCGCGGTGTACCTGGTCGACAGCTTCGGCGCCTTCTACACCGAGCAGGTACGCCATCTCGTCGATCGCTACAAAAAGTTCACCGACCCGCGCCGCAAGACGCTCGGCATGCACGCACACAACAACCAGCAGCTGGCATACGCGAACACCATCGAGGCCGCCATCAGTGGAGCGAACCTGCTCGACAGCAGCATGGCCGGCCTCGGACGCGGCGCGGGCAACTGCCAGACGGAACTGCTGCTCGGCTTCCTGCACAATCCCAAGTACCGGCTGCGTCCGGTTCTGCAGTGTATCCAGGAGCACATCGAGCCGATGCGTGCGGACCTGCGCTGGGGCTTCGACATCCCCTACATGATTACGGGTATGTTCAACGAGCACCCGCGCGCCGCGATGGCCTTCAACGCCGGGGAGCACCGCGGCGACCTGGTGCGCTTCTTCGACTCGGTCGTGGAGTCGGAATAAGGCGCGTCATCGCGCCCGCGGCTACGAGGTTGGAATTGATGGACACCAAGCACACCAAGGGCAAGGGCCCGCACCTCTACTATTGGCACGGGACCTTGCCGCCGGCACTCCTGCTGCTGCTCGTAGCACCGCTCCTGTTCGTCTTCCTCTCATTCGCTGCCATGCTGCTGGCGGGCGGGACTCTGGCGGCGCTCTTCCTGCCGTTGTTCCTCCGCGGTCGGCTACGCCGGCCCGCGGACGACAACGATGCCATCACGTTGGACCGCGATCAGTACTCGCACGTGGAGCGCGACACCAAGCAGTTGCCCCCGCGCTGACCCGCTACCATGTGGACGCCCGACCTCCCGGTAGTGGAAAAAATCATTCGGGCGATGGTGGTCTATTTTTTCTTGCTCGTCACGTTGCGGCTCACCGGCAAGCGTCAGCTCGGACAAATGTCGTCCTTCGATCTCGTGGTCCTTCTGATTCTCAGCAATACCGTCCAAAACGCGATCATCGGCAACGACAACTCGATCACCGGAGGACTCATCGGAGCGGTGACGATCCTCGGCCTCAACTACGGCATCGCCCGCCTGACCACGGTGAACAAGCGCTTCGAGCGCCTCGTCGAAGGCGCGCCGACGCTGCTCGTCCACAACGGCAAGGTGATTGAAGAACACTTGCGTCGCGAGTTGATCACCCGTGACGAGCTGATGGCGGCGTTGCGCCGGCAGGGGATCCTGACGCTCGACGAGGTGCGGGTTGTCCTACTCGAAGAGACCGGCGCGATCACCGCCGTGAGAAGAGAGCGATCGCCAGCCAACAATCCGCACTCACCTTCCGTCGGCACGCCGCCATGATTCCGGGATCATCTCTGAGCGACGCATCTGCATACGGGTCCGACGAGGCGCGGCGTCTCGCCCCCATCATCGACCTCGTCGAACTTCCCGACCAGGCCAAGCAGTTCCTGCGTTCCCGCTGGTTGAGTCAGATCGACTTCATGGAGCGGCAGTCGTACGTCCAACAGCGCTGCTACTACGTGTTCCGGGTGGCTGCGCTGGTCGGCGGCGTGATTGTTCCTGCCCTGGTGAGTCTCAATGTCGATGGGCACGGCGGGGAATGGGTGCGCTGGCTCACGTTCGGCCTGAGCTTGGTGGTGGCCATCAGCGTCACAGTGGAGGAGTTCTTTCGGTTCGGCGAACGCTGGCGCCACTACCGGCGCACGGCCGAGATGCTGAAGAGCGAAGGCTGGTCGTTCTTCCAGAAGAGCGGCCCGTATCAGTCGTATCCCAGCCTCGCCGATGCCTACGCCACGTTTGCCGCACAGGTCGAAGCCATGGGCCGGCAGGAGGTCGACACCTACATCACACAGATCGCGCGTGAGCGCGCTCCGAGCGCCGGCGCCGAGCGCACCGAGGGCCAATCCGGTGCGTCCGGGACGAATTGACTCACGCGTCTCTGCTTGACCTGTGGCGCCGGCCGCCGCGCTGGAAAATCGACAGACGATCCGGTATGGCCACTGCATTCGAGTAGGCTGCAAAACCTCCTCCAAGTGAAGGAGCGGGTGCGAAGTTGTCGACGACCAAGAGGACTCTGCCGTCATGAACGCAAGCATCCCTACTGCAGGTGCAGTTCATGATGTCTTCGTCAGCTACGCGCATCTTGACGACGAGCCGCCGCGGAATGCTTCCAAGGGGTGGGTGACGGTTCTCGTCGATGAGTTGAAGAGGGTCCTCGACATGAAGCTCGGTGGGGTGGATGTTTGGATGGACCACGAGCTCGCCGCGAACGAGAACGTCCCCGCCACGCTGCTGAGCACTCTGCGCGCCAGCCGCACTTTGTTGCTGATCATGTCTCCGAGCTACCAGAAGTCGGCCTGGTGCAAGCGCGAGTTGGGCAACTTTCTGGTCGCCGCGGCCGCGACGAAGAACAAGGACAACGTCTTCGTCGTGGAAATCGAGCCGGTCCCGCGCGAGACCTGGCATCAGCGACTCCGCGATCTAACGGCATTTCAGTTCTACGTGGAGGACGCCACAGGTCCGCGGCTCCTGGGCTACCCCGTTCCGGATGAAGATGGGGATGATGCGTTTTGGGACAGGGTGGTCGGGCTTGCCAACCAAATCGCAAATTACGTCAGGCAGGACCATGCGAACACGGAGACGCTGGCACCGCGGCCGGCCGTGGTTCTGGCAGAGGCGACGGACGATCTCATCGACACGCGCGAGAGTGTCAAAGCGGCTCTCCAGCAACAGCTCTTCGAGGTGCTGCCCGGTTCTGGTTATCCGCGCGACACAGAGACGTCATACGTCGAGGCGTTGCGCAGCGATCTGAACCGTGCCGCCCTCTTCGTCCAGCTGCTCGGGCCATGGGAAGGCAGCCGGCCGCCCGGCTCGGAGACCTCGTTCGTGGCCTTGCAGGCGAACGAAGCAGCTCGGGAACGCCAAGCGCGCGGCCTGCGCATCCTCAAGTGGCGCGCTCGTGAAGTGGATCCCGCCGCGGCCAAAACAGCGGCGTACAGGGAACTGCTGCTGGCGCCGGAGGTCCACGTGTGCGGAATCGAAGAGTTCAAGGGCGAGATCGTTAACGCACTCTCAGCCCCTGAGCCGGCATCCCCGCAACCTCCCTCCCCCAAGCCTCCATCCGCGCCACCTCCTCTCCCCGGCGTCCCTCCAGCGTCCACACCTCCAGGATCGGGACCTCCCAGCGGCAGTCCACTGTCCATCTACATCAATGCCGACGTCGTTGACCGCGAGGTCGCGGAGGCGATCGGCGACGCACTTGTGAAGGCGGGGGTCGAGGTGGTGGTGTCGCCGCTACCGGCCCCCGGCCAGACACCGGAGGAGATTCGGCTCGCGCAGCAAACCATCCTCGAAACGTCCGACGGAGCCGTCATCGTCTACGGCCGGGCACCTGACACCTGGGTCGTGTCGCAGTTTCAGATCGATCGCAAGGTTCTGGCACAGAGGCGCGGCGGTGTGTGGGGCGCTCTCCTCCACGCGCCGCCGCCAGGAAAGCGCGACCCGGTCAAGAGTCCCAGTCTGTTGACGCTCGAATACAGCAATGGTGTAGACCCCGCGCAACTCGCGGCCCTGGTCAACGCACTGCGCTCACCTGGAAACGTAGGGCATGCTCCTTGAGCACGCGGAGGTAGTCGCCCCCTATCCGGGCCTGCGCCCCTTTGAAGCGAACGAAGCAGAAATTTTTTTCGGGCGCGAGACGCATACCGATCGTCTGCTTGGGATTCTGCAGCGAGAGCGATTTCTGGCGGTGATCGGGCCATCGGGCTGTGGCAAATCCAGTCTGGTGCGCGCCGGCATGCTCCCGGCACTCACGGCCGGCTGGCTTGGCACCGGCAGTCAGTGGCGCGTCGCCATCCTGCGTCCGGGCGATCAACCCGTTCGGCGCCTCGCTCGGGCGCTGCTCCAACCTGACGCGCTGCGCGCCGAGCTGTCGAGTAGCACCGCCGCACCATCCGACGGCGCAGTTGCTCAGACGCTCCCGCTCATCGAGGCCGAGCTCAGACGTGGGCCACTCGGGCTCCTTCATGTCGTCGAGGATGCACGCAGCCGGAGCGCCCGAGCCCACAGTGGAGGAGCGTCACTACCGGCGTTCAACCTGCTCGTGCTCGTCGATCAGTTCGAGGAGCTGTTCCGCTATCCAGAACCGGGCACCGCGCAAGCGGACGAAGCAGAGGCATTCGTCGGTCTGCTTCTGCGGGCGCGGGCGGAACCGGCGGCGCAGATCTTCATCGCCATCACGATGCGCACGGATTTCCTGGGCCACTGCGTGCGGTTCCTCGATCTGCCGGAAGCCATCAACCGCGCGCAGTATCTGACGCCCCGCTTGACACGTGATCAGCTGCGCCAGGCCATCGTTGGCCCAGCGCGGATGTTCGGCGGCACGATCGCACCCGACGTGGCGAACGAACTCATCAATCAAATCACGGGGCAGGTCACCGTCGGGTTCGATCAGCTGCCGATCCTGCAGCATGCCCTGGCGCGCATGTGGGAAAGCGCGATCAGAACCACTCCGCAGTCACCGACGATTGGGCGCTCGGAGCTCGGTGAGATCGGTGGGGTGGCGCAGGCGCTCGACCGTCACGCCGAGAAGGTCTGGGCCGGCATGTCTGCAAAGCAGCAGGAAGCCGCGGAGCACCTCTTCCGCTGCATTACCGAACGCAGCCGCACGGGCATCAGCGACGGCAGCAGGGACGTTCGGCGGCCCCAGACGCTCGAGCAGATCGCAGCGGCGGCACCGTCAGCTCGGAGCTGGGAGGATTTCACACCGGTCGTGCAGGCCTTCGCGCAGCAAGACGTGAACTTCCTCACCTATGTTCCGCCGCTCGAGGCGAACACACGGATCGACATATCCCACGAGGCCCTGATTCGGCACTGGCAGCGGCTCCACGGGTGGGTCGAAGAAGAAGGCGAACGTGCCGCCGAGTACCGCCGCTGGCGCGAGCGCGCCCGCGGCGAGCTGTTGACCGGCCGTGATCTCACCCGTGCCCTCGCGTGGCGGGCGGGCGACGGGCGCTGGAAGCCCAACCCGCAGTGGGCAGCACGCTACGCGGAGGGCGAAAGCCGGAGTGAGGAGTTCAGGAACACGGTCGCCTACATCGAACGCAGCCGGCGTAAGCGCAACCGCCGGCGGATGTACGTGGCCGCTGCCGTCGCGGCGGTGCTCGTCGGCGGGTTCTCCCTCGGTTTGCGCACCTTTTACCTTCGGCGAGAGAAAGAGCTGGCCGAGCAGCAAAAGTTCCAGAGCTTGCTGCGCGCGGCGGCGCCGCAAGTGATGCCGCAAGAAGCGGCCGACTCGTTGGCCTACCTGGCCGCAGTGCTCAAACAGACCAAGGAAGATACGCCGGCGGCGCGCAGCCTGGCCGTCGCTTTGCTCTTGAATCGCAGTTGGCCGCTGCCGTCGACCGCCCCATTGCACCATGACGGACCTGTCGGGTTCGCCGACTTCAGCCCCGATGGGCGTCTCGTCACGGCGTCTGACGATGGCAGCGCCCGCCTCTGGAACGTTCATTCGGGCACACAACTCGGGAAGCGGATGCCGCATAAGGGCGCGGTGCGCTCCGCCGTGTTCAGCCCCGATGGAGCACGCATCGTCACGGCGTCGGACGACGGCACCGCGCACCTCTGGGACGCGGACTCGGGCGCACCCCTCGGGAAACCGATGAAGCATGACCGCGCGGTGAGCTCGGCGGTCCTCAGCCCCGATGGCAAGCTGGTCCTCACCGCTTCAGACGACGGCACTGCGGAGATCTGGGATGGATACTCCGGAGCCGCGCTCGGTGTGATCTTGATGCACGATGGTCCGGTCCACTACGCCACGTTCAGCGCTGACGGCAATCGCGTCGCTACTGCGTCCGAAGACCACACCGCCCAAATCTGGGATGTGCACTCGGGCAAGCAGCTCCTCGCACATCCTCTGCGCCACGATCTCGCGGTGCAGTTTGTTGCTTTCAGCCCGGACGATACCCACATCGTAACGACCTCGGTGGACAACACGGCGCGCCTCTGGGATGCGCGCTCCGGAGAGCTAGTGGGCCAGCCCATGCAACACGGCAACGGCGTCGGCCATGCGGCCTTCAGCCCCGACGGCACGCGCGTCGTGACGGCATCCGTGGACCATACCGCCCGCCTCTGGGATGCCCACTCCGGCGCGCTGCTCGGTACGCCGATGCAGCATCAGGATGCCGTCCGGTATGCGGTCTTCAGCCCGGATGGCAACACCATCCTGACGGCCTCGGACGACCGCACGGTGCGCTATTGGGATGGGCACACCGGCCAACCGCGCAGGGCTACGGAGCCGATGCGACACGAGGGTCCCGTTTTGTTTGCAGCGTTCAGCCCCGACGGGGCGCAGGTGGTCACTGCTTCTGAAGACCACACCGCCCAGATCTGGTCCTCCCCCACCGAACCTGCACTGCCGCTAGTCATCAAGCACCCTCGCACTGTGGTGTCGGCCGGCTTCAGCCCCGACGGCACTCACGTCCTTACACGCTCCGATGACGGTCAGGCGCGCCGCTGGGACGCGCGTTCCGGGGCGCCCGTCGGCCAACCCATCCCGCCCGAGCGTGACACGGCCGTTGCCCATGTCGCCTTCAGCAGCGACGGCACGCGCGTCATCACTGCCTCGCAGGACGGCCGGGTCCGCATTTGGGATGCCCTCTCGGGAACGCCAGTGGGACCACCCCTTCAGCACAACGGTCGTACACATGTCACGTGCGCCAGTTTGAGTCCCGACGACCGCCGGCTCGTCACTGCGTCGGCCGATGGCTCGGTAACCCTCTGGGACGCCGACACCGGCAAGCCGATCGGCGCACCGATGAAGCACGGCAAGGCCGTGCACTCTGCTGTCTTCAGTCCGGATGGAGAACGCATCGTCACCGCGTCCGACGACGCTACGGCACGGCTCTGGGACGCGCCCTCCGGCGCGCCGCTCGGCAAACCCATGCAGCATAGCGGCGCGGTCCGCTTCGCAGCTTTCAGCCCTGACGGCAAGCAGGTCATCACCGCGTCGGGGAATTACGCTCAGCTTTGGGACGCATCTTCCGGAGCCCCGATCGGTAGAGCGATGCCCCACCTGGACGACGTCCTGGCAGCGACCTTCAGCCCGGATGGGACCCGCATCGCAACCGCCGCGCGCGACCGCACCGCCCGACTCTGGGAAGCCCCCTCCGGGGAACCCCTCGGTCAAATCATGCAGCACCGCGACGTCGTGCTCCAAGTAGCCTTCAGCCCGGATGGAACCCGCGTCGTCACTGCGTCTGAAGATCGGACGGCGCGCCTCTGGGACGGCCGATCGGGGGTACCGCTCAGCGACGCAGTGGCGTTCGATGATGCCGTGAGGTCCGCAGCGTTCAGTCCTGATGGCACACGTGTCGTCGCGACGTCTGGCAACCTCGCCGCCATCATCGACACGCCGGTGCTCACGCAGGCTGATCAGATGGCTCTGGCAGATCTTGCCGAAGCGGTCAGCGGCCTACAGTCGAGCGCCGAAAGAGCAGTAGCACCGCTGAGCGACCGCTATCAGCGTCTCCTCCAAATTCGCTCTAGCCCTGGCGTGAAGCCGAGCAGCAGCCAACTCGCGGCGTTGACGAGCTGGTTCTTCGCCGATCCGACAACGCGGCCACCCTCACCGGGCCGACTGCAGGGTGGACAGTAGAACCACCGAGAAACGCGCTGGCACGCTTCAGAACGTAACTCCCACCTGGGGCGCCGCGACAACTCCGGGTGGTTGCACGAAGGGAGGATCGATCCACCTTGGCCACTCCTCCCAGGGCCATCGAGATCCCATTGTGGGGGCGAGTTCCGCCTCCCTTAGCCCTTGGCCCGCAAGCAGCGGGTGGCCTACGACTTGGCTCTCGGCGCGTCCGCCGCCGATGAACGCGAACTTGCGGACGACGGCGTTGAAGTCGTCGTCACTCATACGATGCGGCCCGTCACGAATCCCTTCGGGGCCCACCGACATGGTTTCTTGCGCCGTCAGGGTGGGCGTCTGGCCGCCCACCCTGGGCTCGACCTCGACGTGGCCACTCACGCCGATGACAACCGTGACGTGGGTATCGGAGTTGTAGCTCACGATGTACTCCGTGCCGTGGCCTCGAGCCCCACACTCGGGAGTGAGAACGTATCCGGGGCCCTGCATCTGTAGCCCTCCTCCGGAAAGTTCGATGACGTCCAGGTGCCCGCTCGCGCCGCGGATATCCACTTCGGTGTCAGAGAGCATGTCAAATCCGCCGTACTGGGTGGTGGCGGACTCGAAAGCGGCGCTCAAGCGCGCGTCACTGCCGGTCCTCAGCTTGCAGTTCGATACGAGATCGACGATGCCCTCGACACGCATCGGGCGGCGATCGATCGCTCTCGTCATCCAGGCCACGCCTTCGCAGGCGGCAACCTCGCCAAGCTTTTGCGGCCAGCACGGTGACGCGGTCAACAGAAGGGCGGCGAACGCCGCAAGGTAGATGCGCACGACGGGACGCATGCTCAAAACCGTGCCTCCATGCCGAGGGAGACGATGTTGCGATTGTAGTTGAAGGCCGCCTGGTTCGAATCATTGAAAGTGCCGAGGTAGGCAGCACGCAGGAGATAACGTTCGCTCAAGTGCTTCACGGCGACAGCTGTCACGGTGCTCTCCTTGTCGCGGCGCCCCTGGCTCGCAGAGTCGTAGTCCTGGTAGTCAAATCCGTAGCTCACTTCGGCGTCGGTTGCGACGCTCGGGAACGTCCACCCGACTCCGACGAGCCCCTGGTTGCCATCGTAGCCGAATTGATCACCCGACCGGCGGGTCGAGTCGTTGAGGTCGAAGCGATAGCCGAGCCACAGGTAGCGCTCCGGCCCGGCGACGTAGATGACCTCGCGCGCACCCACTGCGTGGTTGATCGCGTCGAGGCTTTGGAACGTGTTGTCGAGGTAATCCTGCCACCGCATGCGGTAGAACAGCTCAGCATGGCCCCAGTCGGCTTCGGGAATCCTGATCCACGGCGAGGCAAGGACCTGCTGCATCAGACTGATGGTTCCGAGAAGATCGAAATCGTACTGGGTTCGGAATCCAAGCTCGGCAAAATCCGTGTGCCCGACCAGCTCCACACCCGGCCGGTGATCTTGCAAGTCGAAGTCCGTCATCTGGAAGTAGATGCTCTGGTAGAAGTCGTATCCCAAGGTCAATTGCACGCGGTCGGTGCGCCAGGCCAGGTAGCGGCCTCCCAACGTGACAACCGCACGACCATCCGACTGGCTGGTGATGCCGAACTTGACCTGTTCCTGCTCGCTGGACGGCGCCAGCACGACGTTGCTGTCGTATTCGAGCGCGAAACCGGCGTAGAGGCGATATGCGGGACCGGCACCCATCGCCTCGAGGAACGCAGCGGCTTCACGCCCCATCTGCGAGCCGGGATTCTCACGCACGACGTCTCTGAAGGCGTCCTGAGCCTGGTCGAAACGCCCCTCGCGGTACGTGATCAATCCTTCGTAGTAGCGTGCCGCCACGCGCAGCTCGGGATCTGTGTCGGCGCGCGTGAAGTCGGACAGCGCACCGTTCTGGTCACCGCCCCGAAAGCGCGCGACGCCCAGAAAGAAATGCGCTTGCGCGCTGAGACTGGGGGCGTTCGCTGCCTTCTCCAGCAGCGGCAGGGATTCGGTGTAGCGGTGCGCGTTCACCAGGGCGATCCCCAGCTCAAGGTTCACTTGGCTCAGCTCAGCTTGGTTCAGAGCGGCACCGCGGTTCACAACCTCCTGCAAATCGAGGACGGCAGCTTCCGTCTCACCCAGACGCGAGCGGGTGACACCGCGATAGTAGAGCGCGTAGATGTCGTTGGGGTCGGCCTTCACAGCCGCGTCGAACAGCTCGGCAGCCTCCCGGTACTCGCGCCGTGGGACCCCAGTCAGCTTCTCCCTCGCAGTCGCCATCGGACCACCGGTTGCCTGCTGGCCGGCGTGCAGCTTGATGAGCCCGCGCTTGACGTACAGCTGTGACTCTTCTGAAGCGTGCGCAGCAATGGGCGCTGCCACAAGCGCGGGCAGGATGACACCGACGGAGAGGTAGCGTTGCAATCGCGTCCGCACCTTATTCACCCATCGCCACCACTGGCTCCATCTCCCCCTGCGCGCGCGCTATGGAGTGAACGGGTTCACTTTCGCAAACACGTCCGAGGCTTGGTTGAAGTCGCCCTCTACCAGATTCGAGGCCAACGAGGCGAAACTGACGACCCGGCCATCACGGCTGATGCTTGGGGCAGCATCGGGCGCGCCGGCGTTTGCCTGCTCGTCCTCCACGTTCACATCGACTAAGCGCGTCTGGTTGTCCCCGCGATCACGCACGAAGACATCCGGAACACTGTTGAAGTCACGGGCGACCAGGTTGGTTGCCGCCGAGCCGAACGTCACGTAGCGTCCGACGGCACTGAGGCTGGGCGGGAAGGACGCATCGTCGGCGTTGCCGCCGGCGGGACTCACGGAGAGGCGTTCGGTCGTGCTGCCGCCCTCCTCGTCATGCACGAAAACATCGAAGGTGTCGTTCCTGTCGTTCGACACGAGATTGTTTGCAGCCGACTTGAAGGCGACGATCCGGCCGTCGGCACTGATTGACGGCAGAATGCTGTCGCCGTTGCCTTGCTGGCCGGCGCTGCTGACGCTGACGCGATGGATGGCGCTGGTTTGCCGATCGCAGACGAAGATGTCGATGCGGCCGTTGGTATCATTCAATACGAAATTGCTCGCCGCCGACGCGAACGCCACGAAGCGACCGTCCGTCACGAAGCCAAGGTCGGCGTTGATCGACGGCGTAACGCTGGCGCCGTTGCCTTGCGTGCCATTGCACGCGCGCTCCGTCGTCCCGCTGCGTCGGTCGCGCACGAAGATGTCGGTGGTGCCGTTTGTATCGCCCGGAACCAGGTTGGACGCTTGCGACTGAAAGGCAACGAAGCGGCCGTCGGCGCTGATGCTGGGATACAAGCTGGGGCCGTTGCCCTGCACGCCACTGGAGCTGACGCTGACGCGCTCCGTGATCTCGGTATCCAGGTCGCGCACGAAGACATCGGCGTCGCCGTTGGTGTCGTCCGGCACGAGGTTGGTGGCCTCCGAGTAGAACGCGACGCTGTGTCCGCCCGCAGTGACGGCCGGGGCGCCGCCCTGTGCGTGGCTGGCAGCATTGGCTTGCGCTCCTGCACTGTTGACGCTGACCAGCGTCGTTACCCCCGCGCACCGGTCACGTAAGAAGACGTCGCGCACCACGTTGCGATCGCCGCGCACGAGGTCCGTGGCATCCGAGAAGAACGCGACACGACAACCGTCGGCATTCGCGGCGGGGCCAGCGCTTGGTCCGTTTCCAGACTGACCGCGGATGCTGACGCTCAGCAGCTCGACGCTGCCGGGCGGCAGCGTTCGCGTTGCGGTCGGCGTGTTGGTTGGCGTCGGCGTATTCGTCAGGGTTGGCGCTCGCGTCAGTGTTCGGGTTGCTGTCCGGGTTACAGTCAGCGTGGGTGTCCGGGTTGGAGTCCGTGTCGCTGTCGGCGTGGCCGTCACCGTTGGCGTCCGCGTCGGCGTAAGAGTGGCGCACTGGGTCTGCCCCTGACAGACGGCGTTGAGCACCAGCGTACAGCTCGTCGGACATTCCATAGTAGCCGCCACTTCACACTGCGCGGGCCCACATTGACAACAGGCTGGTGCGGTTGGGGTCAGGGTCGGTGTCAGCGTGGCCGTCGCTGTCGGTGTGACGGTTGATGTTGGCGACTCCGTTGGTGTCGGCGTGACCGTCGGGCTGGACGTGGCTGTCGCCGTCGGTGGCAGCGTTGGCGTCGCCGTGTCCGTTGATGCTGGCGAGCTGGTTGGTGTGATCGTCGGGGTCGGCGTTGCTGTCGGTGTCGGGGTGGGTGTGGCCGACGGCACCGACCCCGTGGGCGTTGGCGTCACCGACGGCGGCGGCGCGCTCCGCGTGGGTGACGAGGTCGGCGTGGCTGTCGGGGTTGGTGTGACCGTTGATGGTAACGAACCCGTTGATGTCATCGTCGGTGTGGACGTAGCCGTCGGCGACGGTGTCATGGTGGCGCACTGGATCTGCCCCTGGCAGACGGCGTTGGGCACCGGCGTACAGGCCGGCGGACATCCCGTCGTCGTCGCCGCTTCGCACTGCGCGGGCCCACACTGGCAACAGGCTGGCGGCGGCGGTGTCAGCGTCGGGGTCGCCGTGTCCGTCGGCGTTGGCGTGACCGTTGATACTGGCGAGCCGGTTGGTGTGATCGTCGAGGTGGGCGTCGCTGTCGGCGTCGGGGTGGGCGTGGCGAACAGCACCGACCCCGTGGCCGTTGGCGTCACCGACGGCGGCGGCGCGCTCCGCGTGGGTGACGAGGTCGGCGTGGCTGTTGATAACGCCGACCCCGTCGGCGTTGGCGTTAGCGTCACTGGCGGTATTGCGGTTAGGGTCGGTGAAGGGCTCGGTGTCGCAGCGGAAACGGGAACAACGCAGATGAACGCCTCCGCCGTCGTGCCTTGGACGAGCGGTAGATCCGTTACTCGGCCAATGTAGCTCGGTGCTGCGCCGTCCGCGGAACACGCTTCTCCCTGCTCGCCGGGTTGCAGCACGCCGCACGTCGTACCCGGAGTGCCATCCGCTGATGGATCGCTGCCCCGGTCTGAGCTAAATCCGGCGAGAGTCACCGTTGCCCGGCCCTCTTGCGGTATCACGAGCACGACGCGGTGTACCGTCGGCGTTGGATCGTTGAGTGGGAAGGCAACACAGCAGTGGAATTTCGGGGAGGCGATGGAGACTGCGATGGCCACCTTCGTGACCCCGCTGGGCAGCGGCGGCGTAATGGACCCAGGCGTAGGACACATCGCCGATCCCGCATCGGTCGCAAGCGGTTGCGAGAGCCAGACCGCTCGCACGTTGAGGCTCGCGCCCCCGTCGCTCGGACCAGAGCCACCCCCGCATCCGCACAGCGCGCCCGCGCTGGCTACGAACAGCGCCAAGGCCAATCGCATCCGCGGCGGCCGCCACTGCGGGATCCGCCTACAGAAGCTCATTCGGCTGGCCACCCCGCTCGCTGACGAGCGTTGGCTCGTTGCGCATTCGCATCGCCATCTACCTCCCGGACCCTGACCCAGCGAGGTGCGTATATCGTGAACACGCGGGTCTGTTCAATCCTCCGCGCGTCGTCTCTCGCCTCGGACCAATCCCAATAGCCCCCTCTCCTCTGCTTCGTTCTCATACCGTTGGGCAGCAAGCCGACTGGACTCTGGCTTGCTGTTGAACTTCGCCCGCGCGTGACTGGCCGCTGCTGCCAGGCCGGTCGACTGCGCGTTGCCAAACCGCTGCTTCACTTGATGCGTGCTTCCTTGCGGCGGCACACGTTTGGTGAGAGAAGAAACGCAGGAGTCAGTTCGCACCAGCACCAAGCCCACGCACAGGAGGACCCCATGGCCGTCACCGTCAAACCACACGACGACTTCATGCACGAGAACACCGGCGAGTCGAACTTCAACGAGAGCATGTACTTCAACTTCTACGACCGCAGCGCCAGGCTCGGCGGCTTCGCGCGCATCGGCAACCGGCCGAACGAGGGCTACGCCGAGGCGACGCTTGCCGTCTACCTCCCGGATGGT
>DATKMS010000264.1:0-5614 GCA_035541735.1 Candidatus Margulisiibacteriota bacterium
CGATAGTTTTTCGAAGGACCATGCGGGCCAGTTCCCGGCCGCGGTGCAGCATCAGACGGCTGACGGCAAGACCGAGACCACGATTGAACCGGTCAAGGAGGGTACCGACATCCAATCGAACTTCTTCGACATGTGGCGCCAAGAGCATGCCGACGCCGACCTGCAAGAGGTGCCGGCCGACATGGTCATGGCCTCCGGCTCCGGCCTGGATCCGCATATCACCCTGGAGAATGCGCTATTCCAACTCGACCGGGTGGCGGCACAGTGGGCGAAGGATACGAACGGTGATCCGGCGCAGGTGCAACGTGAGATCCGAAACCTGCTCGAGGACAGTGCAACGGCGCCGGGTGGCGGACTCTTCGGTCCAAAGGTCGTCAACGTCCTGGAAGTCAACCTGGCGTTGCGGGCGCGCTATGGCGCACCGGCGGCGTGACGATATCGACGCACAGACAGCGTAGTTCGTAGGTAGCACCCGGACGCGCTGCGACGGAATCCGCCGGCGCAGCGCGTCCGGGTCCTTCGGGGTCCAGCCCCCTCTGCTCCGGGTCGCGCTTGCCGGAACGGGATGTTGGTCGGGTTGTGTGGTTTCCCAAGTCGCGGACCGAGGCGGACGGGGCTGGAATCATTTCGGCTGAATAAAAGGGGAGAAAGATCGTGAGGCAGATGCAGAGAGTGGGAAGAGTGGTTGTGGGATTGTCGGTAGCGGCGCTGCCGCTCCGTGCGTTGGCTGCGGATGCGGCCGACCCGTCGCTCGAGGATCGGGTGCGGGCGCTCGAGCAGAAGGTCGATCAACAGCAGAAGGGGACGGCAACCGAGAACCAGACCATCACCGACCGGATCAATGCCATCGAGAAGGAAGTCAAAGACAACGAGAAGACGCTGCTCGATAAGACGGGGATCAACGTCCACGCGCTGGTGGCCGTCGACTACCTCTACGACATCAATCGACCGAACACCAATACGCCGAACGGCCCTGCGCTGTACCCGCCGAGCGGCAACGCCCTGCCGCAGCCGTTCCTGCGGACCTTCGCCAACGAGAAGAACAGCTTCATCCTCAACAACGGCAACCTGCGCTTCGAACGCACGGCGGACAACGTTCCCGGCTTCGTGGTGGATTTCGACTTCGGCAAGACCGGCGACGTGGTCAACAACGCCACCTACTTCGGGCGCAAGAACTCCGCCGGCACGCCGATCACCGGCAACGGCACCGACTTCTTCGACGCCACACAGTTCTACCTCACCTACACCGTGCCCGTCGGCAGCGGCATCAAGATCAAGGCCGGCCGCTTCGTCACCCTCGCCGGTGCCGAGGTGATCAAGGTGTACAACAACTGGAACTACAACATCACCGACTCGATCCTCTTCGGCTTCGCCATCCCGTTCACCCACACCGGCATCATGAGCAGCTACGCGTTCACCGACCAGGTGAGCTTGGACTTCGGTCTGGTCAACGGCTGGGATTCGCTGGTCGACAACAACGACGGCAAGAGCATCCACAGCGGCTTGACGCTGGCGTTCGACCCGCACATCACCTTCTACCAGACGGTCACCTACGGCCCGGAGCAGACGGGCCAATTCGTCAGCAACACCGTCAACCCCTCCGTCTGCGGCAGCTCCACCAGTGGGACCTGCGATCCGACCCTGCAGCTCTACGTCCATCCGGGCGAATCCAAGCGGTTGCTGCTCACCTCATTGATCACCATCAAGCCCATCGATCCGCTGACCATCATCCTCGACTATGACTACGGCAACGACAGCAACTCGGTGCCGGTCAACGGCCTGCTGCGCACGGCGCAGTGGAATGGCCTGGCGGGCTATCTCATCTATGCGTTCACCGACAGCCTGTCGGCGACGTTGCGCGCCGAGGTTTTTGACGACCTGAACGGGTCGCGGGTGCTCGGGCCGGCCAATGGGCACCCCACCGGCGGCTACGGGCAGGCGGCGACATACTACGAGTTCACGCCGACGCTCACCTACAAGGTGGCCGAAGGCCTCTACTGGCGCAACGAGTATCGGCACGACGAGTCGGACACCAAGAAGGTGTTCGCACACGAGGGCAACTACGTCCACGGGCAAGACACGCTGGCGACCGAGCTGATCTACGCATTCTAGCAGGGTACTGGCAGACCCTTCGACAGGCTCAGGGTGAGCGGAAAGAACAATGAAGTTGGAAGTTGGGGAGGGGATCCGCTCATGCTGAGCCCGTCGAAGCATGGGGTGGGGTTCTTCAGCAGCCTAGTAGCTGAGCTCACCGGCGCAACAGGAGTAACAGCCATGAAGAAGATCGAAGCCATCATCAAGCCGTTCAAGCTGGATGAGGTGAAAGAAGCGCTGGCCCGCGAGGGCATCCAAGGGATGACAGTGTCCGAGGTGAGGGGCTTTGGACGGCAAAAGGGCCACTCGGAGCGTTATCGCGGCAGCGAATACGTCATCGATTTTCGGCCGAAGATCAAGATGGAGATCCTGGTCAACGATGATCAAGCCGCCGCGTGCGCCGCTGTAATAGCGCAGGCCGGGCGCACGGGGCAGATCGGAGACGGCAAAATCTTCGTCTTGCCGATCGACGACATCGTCCGCATTCGCACCGGCGAGCGCGGCCGGGATGCAATCTGACTGGTCAAGGCACACGGAACGGTAGTGCGACGTCCCTCACTCCTGCTGTTAGTCGGGCTCCTGCTCGTCGTCGTCTTGAGCGCTGTCTCGGCGCTGACGAGCTTCGTGGTTGACTGGCTGTGGTTCGACTCGCTCGGCTTCACGGCCGTATTTTTCACCATCTGGCGCACTGAGGCCCTCGTCTTCGCAGGTGCCACGGCCCTCACGGCCGTGCTCCTTGTGGTGAACGGTCTCGTCGCTGTCCGCATGCCCGCGCGCCTGCGCGGTATACGGCTGATGAGGCGTGACGGCGGGGTGAGCGAGGGTTTACCTGTATTCGTGGAGTTCAACCCGGACGTGCTGCCGTGGCGGCTGATCGTGCCGGGAGTAGCGGGCGTGCTTGCCGTGTTCGTCGGTATCGCGCAGGCCGCTCATTGGCAGACCTTTCTGCGCTGGCTCGACGCCGTGCCCTTCGGGCGCACCGACCCGGTGTTCGGCAACGACATCGCCTTCTACGTCTTCACCCTGCCCTTGTATGAGCTAGTGCGGGACTGGGGCCTCCTGATCGTTTTCCTCGCAGCGGCGATGGCCGGCGGCGTGTACTGGGTGCGCGGCGGGATTCAGGTCGGTGAGCGTGGCCCGCGGCTCGCCGCGGGGGTCACGCGGCACATATCGATCCTGCTCGCCGTGTTTTTCCTGCTGAAGGCGGTGGACTACGCGTTACAGCGCTACGGGCTGCTGTTGGGTAACAACGGCGTCGTCTTTGGCGCCGCCTACACCGACGTCCACGTACGCCTTCCCCTGCTGACCGCGCTGGGCGCGTTGTCGTTGCTTGCGGCCGGGCTGTGCGCGGCCAACGTCAAGCGGCTCGGTTTCCAGCTGCCGGTTGCCGCAGTCGTGCTGGTATTCGGCGCGTCGCTCATCGAGAGCATCGTCCCGAGCGTATTCCAGACCTACCGGGTCAAGCCGGACGAGCTGCGCCTGGAAACACCGTACATTGCCGAGAATATCGCCTTCACGCGCTACGGCTTCGCGCTCGATCGCATCACCAGCAAGCCGTTCCCGGCACAGGGCGCGCTCACACCCGAGGTGCTCGCCGCCAACGACGCCACCATCCAGAACATCCGCTGGTGGGATCCGCGGCCCTTGCTCGACAGCTATCGCCAGCTGCAGGAGATCCGCCTCTACTACGACTTCAAGGAGATCGACATCGACCGCTATACACTCGAGGGGCGGTATCAACAGGTGATGCTGTCGCCGCGCGAGCTCAACCAGTCACGCCTACCGGCCGACGCCCAGACGTGGATCAATCAGCGCTTCAAGTTCACGCACGGCTACGGCGTGGCGATGAGTCCGGTAAACCGCTTCGACGCGGAGGGACTCCCGCATTTCTACGTCAAAGACATACCACCGGCCTCGTCGGTGGGCGTGCGAATCGATCGGGCCGCGGTGTACTTCGGCGAGGAGACCCGCGGCTACGTCGTAGTCGGCGGCGGCACGACCGAGTTCGACTACCCGAAAGGTCAAGAAAACGTCTACACGACATACCAAGGACGCGACGGCGTCTCGCTTGGCAGTCTCTGGCGCCGCGCACTGTTCGCCTGGCACCTTGGCGATCTCAAACTGCTGATCAGCGGCAACGTCACGGCGACCAGCCGCATTCTCTTTCGCCGGCTCATCCAGGACCGCATCAGGCAGATCGCGCCGTTTCTGGCCCTCGATCGTGATCCATACCTCGTGGTGAACGACGGCCGCTTGGTCTGGCTGCAGGATGCGTACACGACGAGCGACGGGGTCCCTTACTCACAGCTGACCCAGCAAGATGGCATCAACTACATTCGCAACTCGGTGAAGATTGCCGTCGACGCCTACGAAGGCACCGCCACGTTCTACATCTCCGATCCGGACGATCCGATCATTCGCACCTACCAGCGCATCTTCCCGATGCTCTTCCGGCCGCTCGAAACGATTCCGGCCGGTTTGCACGAGCACCTCCGCTACCCGGAAGATCTCTTTCTCGTGCAGGCCAGCACGTACGGCACCTACCACATGACCGACCCGGAGGTGTTCTACAACAAGGAAGACCTGTGGAGCTTCCCGCAGGAGAGCTCCGGCGGTACGGCGGCGGCCATGCAGCCCTACTACACCATCATGCGTCTGCCGGGCGAAGCGCACGAGGAGTTCATCCTCATGCTGCCGATGGTGCCCAACGGTCGCGACAACATGATCGCCTGGCTGGCGGCGCGCTGCGACGGAGCGCAGTACGGCACGCTGATCGAGTACGCCTTCCCCAAGGAAAAGCTCATCTTCGGTCCGGCGCAGATCGAGGCGCGCATCGATCAGGAGACCACCATTTCGCAGCAGTTGTCGTTGTGGAATCAGACCGGATCGCGCGTGATTCGCGGCAACCTGCTGGTGATCCCGATCGACGACACGCTGCTGTACGTCGAGCCGCTGTACCTGCGCGCCGAGAAACGCGAACTGCCGGAGCTGAAACGGGTCATTGCCTCGGCGGGCGACCGCGTCGTGATGAGTCAGAGCGTCGAGCCGCTGCTGGCGTCACTTTTCGGTGGGCCAGCACCGGTTGCGGTCGCAGCGCCGGCCGTGGCGGCCAGGCCCGCACCAGCCGGCGAAGCCGGCTCCGCGTTACAGCACTACCGGCAAGCCCTCGAAGCGGTGCGGCGGGGCGATTGGCGGGAGTTTGGCGCCGAGATGGATGCGCTGCGCAACGCGTTGGAAGCCGGCGGCGCGGCGCGGTGACGGCGGTGTACTTTCGCTTGGACAGTGTTTAACAGAGGTCCACCGCAAACCCCGAATTTGCCCCTTCATTTTGCAACCAATCAACCACGCCTCGTCATCGGCCTCCAGTAGTCACGGCGCAGCCGCCGCTGGCACAGAGCGTGAGATAACCTTTGCATGATCTTTCTCGTCCTCGCGATGGCGGTGGTACCGATCATCGCCTACGGATTTTGGCTGGCCAGCGAACTGGGGCTCTATTGATCATGCGCCTCCGACGCACAGA
>DATKMS010000265.1:0-14465 GCA_035541735.1 Candidatus Margulisiibacteriota bacterium
GGTTGCCGGTGCCACCGCCGCCGCGGCCGTCAGAGGTGCGGTAGGTGCCGGCACTGTGCCAGGCCATGCGAATGAAGAGTCCGCCGTAGTGGCCCCAGTCCGCGGGCCACCAGTCCTGCGAATCCGTCATCAGCGCGTAGAGGTCCTTCTTCAGGGCAGCCAGGTCAAGCTTCTTGAATTCTGCCGCGTAGTCGAAGTCAAGATCCAGCGGGTTGGACGCCGGGGTGTGCTGATGCAGGATGCCCAGGTCCAGCTGGTTGGGCCACCAGTCGCGGTTGGATGTGCCTCTGCCGGATTTGCCCGTAAAGGGACATTTGCTTTCGTCACTCATCGTCATTCTCCTTTGAGGTTTCAGTATGTAAAGCTCACTCCTAGTTCGCCGGCTGAGCCGACTCCCACCGCTGCGGCACCTTGTGGATCTGCGTGGTGTCGTAGCCCTCGCGCGCCAACAGCTCCACGATACGCCGATAGTCCGCATCTGGAATCGTTGGCTGGCGGGCCATGATCCAGACGTAGTCGCGTTTCTCGCGACCGACGACCGTCTGGCTGTAGTCACTGTTCAGGTACACGATGCGGAAGTCGCCCTTGAACGGCCAGATGAACTGCATGCCCCAGACCGCATTCGATTGCGTATCCAGGACGAAGCCGCGCGGATGATGGGATTTGAGCACGCCGTCGTAGCTGCCGTGGCGGAAGGTGAACGTGGTGGCGATCGTGCCGTCGGCGTCGAGCCGATACGACTCGACGGCGTTGTAGGCATCCGTCTCGACGAAGGTTGGAATGTTGGCGATCACATACCAGTCGCCCATGAAACGGGGGAGATCCACATGGGGCACCGTGCGGATGGGCGGACGCTGGACCGCACTGCAGCCAGCCATGACCACACTGATCGCCAGTAGCCCATACCGCGGATTCCGGTTCATACCTTGCCTCCACTAGCATGTGAGTCCAGGCCGGACGCTGCACCGGTTCCACGGATGGAACGCTTCGGCGCTCGCGGGAAAAACGCATTAGTCCGCAGCATGTAGTCGCGGTACGCCGGTCGCCGCTCGCTGATGTCGCGCTCGAGCAGCGCGACCCCCGAGACCCGGAGCAGCAGAAACGACATGAGCAGCGGGCCCACGGCGGACCACCAGCCACCAGCGGCGAGCCCGATGAGATAGAAGCCCCACCAGGTGCAGAAGTCGCCGAAGTAGTTGGGGTGGCGGGTGTAGCGCCAGAGTCCCTGGTCCATGACCCGGCCGCGGTTGGCGGCGGCACTCTTGAAACGGGCAAGCTGCCAGTCAGCGACAGATTCGAAGCCAAAGCCGAGTACGAAGAGTGCCACGCCGGTGTAGTCGACCACGGTGACGGGGCGTGGCGCGGCAATGGCCGCGAGCAGCGGGAGGGAAATGATCCACGCGAGCGTGCCTTGCAGCCCGAAGATCAGGTAGAGGCTCTTGAGGGCGAAGTGCGGTTCGTTGTGCCGGCGGATGACCTGGTAGCGCCGATCTTCCGGCATGCCCCAGTTGCGCCAGGTGAGATAGCTGGCCAGGCGAAGCGCCCAAAGGCCGACGAGGACGAGAACCAGGGTCGTGCGCGGACCCGGCTGCGGGACCGTGGCGGCATACGTTGCCGCCGCAATCAGGAACAGCAGCGGCCACAGGCTGTCGACGATGCTGACGTCACGTTTGCGGATGCTGACCAGCCACGTGATCCCGGCCACGCTCAGAATGACCGCGAAGCCGGTGAGAAAGCTGTGCGAATCAAACATGCCGCTCTCCACCCTCAAATCGGCGCAGGTGTTCGACGAAGAACCCAGCCAGATGTTCTCCGCCAAACGGCCAGGCATAGCGCAAACACAAGTCAGGGAACTCGGCGCGTAACGCGTCGATGGTCTCCGGGATGTCGATCTCCGCATGCACGCCGCCCGGCGTGAACATCGACGGCACGGCGACGATGTCCGTCACGCCCTCGGTGGCCAGCCCGCGCACCGCCTCGGCCACTGTGGGGGCGCAGAATTCGTTGTACGCCAGGACGAGTCGAGCGGGTTTCAGGAGCGGCCGCAGGTGCGCTGCGAGGCTTTTCAAGCCGGCCTGATAGGGGTCTGTAGCCGGGGTTCGGGGCCACTGCCGTAACTCCCGCTCCAGTGCGACTTCCTCCGGGGAGGGCGCCGCTTTCGTGACGCGTCGTCGAGCCTCTAGGCCGCGCAGCTGCGTCAGGCGCTCGCGCGGATAGTCACGCGGCACACCGCCGTGGCCGACGAGCACCACCGCACGGCGTGCCGGTACGGTGCACAGCCGTTCTCTGTCGGCATACGTTGCTCGCGATTGCTGGACGTCTGACATCATGAGGGGTGCGCCTTTCTCCATCTACGTTCTTTCGGCTCTCGCTGGCCTTTCATCTAGCGCCGACGGCTTGCCATGTCAATATGTGTCGGGACAAATATTGACAACGATCGGTTCGCGGGCTAAGCGTAGGCCTACGTCTGAACGCTGGAGGGAATTCGCATGGGTCGTTTGCTGAACTTCGCAATGTTCTATCTCGGCTGGTTTGCCTGCGTGATGGGGGCCGGCCGCGGGCATCTCTGGCTGGGTCCGTCCGTGGTGGCCGTGCTGGTGCTCTTGCACCTGTATATGACCCCCAGGCCGGTGCAGGAGATTCGGCTGATCCTGCTGATCGGAATCTTCGGCTTCGCGGTCGACACGCTGCAAGCATCCGCGGGCCTGTACGCGTTCACAGGCACGAGTCCCGCACCCTGGCTGTGTCCTTTATGGATGGTGGCCCTCTGGATGATCTTCGCCACCACGCTCAACGCCTCGATGGCGTGGCTTGCGGGGCGTTACCGACTGGCGGCGGCGCTCGGGGCGCTCTGCGGACCCATAAGCTACGTCGCGGGCGCGCGGCTCGGCGCGATTAAGTTGCCGGCGCACGCGGGCCTGAGCCTTGTTGGTATCGCCGTCGTGTGGGCCTGCGTGATGCCCAGCCTACTCTGGCTCGGGGAATTCTTGGCCACCTCCACCGTCCGCTTTCCGCAGCGCTGCCCGGCTGGCGCGCTGTAGCACAACCAAAACGCATCACCTCAGAAGGAGATACCCTCATGTCCACCGTGGCTCTGCTTCGCAAGACCGATGAGTCCGAACGCTCCGCCGAGGTGCGTGGAAACGTGCTCTTCGACCTGCCCCGCATTGAGCGGGCCGTACGTGAGATGTTGTTCGCGGTTGGCGAAGATCCCGATCGCGATGGCCTTGTCGAGACACCGCGGCGCGTCGCCCGGGCCTATGCAGAGTTGCTGGGTGGCCTGCGCGAGGATCCGGCACAGCATCTGGGCCGGGTGTTCGAACACCGCACCGAGAACGACGACCTGGTGCTCGTCCGCGACATCGAGTTCTCCAGCATGTGCGAGCACCATCTATTACCATTCACGGGCACGGCGCAGGTGGCCTACTTGCCGGCGAAGGGTCGCGTGGTCGGGCTCAGCAAGATCGCCCGCACCGTCGACGTATTCGCGCGCCGCCCGCAACTGCAAGAGCGTCTGACGGCGGACATCGCCGACGCCATCTCAGAGCACTTGGAGGCCCGTGCGGTGGCGGTGATCGTCCGCGCGGAGCACTTATGCCTGCGGATGCGCGGTGCCGCCAAGCGTGGAGCGGACATGGTGACCACCGCCTTCCGTGGAGAGTTCGCGCGCAACCAGTCCCTGCGCGCGGAAGTACTCGAACTGCTGCACCCGCAGGGTGGCTCGCGATGACGCTAAGGGGCGCTGCGAGACCGCGTGCAACGAGGATGATCAGCTCATGAACGTCGTGGTCACCGGAGCGACCGGTTTCGTCGGAACGCCGCTCGTGCGGCAGCTGCTGGCGGCGGGCCACGCGGTCAGCGCGCTCACCCGCGATGTGCAGCGGGCTGTGCGACGCTTGCCGGCACGCTGCAAAGTGCAGTCATGGAACCCCGAACAGGCGCTCGACCCGAGCACCCTGCGTGGGGCTGACGCGGTCGTCCACCTGGCCGGTGAAGGCGTCGCCGATGCGCGATGGACGGCGGCTCGCAAGCGCGCCATTCACAACTCACGCGTCAACACGTCGCTTGCCCTGGTGCGCGCGATCGGTCAACTCGATGCGCATGCGCGCCCGCGCGTGCTGGTGTCCGCTTCCGCAATCGGCTGGTACGGTAATCGCGGCGATGCCCAGCTCGACGAGCAGAGCGCCCCCGGAACGGGCTTTCTGGCAGATGTGTGCCGTGACTGGGAACGAGCCGTCTTCGAGGCGCAGGCGCTCAACGTGCGCACCGTGGCCGTGCGGATCGGTGTCGTGCTCGGCCGTGACGGTGGGGCCCTCAAACCGCTGCTGCCGCTGTTTCGTCTCGGCCTCGGCGGCCGGGTCGGATCGGGGCGACAGTGGTTCAGCTGGATTCACCTCAGCGACCTCGTCGGATTGCTGCGACACGTCGTCGAGAATCCGCGCGCCGCCGGCCCAGTCAACGGCGTCGCCCCAGAGGCCGTCACGAACGCCACATTCACGGCCGAACTGGGGCGTGTCCTGCACCGGCCTGCCGTACTGCCGGTTCCGGCCTTGGCCTTGCGGGCAGTGCTGGGAGAAATGTCGAGTGCCCTGCTGGCCAGCCAGCGTGTTGAGTCGACCGCAGCGCGGCAGCTGGGGTATTCGTTCCAATACCCCACGTTGCGCAGCGCACTCGATGATCTGTGCACCGACCAGAGTCACGAGCTGCTCGTCGAACAGCGACTCGCTCGCCTACCAGAGCGGGTGTTTCCGTTTTTCGCCGACCCGAAGAACCTCGAACGGATCACCCCTGATTTTCTGCGCTTCAAGGTTCTCGGGACAACAACCGACCAGATTGGCGATGGAACCTTGATCAGCTACGCCCTGCGCTTGCATGGCATTCCGCTGCGCTGGCAGAGCCGTATCGAGTCGTGGGAGCCGAACCGCCGGTTTGTTGATATGCAGACCCATGGACCGTACACTCTGTGGCACCATACCCACGAGTTCGAGCCGGACGACGGCGGCACGATCATCCGCGATCGCGTGCGCTATCGTCTCCCGTTCGGCGCGCTGGGCGAGTTGCTCGCCGGTTGGCTGGTACGGCGGGACTTGGATGCGGTGTTCGACTATCGCAGGCAGCAAATCCAGGAGTTGATGAGATGACACACTGGATGGGTTCGTTTCCGCGCCTGGCGCGGATCATCGTCGGAGCGCTGCTCATCGCCATGATGGCGGTGCGGTCAAGCACCGCGGCCGAGCTGGAAGGTGTGGACTTTGCGGATCAGGTTCGAGCCGGCGACGTGACGATGCGGTTGAGCTGCGTCGGGCTGCTGCGCTACAAACTGTTCATCAAAGCCTATGTGGCCGCACTGTACCTGGGTGACGGTGCCGAAGGGGGCGACATCTTCGCCGATGTCCCGAAACGCATCGAGCTGAGCTACTTCTGGAGCATCAGCGGCGCGGATTTCGGAAAAGCAGGCGATCGGATTCTCGCGCAGAATGTCGACGCCCAAACGTTGAGCGCGCTGCGCCCGCGGCTGGGCCGGATCAACGCGCTCTACCGAGACGTCAAACCTGGCGATCGCTACTCGCTCACCTATGTGCCGGGGAGTGGGACCGAGCTGGCGTTGAACGGCACTCGGCTTGGCGTCATCGACGGAGCGGACTTCGCGGCAGCGTACTTCCGCATTTGGCTCGGCGATACGCCCATTGATACGCGGTTGAGGGATCAACTGTTGGGGTGCGCACGCCGCAACGCTGGGAACAAGCAGGCCGCGGCGCCGCATGCGGAGCACGACGTCTTTTGATGTCGCGCCGGAAGGGGAAGGCGGCGATGGATTTTGTGAACCGTATCATCAGCCAGACCCGCTACATGGTAATCGTTGCGGTCGTCGCCAGCCTCGCCCTGGCGGCCACGCTGTTCCTGTTCGGTGCGGTGGCCGCGGCGCGCATCATCGCCGGCACCGTCGGAGCGCTCGGTGACGCCACGCAAACCAAAGCGTTTGCCATCGCCAGCGTCGAGATCGCCGACTTCTTTCTCATCGCAACGGCCCTCTACATCGTTGGCATCGGCCTGTACGAACTATTCATTCGCGATGTGGACCTGCCGCCGTGGCTGACCATCACCTCACTGGAAGAGCTCAAACAGCGACTGATCAGCGTGATCGTCGTCGCCTTAGCCGTCGCGTTCCTGGCTCAGGTGGCGAACTGGGACGGTGCCGCGAATCTCTTGCCGTTTGGGGCTGCCATCGCTGCCGTAGTGGTTGCGCTCGGGGCCTTCAGCTTCTTGAAGTATCCGCGCGTCGGCTCGTCCGCTCACAAGCACGGTGGCGCGCCGTGAGACCCGGGGCGAGTCGGAACTCGACGCCGTCTGCCCGACCTTCGCCACGTATCGTGGGCGCACGACCCGGGTCATCCACATCGTCGAGCTCTCGCCCCGACCGGCCAGCGAGCAGAAGAATGGCGAGACCATCGCCGGGGTTCACCTCGCGGCGCATGAACGGTGAAGCGGCAGTCGCGACCGATTGACAGGGCTGCGGTCGGCAGATATGCGCGCGAAGCCAGCCGTTGCGGGGAGTGCCGGTCTCTTGGGCAGTCTGACTACGATGATGTCGGACTGCTTGCGCTCGGAGTTGAGAGTGATCGAAAAAACTTCGCCGACTCGCAGTCGTTTTCGCTGCACGGCAGACCGCACCTGCCCGCGTTCCTTCCCAATATGGCGCGGGGCTGGCTCGGGCGTTTGCGACGCGTCGGGCGTGCCTAGCCCTAGGTCTGCTTAGCTGAGGCGCGATGAAGCTGCCGCGCCTCGGAGTGTTCTCGTTCCAAGATGCCTTGTCGGCAGCAGAGTCTGTGCGCCTCGCTTCAGCGGTGGAGGACATGGGCTAACGGCGGGCTGCCGGTAGTCAGTTCAGGACTCGCTCTGATTTAGGGTGGGCGACCACATGTATTGCCGGCGAGGCCGTGGTTTTTCTACAAGCTCGTCGGGCGGCGACAGTTGTAGCGCGCGCGAAGCAAGGCGGAGGGAAAACGCATGTCAGCCCTAGCAAAGGCCCCGAACTCCAAACCCACGCTGCATCCCGTGTTCGTCCAGAACATGGTGCGGACATTCAACGACTCGGACGAGCATGGCGTCCATCTGCTCTTCAACGAGTGGTGGCCTCATGCACCGGACTTCACCATCGAGCGCTACCTTGAGAACTTCCGTGCGACGCCCGGAGTGGAAGCGTTTCTCGCCGAGCGCTACCTTGCAGACCCCATCACACTCGACGTGCTTGGGGCTCTGCCGGCGGGCTCGGTAGGGCGCGGCTATCACGAGTTTCTCACGAAGAACAAGCTCGAGAAGAACCTCGCCACCAACTACAAGTTGCTGCACGACGCCGTGGCGGCCGGCGGTCAACTCGATCGTATGCCTGCGGACATGAAGTACGCGGTCATCCGCGGGTTCCAGATCCACGACATCCTTCACGTGATCACCGGCTATACGCCGAGTGGCCTCCACGAGCTGTCGCTCCAGGCGTTTTGCCTGGCGCAGTTACAATTCCCGTATTTCAGCATGTGGATGGCGACAACCACTTCGCGAATGACGTTCCTGCAGCCCGACAGCATTGTCCCGGTTATGGACGCGATCACCCAGGGATGGCGGTACGGTAGAAGGGTCAAGAACCTGCAGTTCGAGAAGTGGGAGTCGATGTTCGAGGAGCCGGTTGCGCTCGTGCGCCTTCGTTACGGCATTGCACCCGGTGGGATGGAGGATGCCTGAGTGCAGGCACCAGCGGGCACCATCGACCCGGAGGCGCCAATGCTCGGTGTTGAATCGCTTCAGATCCGCCGTGCTTCAGCGTTCCAGTTTTCAGCAGCGGCCGGGACCGCGCCGCGCCGGCGACAAGTCCGCCTGCTGCAACAACGTCCCGAGCAGCGACCGCGGCGTGTCTCAGCACGTGCCCTCAGCTTTGGTCCGCAGAGACTCCGGAGCCTTTCACAGACGTGCCGCTCACGCTGACTTTTTCAATACACCGCTTTCCAGGAGACCGACCACATACATCCAGTCGCTCTGCCTCGATCACCGGCAGACTTGGAAAGGACCGTCACTCTCGCCAAACCCTACTGCCCGTGGCGTTCATATCTCCCTTCAACAACCGGCATCAATCTCGCGCCATTCTGAGACATCAACATCTGGAACACGTAGTGGAATGCGCCCTCAAACGTATACACGAAAAGAACCCTCCCATCGTTGCTACTCTGTTCCAGAGTCAAGGCATTGTCTCGCCACGTGCCGAAGGCCGGGCGGGGAGGATTCGGCTGTCCGGTGCCGAAGACGTGACACGTGTATCGTCCGCAGGTCGCATCCCACCCAAACATCTTGAGCGCCTGATCGACGATGGCATGTCCCTGCCGCCGGTACTCGTGCGCCACGATGCAATGTCCGGCGAGATCAAGCTGCGCGCGATGGCTGGTAGCGACCTCTGCCCCGTTTGGGAACGACTCAGACGGATGGATCGTCTCGCGGCCGTACCAGAAACCGGTGAGGACGTTGATCCTGCGAATAGCCGCGACCGTTTCGGCGTGGACGCCGCCGATCGCTGCTTCACTGTGAGCCATATTTGTCTCCGCGCACCACGACGACATCGGTCACCCACGCGACCACCGCGTAGTTGGGGAAATAGCGCTCGGCCAACAGATCGAGAATGCGATCGGCGAGCGTGGCGTGGACGAGGGTCTCAATCTTCTTATTGTCACCCGGCACTTCGCCCACGCGCATTCCACGTGAGCCTTCGCCGCTCACATCGGTGACGGTGTAACCGGTCGCACCGATTCGTCTGAGCGCGGCAAGGAGCTGCTCGCTGAGCACGGTCTCAGCAACGATCGTCACAAGCTTGAGCGGTTCGGTGTGCATAGTCATTCCTCATCAGCTTCCATGCATCAGTTGGGCGATCTTGTAGTAGATCGGGATCCCAAGCGTCACGTTGAACGGAAAGGTAATCGCCAGCGAGGCGGTCAGATAGTACGTCGGGTTCGCGGTTGGGAGATTCATGCGGGCAGCCGGTGGCGCCGCAATGTACGATGCGCTGGCCGCCATCGCTGCCAGCATGGTGCTGCCACCGATCGATAGACCGGATAGCGTTCCCAACACCGCGCCCAGCGCGCCGTGCACGAACGGCATGCCGACCCCGAACGCGAGGAGAAAGGCGCCGACCTTGCGCAGATCTCCCAGGCGCTCCGCGGCGACGATGCCCATTTCGAGAATGAAGAGCATCAGCGCCCCCTTGAACCCACTGTCGAAGAACGGCGACACCGCATGCCAGCCGTTCTCGCCCATGAGGAAGCCAACCAACAGTCCGCCGACGAGCAATACCATCGTACGGGCGGTGAGGATCTCATGGATCGTCTCGCGCACCGGCCGGCCACTGCTCACCTTGACCGCGCCGATGGCGAGGGCGATGTGAATGCCCGGACTCTCGAGCAACGTGAGCAGCGTCGGCATGAAGCCTTCGGGTTCGGCCCCCATCGCGGAGACGAAAGTCTGCGCCGCGATGAAGGTTACCGCCGACACCGACCCATAGTGCGCAGCGATCGCGGCGGCGTCGGCTTCCGTGAAGCGTCCGAGGTGGCGGAGCACAAGATACGAGGTCACCGGAGTGATGCACCCGAGGAGCAGCGTGACGCTCGCCGGACCTGCAATCGTGCCGTAGGACGCATGGCTCAGCTCAACGCCGCCCTTCAGGCCAAGGGCGAAGAGCAGATAGATCGACAGCGAGGTGTAGAGGTCTTTCGGGAGCTGGAGCTCGCTGCGCATGAGCCGCGCCACAATGCCGAGCGCAAACGCCAGCACCACCGGCGACAAAAGGTTGGTCTTCAGAACGTCGAACAGGGTCATGGCTGCCCCGCTGGGTCGACGATCTGTGCAACGCCGGTGTCGAGGTCGTACACCGCGCCGACCACCCGCAGCGATCCATCGCGGACCATGGGGGCCAATACCGGCTCCGACGAGCGCAGTCGCGCCACGACCGCACGCACATTGTCGCGGACCGCGTTGTCGAGCGTATCGCCGGGTTCCGAAGAGGCAGTACTGATCGCCGGCTTGATGGCATCGACAATCACACCAATGTGTCCCGGAACAGCCCCGCCCTTCAGCGCGGCTTCGACTGCACCACAGCGCTCGTGGCCGAGCACCACGATCAGGCGCGCACCGAGCTTGGCGACGGCGAACTCGATGCTCCCGAGCCCAACATCGTCGACAACCTCACCGGCCGCGCGAACCACGAACACCTCGCCGAGCCCCTGATCGAAGACGAGTTCGGGCGGGACGCGGGAGTCGGCGCAGCCGACGATGATCGCGAAGGGCTTCTGGGCGGCGGCGACGTCGTGTCGCCGGGCGGCGCTTTGGTTCGGATGGGTGACCTGTCCGGTTGTGAAACGCTTGTTACCCTCAACCAACGCCGTCAAGGCATCAGGGACAGCCTTTGTCGGAGCGCTTCCAAGTAGAAGCACCCATGCCGAGGTCGCAACGAAGATCCGATTCATTCTTATCTCCTTTCTCTTCAAACACGGTTCAAGTGAGCTAGCCCAGTCCCTGTCCCGTCTGGCTCTCCAATCAGGTGCTGGAGCACCCGCACGCGCTCTTCGAGGAGGCCCGGAGCCGCGACCCGCGCGGTGACGTGGCCCAGCTTTCGACCACGTCGCGGTGCCTTGCCGTAGAGGTGCAGGTGGGTATCCGGAAGACGAAGGATCGGCTGCGGATCCGGCAGTGTGCCGATGAGATTGACCATCGCCGAACAGCCCACCGGCAATGTGGAGCCGAGTGGCAAGCCAAGAATGGCGCGCAAGTGGTTTTCGAATTGACTGGTTGCCGCTCCCTCGATGGTCCAATGCCCGGAGTTGTGGACGCGGGGGGCAAGCTCGTTAACCAGCAGCCGTCCGTCGCGCTCGAAGAATTCGACCGTGAGTACTCCGACGTAGCCCAGTGTGGTCAACACCCGTGCAGCGTAGTCCTCCGCTTCCGCTTGCAAGCGCGGCTCGACGTTTGGTGCCGGTGCCAGCGAGTGGCGTAGGATGCCGTCGACGTGTCGATTCTCGACGAGCGGATAGTAGCCCACGTCCCCGTCACGCCCGCGCACGGCGATGAGCGATAGCTCGCGCGTGAAGCCCACAAGCCCCTCAAGGACGGCCGGACTCGAGCCGAGCGCCACCCAGGCCGCCTCCACCTCGGCCATGGTCCGTAGGAGCCGTTGTCCGCCGCCGTCGTAGCCCAGGCGTCGCCGTTTCATCACCACCGGCAGGGCGAGTCTTTCAAGCGCTTCGAAGACGCTCCCCCACGTGTCGTCGAGCGCCGCAAATTCCGCCGTCGGGATCTGCAGGTGCCGCAGGAAGAGCTTTTCCTCAAGGCGATCCTGGGTGACCTCCAGCGCCCGCGGCGGCGGGTACACCGGAACCCGCCGGGCCAGGAATGCCGCGGCACCTGCGGGGACGTTCTCGAACTCGTAGGTCACGACATCGACGTCGGCCGCGAAGCGCGCCAAGTGTTCTTCGTCATAGGGCGCGAAGATGTGGTCCGCGACGTGACCAGCTGGTGCGTCCGCGGCCGGATCGAGGAAGCGGAAGCGCAGGCCGAGTGGATAGCCAGCGAGGGCCAGCAATCTCCCAAGCTGCCCGCCGCCAAGGACGCCAACGGTGGTCATACCGGCTCCTCCGGATTGGGGTGGTTCAGAACCGCTTCAGTCTGAGCCGCCCGATCGCGCTGCAGCACATCACGCGCCGCGGGGTATTTGGTCGCCAGGATCGCAGCGGCGAGATATGCGGCGTTGATCGCACCAGCCTTGCCGATGGCCAGCGTTCCGACGGGCACACCCGCTGGCATCTGAACGATCGACAACAGCGAGTCGAGCCCCCGGAGCGCGTGCGATTCGACGGGAACGCCGAGCACTGGGAGCGTCGTTTTTGCCGCGGCCATTCCCGGCAGATGCGCGGCGCCGCCGGCTCCGGCGATGAGCACATCGAGGCCCCGCTGCTCCGCCGAACCGGCATAGGAGAACAGGAGGTCTGGGGTACGGTGCGCGGAGACAACGCGTACCTCGAAAGGGATTCCCAGCGACTGCAGCACCTCGGCGGCGTGCTGCATGGTCTCCCAATCCGAGCGCGAGCCCATGATGATGCCCACCAGTGGCTGTGCGGGCAAGTGATCAGCGAAAGTCATTGCATCCTCGATCGCGGGTGAGTCATCCCATGATATGACGGCCGCCATCGACGAAGATCGTGTCACCGGTAAGCGACCTCGCGGCGTCGCTAATCAGGAACGTGGCGGTGTTGCCGACGTCTTCAATCGTGACCAGTCGCCGATGCGGAGTGCGTTCGGCGGCATCTTCTACCAGGCGGTCGAAGTGACCAATGCCGCTCGCCGCGCGGGTCCGCAGCGGACCGGCGGACAGCGCGTGCACGCGGATACCCTGCGGCGCCAGTTCGTGGGCGAGGTAGCGTACGGTACTCTGTAGCGCCGCCTTGACGGGGCCCATGAGGTTGTAGTGCTTGACGACTTTATCCGCCCCGTAGAAGGTCATCGTCAGGATGGTCCCCCCGTCCATCATCAAGGGTTCGGCCAGCCGTGCTAGCTCGATCAGCGAGTAGCAGGAGACATGCATGGCTTGCTGAAAACCCGCCGCTGAGCAGTCCACGACACGGCCTTGAAGGTCGGTGGCCGGTGCGAAGGCGATGGAATGGACGACGAAGTCGAGAGCCCCCCAGCGCTCCTTGATCGCGGCGAAGACCGCGGCCGTTTCCCCTGGCTGCTCTACGTTGAGCGGCATGATGATCCCGGCATCGAGGGATTCGGCCAAGGGCCGGACATGCGGCTCCGCCTTCTGGTTGAGGTAGGTAACCGCAAGATCGGCTCCCGCCGCACGCAGCGCCCTGGCGCAGCCGAACGCGATGCTGTCGGCGTTGGCGATACCGACGATCAGCCCCTTTTTGCCGCTCAGGCTCTGCGTGTTCATCCTCGCTCCGTCTGGTCCTTCGTCGTGCCGTTGCTGAGGTCTGGCGCCCCGCTGCGGCCTGAGCTAAAATACGAAATCGAATATGCGAAGTCAATATCGTGTTTTGATAATCGTGAATTATGAAGCGTAAGGCAAAATTCCCGGGAAGTGCCTCGATCGCTCCGCCACCGGCCAACGACGGGCGGGCGCCGTGGACGTTCCTGACGAACCATGCGCACGTGCTGCTGTGCATCGCTCAGGACCCCGCCGTGCGTATGCGCGACGTGGCGGTGCGCGTTGGTGTCACCGAACGCGCCGTCCAGCGCATCGTCGCGGAGTTGGAGGAGGGTGGATACTTGAAGCGCGAGCGAACCGGGCGGCAGAACCGCTACGAGATTTGCTCCTCGCTCCCACTGCGCCATCCGATCGAGCGCGATTGCGCGGTATCGTCGCTCATCAAAATGGTGCTCGGCGCGGCCGCAAAGGCGCGAACCATGCACTCGCCGTAGCGGAACACGGAGCACCCACCCTGAGTACTCATGCCTGGCCACTGAGAACAATTGCGCGGCGACCCGACCGCGATGCGGAACCGCTCGGCGTTGCGGCACCGTCGTCCCACAAAGGAGCTAGGCGATGAACACCTTTGCCCGCCTGGCGATTGATTGGGTCGAACGGGGCTACATTCCCGACGCCGTGATCCGGGATCCGGCACGGCGCCACTACCTGTTCGAGCGCCCGGCTGACTGACGCCCGCGCCGTGACGACATGAGCGCGCGGCGTTCCTTCACTCAGATCCATCCGCAGGAAGGTGCACAGCGACAGGCTTTCGGCACAGCGCCACGTAGAATCAGAGCCTCCTCCAGGGACAGAATAAGACAAAACGCTGCCGCTGCTATGCTGAAGCACAGTCGCGATGATCGAGCAGCGGTATGGGCGGTTCTTGAGGCACCGAGCCGAAGATCAGCTCCGGCTCTTGGGCGCTCCACCTGCACAGGTTTCCGGACCCAAAATCCGAAAAGGTGAAACCTTTCCGGTGACGGCCGAAAAACCCTTGTGGAATATAGTGTCCCCGACGGGATTTGAAAGCGTGGCCAGTCGATTTCTGCGAATGGCAAAACCCGAGGAAACTCACTGTTTTCAAGGGAAAATCAGTGATTGCGGCGGACCATGCCGATCCCGGAATATCCCGCACAATCCCGCCGCGAACTCGCAAAAGGTGAAACGGTTTCACCTGCTCGTTGACATCTGAAAGATCCTTTCCGCGGTTCTGCCCAAACGGCGCAATGTGATGATAGCGTACCTCTGGAAGCGCTCTGCTTCGGCCGCTCGACAAGCGGCGCAAGCTCCGCACGGAGAGCCATTGGCACGGGTGGGGACCAGCGGGAGTCTCCCTTCGCGGCACCTCTGCCTTCAATGCGGTGATGCCGTTGAGTCGAGGCAACAAAACTCAGGAGGTCAGTCATGACGAAGAAACACGAGAGCGGCTTGAAGAAGGTCGCAAGCGAGATCCGGGAAGAAGCCGCGC
>DATKMS010000266.1:0-113478 GCA_035541735.1 Candidatus Margulisiibacteriota bacterium
ACCTTGACTTCACGGCGGCGCGGCGGCACCTTCGCCGTCGGTCCGCCATGGCTCAGTACATCACCGTCACGGGCGCGCGCCAGCACAATCTGAAGAACATCACCGTCGAGATTCCGCGCGACAAGCTGGTGGTGATTACCGGGCTGTCGGGCTCGGGCAAGTCGTCGCTGGCCTTCGATACCATCTACGCCGAGGGGCAGCGGCGCTACGTCGAGTCGCTGTCCGCATACGCGCGGCAGTTCCTCGAGCAGATGGAGAAACCGGACGTCGACTCCATCGACGGGCTGTCACCGGCCATCTCGATCGAGCAGAAGACGACCAGCAAGAACCCGCGCTCGACGGTCGGCACGGTCACCGAGATCTACGACTACCTCCGGCTGCTGTTTGCGCGCATCGGCAAGCCCTACTGCTACAACTGCGGCCGCGAGATCACGCCGCAAACCATCCAGCAGATCGTCGACCGCATCATGACCCTGCCGGCGAGCAGCCGCATCCACGTGCTGGCACCCATCATCCGCGGCCGCAAGGGCGAGTACCGCAAGGAGCTGGTCGATCTCCGCAAGGCCGGCTTCGTGCGGGCGCGCATCGACGGCACGTTGCGCGACCTTGCCGACGACATTGTGCTGGCGAAGAACAACAAACACACCATCGAGGTGCTCGTCGACCGGCTGGTCATTCGCGACGGCCTCCAGAAGCGGCTGGCCGACTCGCTCGAGGTCGCGTTCCGATATGGCGCCGAGGTGGCGAAAATCGAAGTGCTCGGCGACGGAGGCGACGGGGTGCAGGCGGAGATCCTTTTCAGCCAGAAGTTCGCCTGCGTCGTGTGCGGGATCTCGTATCCGGAGCTGACGCCGCGGATGTTCTCCTTCAACAACCCGCACGGGGCGTGCGCGACGTGCAGCGGGCTGGGAACGACGATGTACTTCGATCCCGAGCTGATCGTGCCCAATGAAGACCTGTCGCTAGCGCAGGGCGCGGTGGCGCCGTGGGTGAAGAAGACCGGCGGGCAGTTCTACCAGCACGTGTGGCCGGCCCTGGCACGGCACTTCCGCATCAGCGTCGATACGCCGTTCAAGAAGCTGCCGCAAAAGGTCAAGGACGCCATCTTCCACGGCACGGAGGAGGAACTGACCTTTGTGCATGAGAAGGGCACCCGGCGCTATGAGTTCAAGCGACCGTTCGAAGGCGTGATCGCCAACCTCGACCGCCGCCTCAAGGAGACCGACTCGGAGTGGATGCGGGAGGAGTTGGAAGCCTTCATGAACGTGCGCCCCTGTCCGGCATGCCAGGGCGCGCGGCTGAAGCGTGAGGCACTGGCGGTGCGCCTCCACGGCAAATCGATCATGGAGGTGACGGCCCTGTCGGTGAAGGAGGCCTGGGCCTTCTTCTCCAATCTGACGCTGACCCGGCAGGAAGAAGACATCGCGCGCCGCATCCTGAAGGAGATCGTCGAGCGCCTGGGGTTCATGACCAACGTCGGGCTCGACTACCTCAGCCTGGAGCGGACCGCTGCCAGCCTGTCTGGTGGCGAAGCACAACGCATTCGATTGGCGACGCAGATTGGCTCCAGCCTGGTGGGGGTGCTGTACATTCTCGATGAGCCGTCGATTGGCCTGCACCAGCGTGACAATGCGCGGCTGCTGGCGACGCTGAAACGGTTGCGCGACCTCGGCAACACCGTGCTGGTGGTCGAGCACGATCGCGATGCGATCCTGGATGCGGATCACGTCATCGACATGGGTCCGGGCGCCGGTGTCCAAGGTGGCTACATCGTCGCCCACGGCACGCCCACCGAGATTGCGGCCAACCCGAATTCACTCACAGGCAAGTACCTCTCGGGCGCGCTCGATATCCCGATCCCGTCGCAACGGCGGACCGGGAACGGCTGGACGCTGACGATCAAAGGGGCGCGACAGAACAATCTGCAGAACGTCACCGTCAGCATTCCGCTTGGGACGATGACCTGCGTGACCGGTGTGTCGGGTTCTGGGAAGAGTTCCTTGGTGATCGATACACTCTACCGCGCCCTGGCACACCGGTTCTACGGTGCAAAAGAGAAGCCCGGTGCGCACGATGAGATCAAGGGTTGGCAGTTGCTCGACAAGGTGATCGACATTGACCAGGCGCCGATCGGCCGCACGCCACGTTCGAACCCCGCCACCTACACCGGCCTCTTCACCCATATCCGCGACCTGTTCGCGCAGCTCCCCGAGGCCCGTGTGCGCGGCTACGGGCCGGGGCGTTTCTCGTTCAACGTGAAAGGTGGACGCTGCGAGGCTTGTGCCGGGGACGGCATGATCAAGATCGAGATGCACTTTCTGCCCGACGTCTTCGTTACCTGCGAGGTCTGCGGTGGCCGGCGCTACAACCGCGAAACGTTGGAGGTGCACTACAAGGGCAAGAGCATCGCTGAGGTGCTCGACATGACCGTGGGCCAAGCAGTGGAATTCCTCGCCAATGTGCCCGCCATCCGGCAGAAGCTGGCGACCCTCCGCGACGTCGGACTCGACTACATCCACCTTGGTCAGTCGGCGACCACCCTTTCCGGCGGAGAGGCGCAGCGCATCAAACTAGCCAAAGAGCTCAGCCGACGAGCGACAGGGAAGACCTTGTACATCTTGGATGAGCCGACCACCGGTCTGCACTTTGACGACATTAAGCGCCTCTTATCCGTTCTGTCGCGGCTAGCGGACGCTGGCAACACCGTCGTGATCATCGAGCACAATCTCGACGTCATCAAAACCGCCGATCACGTAATAGATTTAGGCCCCGACGGCGGCGACGGCGGTGGCCGTATCGTGGCTGTCGGCTCCCCGGAGGACATTGCCCGCACGCGCGGCTCAAGTACCGGCGAGTTTCTGCGGCGAATCCTGCCTGAGTTGGCCGCGTAGGCCTTGACTCGGCACCCAGCCACCTATATTAGACTCACTAGGTCTGAATTGCCGTAGGGGTGGGCAGGGCCACGACCTCAGGCGGCACACGAGGAGGATGCAATGGGTCGGGTAGTCTATATGGACAATCACGCCACGACGCCCGTGGACCCACGGGTTTTGGAGGCGATGCTGCCCTACTTCACGGAGAAGTTTGGCAACGCTGCCAGCCGCAATCACCAGTTCGGCTGGGATGCGGAAGCGGCCGTCGATCGTGCGCGCGAGCAGATTGCCCACCTGATTAACGCCAAACCCAAGGAAGTCATTTTTACCAGCGGTGCTACCGAATCTGACAACCTGGCAGTAAAGGGCGTCGTCGAGTTCTACAAGGACAAGGGCAACCACGTCATCACCGCGGTCACCGAGCACAAGGCGATCCTCGATACCTGCAAGGCGCTGGAGCGCGCCGGCAAGGCGCAAGTAACCTACCTTCGGGTTGACAAAGCTGGCGTCATCGACCCTGACGACGTGCGCAAAGCGATCACCGACAAGACCATCCTCATTTCCATCATGTATGCCAACAACGAGATCGGCTCGATCCACCCGCTGCGCGAGATCGGCAAGCTGGCCAAAGAGAAGGGCATCGTGTTCCATAGCGACGCCACCCAGGGTGTCGGCAAGATCCCGACCGACGTCGAGGCCCTGGGCATCGACCTGATGTCATTGAGCGCCCACAAGATCTACGGGCCAAAGGGCTGTGGTGCGTTGTACGTGCGCTCCAAAGGACCGCGGGTGCGTCTCACCCCGCAGATGGACGGCGGCGGTCACGAGCGTGGCATGCGCTCCGGTACGCTGAACGTGCCGGGCATCGTCGGACTGGGAAAGGCCTGTGAGCTGTGCGGCGCAGAAATGGAGACCGAAGCCGGCCGGACTATCGAGCTGCGCGAGCGGCTCCGGAACGGGATTTTCGCGCAACTCGACGAGGTGTACCTCAACGGCCATCCAACCAATCGGCTACCGGGCAACCTCAACGTGAGTTTTGCCTTCGTTGAAGGTGAGTCGCTGCTGATGGGGTTGAAGGATATCGCGGTGTCCTCGGGGTCAGCCTGCACATCGGCGACGCTGGAGCCTTCGTATGTACTCAAGGCGTTGGGTGTGGGTGAAGATCTGGCGCACACGTCGATCCGCTTCGGTCTCGGTCGCTTCAACACCGCGGAGGAGGTCGACTACGTGATCGAGCGGGTGGTGCACGAGGTCCGCCGCCTGCGCGACATGTCGCCTTTGTACGAGATGGCCAAGGAAGGCGTCGATCTCAAATCGTACCACTGGGCCCGCGACTAAGAGCGTCCAAGGGGAATCGAGAGGAGGCTTCTATGGCATACAGCGACAAGGTGCTGGATCACTACGAGAACCCGCGCAACGTTGGTTCCTTCGCCAAGAACGAAGAGAACGTGGGCACGGGCGTGGTAGGTGCGCCGGAGTGCGGCGACGTGATGAAGCTGCAGCTGAAGATCAACGATGCGGGAGTGATCGAGGACGCGCGCTTCAAGACATTCGGCTGCGGCAGCGCCATCGCCAGCTCCAGCTACGTCACCGAGTTGGTGAAGGGCAAGACGCTGGATGACGCGCTGCAGATCAAGAACACACAGATCGTCGAAGAGTTGGCGTTGCCGCCGGTGAAAATCCATTGTTCCGTGCTTGCCGAAGACGCCATCAAAGCGGCGATCAACGACTGGAAGAAGCGCAAGGGCGAGGCATCTGCCGAACCAGGCAAGGCGGCTGCGAATCAGTAGGAGGGTCCCACGTGGCGATTACCCTCTCCGAGAATGCCGCAGCCAAAATCCGCGCGTTGCTCGCGGCGCAACAGAAGGAGGCCAGCGGCCTACGAGTGAAGGTCGTCGGCGGCGGGTGTTCTGGCTTGCAGTACAAGATGGATCTCGATGTCGAGCGCCCCGGTGACAAGGTCTTCGGCACCGACGACGCGAAGCTGCTCGTCGATCGCAAGAGCTTCCTTTACTTGAACGGCACTGAGTTGGACTACAACGAAGGCTTGATGCAGTCCGGCTTCTCCCTCCACAACCCAAACGTCAAGCGGTCATGCGGCTGCGGGGCCTCGTTCACGGTGTAGGACGCGATCGACATGGGCTCAACCCCGGCTTCGGCCGCGCAGCGGAGCGGAGCGGTGTGGCCCGCAGGGGAGCCGCTGAGTTGCTGGCAGTGCGGCGCCGACCGCGCCAGCAATCTCTTCTGTCCGCGCTGCGCTGCCATTCAACCGATTCCCGACGGCGCTGACTATTTCCAGGTTCTCGGTGTCCCCCGACGACTGTTGCAGGATCGCGACGCACTGCACCAGCGCTTTTACGAGCTGCATCGGCAGTGGCACCCAGACCGCTATCAAACCGGTCCCCAGGGAGCGCGCTCCGCCAGCTTGCGCAATACCGCCGCGGTGAATCGCGCCTACAGCACGCTGCGCGATCCTGTGGGGCGCGGCGAGTACTGGCTGACCTTGCAGGGGGAGACCCTTGGGGCGAAAAACAACCGCGTGCCGCCCGAACTGGCGGAGCTGGTGTTCGAGGTGCAGGAGAAGCTCGACGAGCTCCGCGCAGCCCGTGGCGGGAAGAGCGCGGCGGATCTGCAGCGCGAGGTTGCGGAGGTGCACGCCGAGCTGCTGCGGGGCCAGGCCGCGCTTCTCGAGCAGCTCGACGAGAACTTCAGACGCTGGGACGCGGGCGCGGCGGAACCCGCAACCCTCAAGCGCGAACTCAAGACCACGCTGTCGGCGTTGGCATACCTGCGCAGACTCATCCACGACGTCGAGAAGGAATTGGAAGCCTGATGGAGCGCATCTTCGGCATCGACCTGGGGACAACCAACAGCCTGATCGCCTACTCCGACGGCGGCACGCCCCGCGTCATACCCGACCCGGACACGGGGTCGCCGCTGTTGCCCTCCGTCGTCGCATTCCCGAGTGCAACCGAGATCGTCGTGGGTGCACGCGCCAAGGCGCTGGCGGCAACGCAACCGCTCACGACCATCGCATCGGTGAAGCGCTTCATGGGACTCGGCATGGAACACGTAACCGCCGCGGACCGCGCACACTACGCGTTCGCCACGGGCGACGGCATCGTGCGCTTCCGCATCCACGGCCGCGACTACACGCCGCCCGAGATCTCGGCCCTGATCTTGACGGAACTCAAGCATCGCGCCGCGGCCGGCTGCGGTGAGGAGGTGCGCAAGGTGGTGATCACCGTGCCGGCCTACTTCAACGACAGCCAGCGGCAAGCGACACGCGACGCCGGGCGCCTGGCCGGGTTCGAGGTGTTGCGCCTCGTCAACGAGCCCACCGCGGCCTCACTGGCCTACGGCCTCGACAAGCGGAATCAGGGGTTCATCGCCGTCTACGACCTCGGCGGCGGGACCTTCGACATCTCGATCCTCAAGTTGCACGAAGGGATCTTCGAGGTTCTGGCGACCAATGGCGACACGCGGCTCGGTGGCGACGACATCGACCGCCGCATTGCCGAGCTACTGCTGGCCGAGGTGCCCGCTGATTTGCGCGGCGACCCCACGGTCGTCAGCCAGGCGACCGCCGCGGCGGAGGCTGCGAAAATCCGACTCACCGATGCGCACGCGACTGCGCTGGAGCTGCACAACGGTTCCGTTCACGTCGTGTGCCAGCTGACCCGCGGCGAGTTCGACGCGCTGATTGCGGACATTGTCGAGCGCACCCTGATCCCCTGCCGCCAAGCGCTGAAAGATGCTGGCCTTGCCGCGACCGATCTCGATGAGGTGGTGCTCGTCGGCGGCTCGACGCGCGTGCCCTTGGTGCGGCGGCGTGTCGAAGAGATCTTCGGCCGCCGGCCGCATACTGAACTCGATCCCGAGGAGGTCGTGGCGCTGGGTGCCGCCGTCCAAGCGGGTGTGCTGTCCGGCGGGCACCGCGACATGCTGCTCTTGGACGTCGTTCCATTGTCGCTCGGCATTGAAACCATGGGCGGCGTCATGGAGCGCATCATCGAGCGCAACACCACCATCCCAACGACTGTGAAGCAAGTGTTCACCACCTTCGTCGACAACCAGACCGCGGTCGATTTCCACGTCCTGCAGGGGGAGCGGGAGCTGGCCAAGGACAACCGCAGCCTGGCGCGTTTCAAGCTGCGCGGCATCGAGCCGCAGCCGGCGGGCCTACCGCGCATCGAGGTGACGCTCATGATCGACGCCAACGGCATCCTCAACGTCACGGCGCGCGACGAACGCACCGGTCGCGAGCAGTCGATCGACGTCAAGCCGTCGTACGGCCTTGACGACGAGCACATCGAACGCATGCTGGAGGAGTCGATCGACCACGCCGAGGAAGACGTCAGCGCACGCTTGTTGATCGAGGCGCGCAACGATGCCGAGGCGCTGTTGCGCGCTGCCCGCAAGGCGTTGACTGGTTCCACCATCGGCGCCGACGAGCGTGCCGGGATCGACGCGGCCATCGCTCGGCTCGAGGCTGCCATGCATGCCACGGATTACAACCGCATCCGCGATCTGACGGACGAGCTCAATCAGGTGACCACGCCCCTGGCGCAGCGCATCATGGACGAGTCGATCAAGCAGGCCCTCGAGCAGAAGCGCGTCGAGGAGATCGCCTAGGCATAGGAGGGCGCCGATGGGACTGACCTGGGATGACAGTGAGAACATCGCGTTGCGGTTGATGGAGGAGCATCCCGACGTCAACCCTTTGCAGGTACGCTTCACCGACTTGCACCGTTGGGTCACCGAGATGGAGGATTTCGAGGACGATCCCAAGGCATCGAACGAGGGCAAACTCGAAGCCATACAGATGGCGTGGCTCGAAGAGTACCGGGACCGGCAGAAATGACTCTGGACGCTACGCCGAGGAGGAGCCACACGTGTCCGTGATGCAGGTCAGCCGCAAAGTCGACTACGCCTTGCGGGCCATCATCTATCTTTCATTGCAGAAGGATGGCCGGCCCGTCCCGGTGAGCGAGATCGCCTCCAGTCGGCGCATTCCGCAAAAGTTCCTCGAGAAGATCATCAACAATCTCATTCGCAGCGGCTTGGTGCATTCGCACCGCGGTGCGCACGGGGGCTATACTCTCGCCCGCAGCCCCGAGCGGGTCTCGTTCCGCGACGTCATCGAGGCCGTCGAGGGACCGATCTCAATCAACGTTTGTGTGACGGAACGGCGTGACTGCTCGGTGCTTTCGAGCTGTAATATGCAGCGCGTCTGGCAGGAGGGACAGCGCCGGATGCTGGAGTATTTCTCCGACACCACATTAGCCGATCTGCTGCCCTCGTTCGCGGTGAATAATCACGAGAAGGTGGCCGTCTAACCGGTGCTTCGCTAAGGAGCAAGTCCGATGCGTGATACGATTGTCAGTGACACCTTCGCTCACCTGCTGCAGCCCGATACCCTGCTGCCGTCGCAGTATTTCGCCGCCCTGAAACGTAAGGGGCAGCATGAACCTGAACGGCGGCTGGCGATTGCCGTCCTGCAGGATGCCGTCGATTGCTACAAGAAACATCTGGGTGCACGCGACCGCAAGGCGCGCCAGCTGTTTCTCGACGCCGAGGAATGGATCATGTCAGACGACCGCAGCTGGCCGTTCTCTTTCGAGAACGTCTGTGACCTGCTGCAGATCAACCCGGCGTACTTGCGACGAGGTCTTGGGGTGTGGAAAGAGCGGCAGCTCAGCGCCTCCCCCGATCGCAAGGTGATCCCCTTGATGCCGCTGGCATCGACTGGGACCGAATTACCCCCCGCGAACCGTAAAGTCGGTGCGCGGTAGAGACCACCCCTTCACTCTGCATCGCAGGGCGGTGGCTGGTGCCCACCGCCCTGCGTGTTTCCGGGGTTTCAGAAGCCGACGGCACTCCCGTCCTTGCGATGGTCCGAGCCGCCCCACAGGCAGCCGGTAACCGGATCGACCATGATGCCCTGGCCGCCGCCAAAGCCGCCGCGGGCCAACGCCGCTTCCCCGCCCAGTACGTCATGGCCCAGGCGTGCCAGCTCCGAGTGTAGCGTCCCGTCCTCCGTCTCCAGTGCGACGCGATCGGCATCGAGGTAGTGGAAACGCGGGTAATCGAGCGCTTCCTGAATGTTGAGGTGGTAGTCGACCAGGTTGGAGACCACCTGGACGTGCCCCTGCGGCTGCACGTCGCCGCCCATCACGCCGAACGACACAATCGGGCGCCCGTCGTGGCACAACATCGCCGGGATAATCGTGTGGAAAGGACGCTTGCGGGGCCCCAGACAGTTCGGGTGTTGCGGATCGACGACGAAGCCAAAGCCGCGGTTCTGCAGCACGATGCCAGTGTCTCCGGCCACCATGCCGGAACCGAAAGGCATGAACAGGCTGTTGATCAGTGACACGATGTTCCCCGAGCTGTCGGCCGCAGTGAGATAGACGGTATCATTTCCCAGCTTCACCTTGCCGGGCGCCGGTCGCTTCAGCGCCTTCTGCAGGCTGATCAACGCGGCGCGGCCATGCGCGTAATCCTTCGACAGCAGCTCGCCCGTCGGCACGACGGCGTGCTCGGGATCGGCGATGTAGCGATTGCGGTCCGCGAAGGCGAGCTTCACAGCCTCGATGCGCAGATGCACGCTCTGCGTCGAGCCGACTGCATACGAAGCCATGTCGAAGTTCTCGAGAACGTTGAGTGCAATCAGCGCCGTGAGCCCTTGCCCATTCGGTGGCATCTCGTAGAGCTGGTAGCCGCGGTACTCGGTACTGATCGGGTCGTCGATCCATGTGGACCGGTGTTCGGCGAAGTCCGCCAGACTGTGCACACCGCCGTTCGCCCGTGAGAACGCCACGATCTGCGCCGCGATCTCACCCCGATAGAAGGCGTCGGCACCACCGTCGGCGATGCGCTCCATGCTGCGCGCCAATGCGGGGACGCGAAACCATTCTCCGAGGCGCGGCGCTCGTCCGTCGGTGGTGAACGTGCGCACCGCGTCAGGATGCTGCAGCACGCCGAAGCGGACGATCAGATTCCACTGATGGGCGATGATCTCGCTCACTGCGAAGCCGTCGCGTGCGTAGGCGATTGCCGGCGCGAGGACCTCTCGGAGCGGCAGCGACCCGAACCGCCGCAGCGCCTCGTACCATGCATCGACGGCGCCGGGGATGGTTACCGGCAGCATTCCGTGTACGGGCATGTCGTTCAGCCCGCGGTCGCGCAGCGTATCGAGAGACAGACCGGCGGGCGAGCGCCCGCTGCCGTTGAGACCGACCAGCCGACCCTCTGTGGCGCTCCAGATGAGCATGAAGCAGTCGCCGCCGATACCCGTACTGAACGGTTCGACCACGCCCAGCACCGCAGCCGCGCCGACGGCCGCATCGACCGCGTTGCCACCGCGCCGCAGCATCTCGACGCCGGCAGCCGATGCCAGTGGCTGGCTCGTGCAGACCATGCCGCCCCGCCCCAGCACCATGGAACGCTGACTGCGAAAGCCGCTCGACTCGTTACGCCGGGTCTGGAACATCGGAGCAACTCACGACTCAGCCTGATACGCAAGACCGAAGTCCTTCAAGTAGTCCAAGAACGGCCGCGGTTCGAACGCCGCCGCCGGTGGCAACACGCCCGACCGGTCGTACCCTTCTCGGCACATCAAAACAGCCGCCTGTGCGGCGATCACCGCGGTCAGCCCGTACGGGTCGTGCCCGCGGACCAGCACGCGCCGCTGCCGGGCCCGGCCGCCGCACACCCCGCGCACGTCGACGGCGATGTGAAATGCGTCCTGCGCCCGCGTCTGCTCGTCCGGGCCGCCCGTGCCGCCGCCGAGCCAGTAGTTCACCAGGTGAGCGAGCGGCGTCCGAATCGCGGCGCGCACCGCGGGTACGGTCGCGGACAACAGGCGCGCCGTGATCGGCGGTACGCTGATGAACGTGCGGACGGCGCGGACGGACAGGTGGCGCGGAATGGTAATCACCTCGGCCGACGGGAAGCTCAGCGCCGTCACCCGCCCGACCGGTGCCGGGAACTCGACTTGCCGGGGCACTTTCGCCGGCGCTTCCTCCACCCACTTCCCGCCAATGTACGCATAGCCGCTGCTCTGCAGCATGCGCAGCATGGTGCGCTGCGTGCCCTGGCTGGCGTGGAACGGCGCGACATAGGTGACCTGCACGGCGGCGACGTCGTCGAATCCCTGGGCGCCAACGGCGGCGGCGCAGTCAGCGACGGCGACCTCGAAGGCCTGCGCCGAGACCACAGCCACGCCCTGTTCGCGTGCCCAGGCGTCATGCGCCAACATGGCTTTCATGAACGGCTGCTCGCCGGTCGTATCGAGGTAGTGCACCCCGTTGCTGATCGCTGCGCGCACGACCGGTTCACCGTAGTCGATGAACGGCCCGGCGGTGTTGATGATCACGCGGCTGCGGGCGGCGAGGCGGTCCAGCGCGGCGTGGTCGCCCACATCGGCCTCGAGGGTTTCAATTCCGCCCATCTCAACGGCCAGTCGCTGGAGCTTCTCGGGATTGCGGCCCGCCGCCAGCACCGCGATGCGGCGGCGGCGGAGCTCGCGGACGATCAGGCGGCCGGTGTATCCGGTTGCCCCCAAGACACTGATGCGCCGTGCCGCCATCACGTGGGCGCATAGCGTCCGCGCCCCGAGGGTGTCAACTCGGCTCCAGCGCACCATTTGCTTCATCCGGTCCCTGGCTCTACGTAGAATAGTCATGCGTTTGCTGCGCGCGTCGGTCGCCGGAGTTCTGTGGGCGGTGTTTGCAACCTGCGCCGCCGGCCAGACGTCCGTGTCGCATCTCAGCCCCCAGGTCTACGCGCAGCTCGATGCCCTTGGTGAGGCGGAGGTCTTTGTTCTCTTGCGCGAGCCGCCGCGCCTGCGTCCCGACGACATCCCGGCGCGCCAGCGGGCGATCCGTTCACAACGTGCGCAGCTGTTGGCGCCGCTGCCTGCCCGGGAGATTCGCGTGTACCGCGCATTCGCGGTCGTCAGCGCCTTCACGGCTTCGGTGACCGGCGCGGGCGTTGCCCGGCTGCTCGCGGACCCCAGGGTCCTGCGCGTCGATTCGGTAAAGTATGGCTCGGGTGCACTGGCGGAGAACGTTGCGCAGATACGCGCCGACGCCGTCCACGGGCGCAGCGACCTTGGGCAAGGCGTCACGGTGGCGGTCCTCGACACCGGGTTCGACCCGACGACACCTGACGTCGCAGGCAGCATCACCGCCGAGCACTGCTTCTGCACCGGCGGCTGCTGTCCGAACGGTGCCTCCGAGCAGGCCGGGTCTGGGAGCGCGCGTACACTGGCCACGCACGGTAACCATGTTACCGGCATCATCGTGTCGAAAGGCTTGGTCGCCCCCACCGGCGTCGCGCCGGGGGCACAGGTCGTGGCGGTGAAGGTGCTCAACGACAGCAATCGCGGACGCCTCGACGACTGGATCGCTGCCCTCGACTGGATCGCCTTGGAACATCCCGAGGTACAAGCGATCAACATGAGCTTGGTGAGCGACTCGGTGTTTGCCGCAACCTGTGACGACGCCGACAGCTACAACGTGGGTTTCGCGCAAGTGCTCGCGGCGCTGCGCGCGCGCGGGACGCTGACGTTCGCCGCCGCGGGCAACGGCGGGCGTGCCAACGCGATCGCATCACCCGCCTGCATCAGTAGTGCCGTGTCGGTGGGCGCGGTGCGCCCGGACGATCAGGTGTGGATCGCAAGCGACTCGTATGCAGATCTGGACTTGCTCGCTCCGGGGGTCAGCATTGTCTCCACCGGTCTCGGTGATTCCCTGGCCACGCTGAGCGGCACGTCCATGGCCACCCCGCACGCCACCGGCAGCGCGGCGCTGCTTCTCGCACTGAATCCGACGCTGAGTGCCGATCAGGTGGAGGACGCGCTCAAGCGCAGCGGCCTGCGCATCCGCGATACGCGCAACGGATTCACGTTCCGGCGCGTCAACGCACTGGGAGCGATGAATGCCGTGCTGGACCTGATGCACCCGATGCCGGGTGGCGGCAGCGCGCAGCGCGATTGCCTGTTGGAGTGGAACGTCCCGCCAACCATGACGACAACGCGCCAACCCATCAGCGGCGCCGTCTGCCACGACAACGATCCGGCCTGCGACGCCGATGGGACGCCGGGGCGCTGCACGTTCATGCTGTCGGCGTGCTTCAACGTTCCCGACCGTCGCCTGCCAGATTGCCGGACAGACGCCCCGCTGGTGGCGTACGAGCGTCCGCGCGCCGGCGATGCCATCGACGCGGCCAACGCTGCCGCGCTCGAAGCGGTCCTGCCCCCATTACCGCTGACGGACGTCAACCGTTGCACCGATCCCTTCTCCTTCGTCGTCCCGGCCGGCACGGCAAAATGGATTCGCTTGGGGGTGCGCACGGCGGACGGAAAGAGCGACTACGATCGTTTGCGGTTCACGTGCGTGCCCTAGCAGCTGTTTACCTCAGGCGTCTGTCGCTCTAGTCTTCCTCCATGAGCCAGGCTGATAACCCCCGTGCCACGCGTCTTCTGCTGGTCCGTCACGGCGAGAGCGAGGGCAACCGTGACCGCACCTTTACCCAAAACCCCGAGGTGCCGCTGACGGCGGTTGGACGCGACCAGGCCCGGGCTGCGGCGCAGCGCATGGCGCGGCGTTACCGCCCGTCGCGCATCGTCGCCAGCCCATTTACCCGCGCGCGGCAGACCGCCAAGATCATCGCCGAGGTCTTTGGCCTGACGGTGGAGTTCGAGGCCGCGTTTCGCGAACAGAGCTTTGGCGTCTTCGCCGGCCAACCGTACGACGCACTATTGAACGACGCCGCCTATCATGAAGGGCCACGATGGAACTGGCGGCCGCCGGGCGGGGAGTCGCTCATCGACGTCTACGAGCGCGTCGTGCCGGCATTCGACCGCGTCGCGCAGGCTGCGCCGGGAGCGGACGTCGTCATCGTCAGCCACGGCGGCGTCATGGTCACGCTGTGCGCGTACGTCAGCGGAACATGGGAAGGCGTTGCAGTCACACCCAACGCCGGGATCGTTGTTGTCGAGCGCCGCGGCGACCGCTATACGCCGCCCGTTTGGCTGCAAGACGACCCCGGAGGCTGATGCGGCGGTGATCACCTCTTTGGACCGGTGCGGGAGTGACGGGAACGGGCTTTGGAGTCCGCGGCCTTGGGCGCGACCAACCAGATTGCGGTAGCAGCGTGGTGCCTACTGGAATCCGCCGGCGCTGCTGTCGTACGCCCACACCTTCCCACTGCCGCTGGGATGCGTTGCAGTCCCGGTGAAGGACGTTCCCGCCCGGCGCATCCGGATGGTCACGTTCTTCGATCTGCGAAACCCCGGCAGTCTCTGGCCACAGTTGGCGTTTCTGCAGTTCACGTAGTTGGCGCCTGTTGCAAAGAGCGCTTCCTCTGCGACGGCCGCGTTGCGCAGGTCTGCACTGGCGGATGCATCGAATCCGCGGCGGCGATAGACGCCGAATTGGGCGACGGCAATCGCCGCCAAGATTCCAATCAAGGCGACCACGATCAGGAGCTCAAGGAGCGTGAATCCCTGGCTGCCTGAGCCCCCACCAAACCGGTTCACGATCGAGTCCTGCACGTCGTCCCGCTGGGTCTCCCAGCCCCGCGGCACGGCGAGACCCCTCCTTGGTGCAGGCCCGGTGCAACCCACATACCAGCCTTGTGGCCACAGGGAGGCCAGCGCAGAAACCGCGACCCGCTCGTTTGTCGACGGCGAGAGTGACAAATGCCGGCGATGTGTCTTCACGCTTCACGTTCATGGACGGGTCCGGCATCCACTCCGCAGCTCCGCCGTGTCATGCGGGTTGCGCGCGCAGTCGGCACGCCAAAGGACTACGAGGTGGACGCCGTGATCTCGGTAGGGGGAGTTGTTCACGACGCTGAAGCGAGGACGGTCCGGAGCCGCTCTTCCAGCTCAGTGTTGCGTTGCTGCAGCTGGCGCACCCGTGCTTCCAGTTCGCGCGCGCGTTCGTGCAGGCGGTGCAGCTGTAGCCGCTTGTCGAGCCCGGTACGGATGATGGTCAGCAGGTCGTCGTTGTCCCAGGGCTTTTCCATGTAGTGAAAAATCCCGACCTCGTTGATGGCGCGAATGGCGTTCTCCTTGTCGGCATAACCGGTGAGGAGTATGAGCGTGGATTCCGGGTAGAGGCCGCGCACTTCGAGGAGGAACTTGATCCCGTCCAGCTCGGGCATGAGAAAGTCGGAGATGACCAAGTCAGGGGGGTTGATCTTGGCCAGTTGCACGCCGCGTAGCGGCGAGGTTTCCACCAGAACGTGGTGCGGGGTCTCCAGCTCCAGCAACGCCGCGATGCTTTGCACCACGGCTTTCTCGTCGTCGACAACAAGAATGGTTGACGGGCTTTCTTCGGGCATGACGTGTCTCGATACACACCGCCCATCACGGGTGTCAAGCACGTGAAGGGCACGCAGAGGAGCAGGGGCGGTCCACGCACCTTGTGATCGCACATGGACGCCTTCAACTATCTGATCGTCAGTGATCTGCACCTGCGGGGCGGGTTCAACAACCCGACCTTGGGTCTGTACCATTTCGACGAGGAGTTTGCGGACTTTCTGCGCTACTACCGGCTGCACCGGGGGTCGAACCGCCCCTGGCACCTGGTGATCGGCGGTGACTTCATCGAGTTCCTGTACATCACTGACCGGCCCGACCCGAATGAGCGCATGCTCAAAGGTTGCACCTTCCTGGACAGCGAGTACCGCTACGGCGCCGGCACGGAGCCGCCAAAGTCGCGCTGGAAGCTGGATCGCATCTTGCGCAGCAGCCACCCCCAGTTGCTGCTGGCGCTGGCGCGCTTCGTTGCGGAGGGCAATTCCATCAGCATTCTCCGCGGCAACCATGACTCGGAGATGTTCTGGCCGGAGGTTCAGGAGCACTTCCGGCGGCTGATCGCCGAGCATCATCCGGTCGACGTCAGCTACATGGCTATGAAGGAAGCCGTGGCAGCGCGCGTGCAGTTCCCGGAGTGGTTTCTCTACGTTCCGGAGCTGCTCTATGTCGAACACGGCTGTCAATATGACCCCTTCTGCTGCTTCCAGTACTTCCTCAACCCGGTGGTTCCGGAACACCCGACGCTCATCCAGATGTCCATCGGGGAGCTGTCGATCCGCTATTTCACGAACCAGATGAAGATGATCAACGCGATGGCCGCGGAGAACATCAAGTCGGTGAGCGAGTACGTCTGGTGGGTGCTGCGCGGCAACCTGAAAGTCATGCCGCGGACCTTCCGCTTGTACGTTGCCATGGTGCGACGCGTGCTCGCCAAGAGCGGCCGGCCCGACCCGCAGGCCGAAAGCAGCGTGCGTGCCGAGCATGAGCGGCGCGTCGCGGCCTTCGACGCGCACTATGGTCTGCCGCAGGGCACCGCCACGGCGGTCGACGCCATGCGCGCCACCCCCGTGATGCGCTATCCGTTCGCCATGGCACGCTTCCTGGCGCTTGACCTCATCGTGGGCGCGCTCGCCTTGGCGCTCGCTGCCGTGGCGGTCGTGGTCTGGTATCCGGCGCGCGTCGGACTGCTGGCGCTCGTGGCCGCGCTTGCCGCCGGGGGCAGCATCGCCTATATCGGCGCACTGCGCTTCCGGCGCGTCACCGAGGCCGCCCAGCTGAATCGCACGGCCGAGCGCATCGCGCAGTTGTTTCGAGTGCCGTATGTGGTCTTCGGCCACTCGCATGGCGCCGGCAACTGGCGCCTCCCGGGCGGCAGCAGCTACGTCAACGTCGGCACCTGGGTGCCCGAGGGCGAGGCGGCGTACTTTGTCTACTTCGTCGCCGAGGGTGATGGCGCAAGCCCGAGCGGCCGCCTGTGGCGCTGGAACAAGGCGAAGCGCGAGCCGGAACCGTTTGAAGGAAGCAACCACGCATCAGTGACCGAGTAAGCGGTGATCGCGTGATCGCCGACTGCCGAGATGACCACCACTCGATCACTGATGACTTGATCACTGATCACTGGTAATCAGCCGGTCAGTGGATTCCCAGGTGCGGGCCACACACTTGCAGCGCAAAGCGATCCGAATCGGCGGCACGGCGGTGCGCGCGCTCATCTTCGATTTCGACGGCGTGCTCGCCGATACCGAGGCGCTGCACTGTGCCGCGTTCCAGGCAACCGCGGCGAGCATTGGGCTGACGATGGCGCGCGCTGAGTACTTCCGGTGCTTCCTCGGCCTGCCCGACCGGGAGTGTCTCGACGCCCTGTGCGTGCGCGCCGGGCGACAGCTCACCGCCGCTGCACTGGACGACCTGTGTGCCCGCAAGCGGCAGGAGTTTGCGCGGCTCCTACCCGCGGCGCAGCTCTATGCCGGCGTGGCTGACACGCTGCGGCGCTTGCACGCTCACTTCGTGCTGGCCATTGCGTCGGGGGCCTACCGGGATGAGATCGAGCCGATCTTGATGCGGGCACAGGTGCGGCAGCTGTTCGCGGCGGTGGTGGGAGCCGAGGATGTACGCGCCGGCAAGCCGGCGCCCGACCCGTTCCTGCGGGCACTCGAGGAGATCGGCGGCCGCGCCGGGACGCTCACCGCGGCGGAGTGTGTCGTCATCGAGGATTCGCCCAACGGCCTCGCCGCCGCCCGCAGCGCCGGGATGCGCTGCATCGGAGTGACCACCCATCACGAGGGCGCGGCACTCGCGGCTGACGCGGTCATCGAACACGTCAATCAGTTGCGCGTCGAGGACCTGCAGCGCCTGGGACCTTCGACTCGCGCGTCTGCGTGAAGTGCCGCAACCATGCCCAGACACCGGCCTGACCCCTTCTCCGCCCTCATCGAAGTTGGCACCGCTCTGTGCCGGACGTTGCGCCTGCGCGAGTTGCTCGCGGCAATGATGGAGCGGGTCCGCGAGGTGCTCGACGCGGAGGCGTGCTCGGTGATGCTGGTCGATGAGCCCAGCCGCACGCTGCATTGGGAGGTGGCGCTGGGAGAAGGGGCGGGCAAACTGCAGACCATGTCGGTGCCGCTCGGCAAGGGCATCAGCGGGCGCGTGGCGCTGAGCGGTGACGCCATCCGTATCGAAGACGCCCAGCACGATCCGCGCTGGGAAGGGCAGGCGTACGACCGCGAGACCGGTATCACGACGCGCTCGATCCTCTGCGTCCCGATGCGCACCCGCGAGCGCGTCATCGGCGTGGTGCAAGTGCTCAACCGACACGGTGGTCCGTTCACCGATGATGATCAGCGTCTGCTCGAAGCGCTGGCCAGCATGGGGGCGGTGGCGATTGAGAATGCGCGCCTGTACGAGAACCTCGAAGCCAAGGTGCAAGAGCGAACTGCCGCGCTGACGCGCACGCTGGCTGAACTGCGCGACACCCAGGCGCAGCTCGTCCAGTCGGAGAAGATGGCCGCGCTTGGCGATCTCGTCGCCGGCGTGGCGCACGAGATCAACACGCCGTTGGGCGCCGTGTCGAGCAACACCGATCTGGTCGGCCGTGCCATGACCAAGGCCAAGGAGTCGCTGGCCGATCCGACGCAGACGGCCAAGGCGGTGACCTTCCTCGAGCGCGCGGCCGGCATGGTCGATGTCAGCCGTGAGGCGTGCCGGCGCATCAACGAGATCGTGCGCAGCCTGCGGAACTTCGCGCGCCTCGATGAAGCGGAGCGCAAGCCGGCGGACCTGCATGAAGGCATCGAGTCGACGCTCACGCTGGTGGCGCACGTGCTGAAAAACCGCATCACGGTGCACCGCGACTATGGCCAACTGCCGCAGGTGCTGTGCTACGCGAACCAACTCAACCAGGTGTTCCTCAACATCTTGGTCAACGCCGCACAAGCCATCGACGGCCCCGGTGACATCACCATCCGCACGCGCTTTGTGCCCTCCGCCGGCTCCGAAGGCAGCGCCGTCGTCGAGATATCCGACAGCGGTTGTGGCATCCCGCCGCACTTTGTGAATAAGATCTTCGACCCCGGCTTCACCACCAAAGGGGTCGGCGTCGGAACTGGTCTCGGGCTGGCAATCTGCTATCGCATCGTCGCCAACCATCAGGGCAAGATCGAGGTCGAGAGCGCGGTCGGGAAAGGATCGACCTTCCGCATCACCTTGCCGGTTGGTATGAGGTCCTGAGTGCCGAAGGAGAGGAGAGAACAAAGATGAAGGTTCGATGGGTGTCGGTTGCAGCGGTAGGGGTTGTGATCATGGTCACCGCAGCGGTGCCGGGGCGCGCCGATGAGAGTCCGCTCGACCTGATGAAGCGCATGCGCGCCGCGGCCCCGAAGGCCGCGTTCGTTGCCAAAGGGAAGATCGTCTCGGACCGCGGCCTGACACGCGAGCTGGAGCTGAGCCACAAGCACATGAACGACGGCGTCGAAGCGAGTTACATGGAGGTCACCGCACCCATGGACCTCAAAGACACGCGTTTCCTCTTCCTCGACCATGAGACCGGACGCGATGTGCAGTTCATCTACGTGCCGGCGGCCAAGCGCGCCATCCAGGTGGGCGGGCAGACACGCAAGCAATCCTTCCTCGGCTCGGAATTCTACGTCGGCGACTTCGCCCAGCCGGAAGTCGACGCGTTCACCTACAGCTTCGTGGGTGAGGAGAACGTCGGCGGCCGGCAGTGTAAGCTGGTGCAGGCTGTGCCGAAAAACACCGAGGACATGCTCTACAGCAAGACCATCGCCGCCGTTGATCCCAATGACCTGGTCGTCATGCGCACCCAACTCTTCGACGACAAGGGCGAACTACAGAAGGTGTGGACGATCGAGAAGATCGAGAAGATCGACGGCAACTGGACCCCGCTCAAGCAGAAGATCGAGGACGTGCAGGAGAAACACTGGTCGGAGCTGGAAATGAGCGAAGTCAAGTACAACGCGCAGCTGCCCGACGAGATCTTCAACAAGTCGTACCTGACGCGCTGAGGCTCACTCCCCGGTGGTTGCATCGCGCGCTGCAGCAGTGACCAATACGGAATGCCCCGCGCCCACGTGCTGCAAGGCCGATGTTAGCCCGCACTGACGACACTGCGCCTGCACCACCACCGTCGGTCCCACCGACAGGCGAGCGCGTCTCGCTGGGGATCAAGCTCGCCTACGGTGTGCCGAACCTCGCCGGTGCGGCAATGCTCGTGCCGATCCTCATCCACATGCCGAAGTTCTACGCCGACGTCGTCGTCGTGCCGATGGGGTACCTGGCGATCGCCATCGCGTTCGCGCGCGCGATCGATGCGCTCAGCGACCCGTTCATCGGCTGGCTGTCGGACCGCACGCACAGCCGCTGGGGTCGGCGCCGGCCCTACATGGCTGCCGGTGCGCCGCTGTGCGCGCTGGCTTTCTTTGCGCTGTTCACGCCGCCAACGATGTTGTCGCAGCGGCAGGCGGCGTTGTGGTTCGGGGCGACTTTCATACTGTACTCCATTTTTCATACGTTGTACGCGCTGCCGCACTACGCGCTCGGGCCGGAGCTGACGCTCGACTATCACGAGCGCTCGCGGCTCTTCGGCGTGCGCGAGGCGTTCACCATTCTCGGCACGATCGGCGCCGCGGTCGCCCCCGGCGTGTTGGTCGGCGTTTTCCATCTGAGCGAGCGCCGGGCGTTCTCCGCTCTCGGAATGGTGATGGGCGTGCTGCTCGTCGTGCTCTACGGTGTGCTGGTGCTCGTGGTACGCGAGCGTCCAGATTTCGTGGCGCGCGAGTCGAATCCGTTCGTGCCAGGGGTGCGCCGCGCACTGCGCAATCGGCCATTCCGCATCCTGTTGTTGACCTATGTGGTCGGCAGCATCGCCGGGGCGATTCCGGGCACGCTCATGCCGTTCTTCAACTCCTACGTCATCCGTCCGGAGAACGAGGCGCGCTGGCTGGCGATCTTTCTCGCCACCTACTTTGCATCCGGCTTCCTGTGCCTGCCGATCTGGGTGCTGCTGGCCCGCCGCTTTGGAAAGCGTTCCACCTGGCTGGCGAGCTTTCTGATGGGAATTACCGGCGGCGGAGCGATGTTCTTCCTGGGCCAGGGCGACTCCATCCCCCTGCTGCTCCTCATCGCCTGGGCCGGATCGAGCTTCGGGGCCGGGCTCTTCCTCGGGCCGGCCATGCAGGCCGACGTCATCGACTACGACGAGCTGCACACCGGCAAGCGGCGCGAAGCGCAGTACAGCGCCTTCTGGGCGATGCTGCCGAAGTTCGTCGCGATTCCCAGCGCCGCCATCCCGATCGCAATCCTCGGTTCGATCGGCTACGTGCCCAACGTCGTGCAGACGCCGCAGGTCGTGCTGGCGATCAAGGCAATCTTCGCGCTCACACCGGCGTTCTTCTCAACCCTGGCATTCTTCATCGCCTGGCGTTTCGCCATCGACGAGGGTGCGCACCGGAGCATCCTGCAAGGGATCGCGCAACACCAACGCGGCGAACCCGCCATCGACCCGCTCACCGGAGAGGTGCTGGCACCCCCAGCGGCGCGCGCCGTGGAAGAGAGGACCAGCTGGTTCCTGGATCACTTCTCGCGCCGTGAGCTGACGCGCTTCTTGCGGCGCGACCGACGCAGTATCGTGTACGACGTCTGGTGTGCGGTGGCGGCGGCCGCCGGCATCTGCGTCGGGGCGGCGCTGCTGGTGGCCAACAAGGTCACGAGCCTCGAGGTCGATCCAGGGCCGGTGCCGGTCCTCGCAATTGTGACGGCGGGGTTCGCCTTCGCCGTTGGCGTGTTTCACGTTTTGCGCCTGGGCGCGGCGCGGCAACTGGCGGCCGGGGCTGTCCCGGTCGAGGTGATCCGCGCCCACCTGGATGCGTGGCGGTAAACGACGGCCGGCGCCTCCCCTCAGACGTTGGAGCGCAAGCCCAGGATTTCTGTTGCCTGCCGCGGTGTGGCAATCGGCCGGCCGATGCGCCGCGCCATGCTGACGATGCCGCTGACCAGTTCGGCGTTGCGCGGCTGCCCAGGCCCAGCATAGTCCTCCAGCCCAACGCGCACGTGCCCGCCGCGAGCGATGGCTTCCTCGGCGAGTGTGGTGCTGACGTCGCCGCCGAGCACACCAACCATCCATGGGAGCCGGCTGCCGTCGAGCATGGCGAGGTATGCAGCGAGACTCGCTGTGGTCGGCGGCAAGCCAAACGGCAGCGCCGCGCCGCCGAAGTACAGTTGGATCTTGACACCGGCCGGCAACCGACCGGCGGCGCGGTACGCGAGCGCCACACGTAGAAAGCCCGGCTCGAAGATGGAGATGTGGGCGCCCACGCCGCGAGTGCGACACACGTCCATCATGTAGCGGACATCGGCGAAGGTGTTCTGATAAACGAGGTCGATCGCCGCCGGTAAGCCCTCCGCGTCAAGGGGGCCGAGGCTGACGGAGCCGGGATCGACCAACGCCATGCGCAGAACACCGGCGTCGGCAAGCTCCGCGACGTGTGCATAGCGTTCTTGGATGGTGGTATGCGCGCCGCCACCACCCATGGTCGGATAGAGCACCGCATCCGGATGGCGTTCATAGATGCGGGTCCATGCCTCGCGGTAGGGGTCGGCGGCGTGTCGCCCTTGAAGCAAACCGTCGTCGTTGTGGTGGTGGATGATGGCTGCCCCCGCCGCGATGCACAGGCTGGCGTCTTCGACGATCTCCGCCAGGCTGCGCGGCACGTGTGGATTCATCGCCCGCGGCGTAGCGCCGTTGATTGCGGCCTCGATAATGAGCGGGTGCATACCCGCCCCTTCTACAGCGTTGTGCACGCCGACGGCAACGGTGCGTGTAACGGCTGCTGGCCGCTGGCGGTCACAGCACGGGCCAGACGTCTGATGGCTGCTTGCGAAACATGGCGGTCAGCAAGGTACGGGCGGTGTCGTGGCGCACGAGGCAATCTGGATACGCGTATTGCAGCTCGTCGAAGGACCGATAGCCGAAGAGGAGCTGCAGGAACGTGCCGAGCTGAAGCGCTGCATCGGCACGCTCGGCCGTGCTCGGGACGCCCTTGTCGACGCCCGCCAGCCCAAGCGGCACCCGCCACGCCGCGACCTCCACGATACGGCCGCGTTCGAACCCCAGGCGTACGCCGTCGCGATAGAGACTGATGCGTAGCTGTCCCGTGAACTCGGCTAGCGACGATTGCGCCAGGCGGCGCTCCAGCACCGGCGCAACGTGGCGCAGGAAGGCGGGCAGATCGTGGACGCGGACCTGCCAGGCGTAGGCTCCCTCGTCGCGCGGCGCGAGGTGCTGGAGCGCACCATATACTGGGTGGTTGCTGCCCAGACACAGTCCAATGCGCTCACAGTGCGTGCCGGCGCTCGCACCGTATTCGTCCCCCATCCAGCGCAAGTACTGCAACACCCTCGGTGTCACCGCCTCCCACGTTGCTGACGGGACCAGTTCGTAGGCCGTCAGTGTCAAGAACGTCCCGAGCAGCCGCGGCCGATGCGCCAGGAAACCGACCCGTGAACCGTCGAGCGCCTCGATGACGGCGAATGCGGCCCTCGGCTGACTGTCCCTGCTGCGTCCGTGCAGCTCATACCGCCACAGCGTGGCGTCGCGGCACGCGGCGACCAGATAGCGGCCGTGAGCGCCATCAGCCGTGTCGGCGATGAACGCGACATCCGACTCGACGGCTGGCCGTATGCGGTACGGCATGCGGGGAGCGATGGTGTCGCGTGCGAGCGCGGCGGCGTCGACGCTCAACTCTCCATGCAGTGCGAGCGCCATCTCGTAACCGAATTGGCGATAGAAACCGGGAATGCCATCGAGTGCGAGCAGCTGCTGGCCACGCGCGGCGCTCCACCGATGAAGGATCTCGAACTGCCGGCGCACGAGTCCCTGGCCGCGAAAGTCGGGATGCGTGCCCACCAGCTCCGGCTGGCCAACCGCGAAGGCGATACCGCCGTAGGACCACGTCTGCGAGATCAGGCAGACCGACGAGGCGATTTGTCCGGAGCGCCTGTCCTCGACCAGGCAGAAATCTTCCAACCCCACATGGGGATGACGGCCATCGAGCAGATCTTGCGTCCAGGCGGCGACCGCGTCGTCCGGCTCGGCCGCGTCCTGGTAGCGCAGGACGTCGGCGTTGAAGGCGATCAACGCCTCACGATCCGCACGCGTGGCGCGGCGGATGAGGAAGTGGAAGTGCGTCATTGAGCTCACTTCCTCTTGGCGCAGAAGATTACCTCCGAGTGCCGGTCGGTTGCGAGGATGTCGCTGTAGTCCCCATAGGCGGCGATGTCGCTGAAGCCGCACATTTCAAGCATCATCTCAAACTCGTATTTGTGGTACCAGCGCAGCTGCTGCGTACGCATCTCGCTGTCGATCAGCCGACCGCTTTGGTAGACCTCGAAGCGCAGCCAGATGGTTTGCTCCTGCTCGAAGCGGTTACTGCGCGTGCACTCGTAGATGTGGATGAGCGCCCCGTCCGTCGTGCGCGTGCCGGAGCGGCGCAGCCGCCACTGGTTTTCCAGCCGGAAGTCGGTCCACGGCACGAACAAGGCGATCAGCACTTGCCCGCCGGGCTCCAGGTGTGCGTGGAAGCGGCGCAGCGCCTCGAAGGCCTCGTCGCGGCGCACCAGGATCTGGAACGACCCGAATGGGATGTAGATCGTCGCGTAGCGGCGCGGCACGTCGAGGTCCTGCATGAGCTGCTCGTAGAGCACCGGTCTGCGGCCGTACTCCAGTGCCTTGCTCCGGCAGAGTGCCAGCATCTCGGGAGAGGAGTCGACCCCCTCGACGTCAAGGCCGTCGCGCAAGTAGGGGACGAGCAGACGCCCTGTTCCGCAGGCGATTTCCAACGCCGGGCCGCGCGCCGCGATGATCCGGCGCTGGAAGAACGCTTGATCGACGAACGGCTCCTTCCCGAACCATAAGTCGTAACACTGCGCGGCGAGGCCCGTGTAGTGCCATTCCGACTTGGTCATGGCTGCGGCCTACAGACATGACGCATGCCGCGCCGGAAATCCAGCGCGGCACAGCGGCCCCAATCCGCGATGCACGGACCCGCGGCGCCCGGTCTGGACAGGCAATGCGCGCTGGGCCTCAAGTTCCCGTTGCCGTCGAGTGGGCCGCGGTGTATGTCCGCCTCACTCGCAGCGTGTCGGAGGTGACGATGGGCAGACGACGGCGGTTGGTTACGCGTGTGGCTCGGGAGCTGTTCTACGGCCAGTGCCGCCAGGCATTGTGTGTGGTGTTGCTCACCACAGCGCCGGTGCTGATGGGCGCGCCGGCCTCTGCCGCACTGGCGCGGACCCCGGAGACCGCGGGCGCGGCGGCCGTGTGTGGAAACGCGCTGACAGAGTCGGGCGAGGACTGCGACGATGGCAGCACCTTCGGCGGTGACGGGTGTGCGTCGAACTGCACCTTCGAGACCGAAGCCGCGTTTGTGCTCGACAGCGCGGAGCTCTCGCCGCGCTCGGGTGCGACCGTACAAGCGGCAAGCTTCCGTGTGACGCTCACCTTCTCCGGCAGTCAAATCAGCCGCATCGGTAAGCCGGGGCCGGACGGCGTCATTCCGGTAGCTCTGCGCGCTGACGAGACCCTGTTCAATCCCGTCCCGGTGAGTGGGTTCGCGTGTATCTGCTCACGCCCCGTGCCATACCCACCCTTCGGTCCCGGCAACGCCGGTGTCGGGCAGATCGGTTGCGGTGCACAAGGCTTGTTGGGGGTTGACGCCGATACCGAGGTCGACCATGAGATCGGCGTTGTGGGGGAGAAGGGATTCAGCGAAGCCGATTGCCAGGCAGCCGGCGGCTTCGTCGAAGACGGCTCGCCCAAACATCCGCACATGGGAAGGTGCAATGGCCCGATACGGACGACGCGCTCCGGCGCCGGGCCGCAAGGGTCGGCAGTTGTGACGGTCTACACCAGCTTTGATCTCATTTTCGATGACGGCACGTGTCGCGTCGAGACGACGACGAAGATTTGCGAGGGGGGATCAAACCCGGGGGTCTCGTGCACCCACGACGCTAGCGTCTGCATGGGTGGCACGTGTGTTCCAGCCAAGGGAAAGAATGGGGTTCCCTGCGATGATGACGATCCCCCCGCCGTGCGCAGCACGCCGCAATTGGTAGTCACGACGACTGGCAACGCACGAGTGGCCATCCGCGACGCCAATGATGTCCCCAAAGCCAGCATTGCTGACGGCGAGAACTGCGGCCTCCAAACGTGCGTCGCGTCGGCCACGGGATTGTTGTTCGACTGTGGCAACATCTACGCCGGTAAAGGTGGAGGCATTCTGGTGAGCGCGTTCCCGAACCTCGACGCGTTTGTTGCCGGCGACACCGCCAATACGGTGGTTCTCGCCGATGTGTCAGCCCCCACGTTCACACCGACCATCACCCCCACCGCGACCGTTACTTCGACGCCGACCGAGACCCCCACCGAAACGCCGACGGAGACTGCCACCGCAACTCAAACTCCGACCCAGAGCGCAACCGAGACGCCGACCATCCGATCGATCTGCATCGGCGACTGCGACGGGTCAAAGACGGTCACGATCGACGAGTTGGTGAAGGGCGCGAACATTGCGCTCGGTGAGGCCGCGCTCACCGAGTGCGACGCGTTCGACACGGGTGACGCTCAATCGGTTACCATCGACAAGCTTGTGCGCGCGGTCGGGAATGCCCTCAGAGGTTGCCAGCAAGGACCATAAAACCCGTGGCGGGCACTCCTAGGGAAGCGCTCTCGACTCTCGGCTCTGAACTCTCAACCCCGGGTGAGTCTAGTCGGCTGAGCGCTCGAGCCGTGCCCTCAGGACCGAGACCATGGCCGCATGCAGGTGGCCGTTGGAGGCCAGCGTATGCTCACCGTACAGGTCGAACGAACCGCCGCGGAAATCGCTCACCTTGCCGCCGGCCTCGCGCACGATGAGGGTGCCGGCAGCGGTGTCCCACGGGCGCAGGTTCCACTCAAAGAAACCGTCGAAGCGGCCGCAAGCCACGTAACAGAGATCGAGCGCAGCCGAGCCGGCGCGCCGGAAGTCCTGTGCCTGGCGCATGAAGTCGCGCACAAAGCTCAGGTAGAAGTCGGTGCGGACCTGGCGGTCGTACGCGAACCCCGTGCCCAACAAGGCGCGCTGCAGGTCGTCGACCGCTGAAACGCGGATCGGCTCGCCGTTCAATGTCGCGCCACGGCCGCGGCGGCCCACGAAGGCTTCCTCGCGTACCGGATCGTAGACGATGCCGAACAGCACTTCCGTGCCTTGCGCCAGCGCCAGCGAGACACAGAACTGCGGGTAGCCGTGCGCGAAGTTCGTCGTGCCGTCGAGTGGGTCGAGGTACCACACATAGCGGTCATTGGCGGGTGGGCGCAGGATCGTACCCGCAGAGGCTTCCTCGGCGACTATCAGGTGATCGGGCAAGGCGTGCCGTAGCCGGTTGACGATCAACTCTTCCGCCTCGCGATCGGTTTCGGTGACCAGATCGACTGCGCCTTTGTACTGGACGGTCTTGGTCCCTCGCCAGCGCGCCCGCAGGAGTGTGCCCGCCTCGGCGACCGCGGTACGGGCGATTTGTTCGAAGTCCATGGCGTCGCTCGTGCAGCGTAAAGCGGATCTCTTCAGGGTGTTCCCACGAACGACACTTCAGGAGGTCGGCTTCACGTCTTCGTTCTTACGAACTCGCCGATGCGGTCGATCGCCTGGCGGCCCTCAGGCAGCATTGAGGCGAAGGCTTGGAAGACGTGGATCATGTCCTCCCACGGTTCGAGGCTCACCTCCACTCCCGCCTTGCGGGCGCGCTCGGCGAGTCGGGTGGAGTCGTCGAGCAGCGTCTCGGCGGTGCCGACCTGGATGAGCAGCGGAGGCAAGCCCGAGAGGTCGGCATACAACGGTGCGGCCAGCGCCGTCCGCGGGCTCTGACCACCGAGGTAGGCAGCGGCCATCTTTAGCAAGCCGTCGCGCTGCACCATTGGATCGACCGCTGCCTTGGTGACCATCGACTCGCCAAGGCCTTCGAGGTCGACCCAGGGAGACAAGCACACCCCCGCTGCTGGCACAGGCAGGCCCGCATCACGCACCGCCACCAACGTGGCCACGGCGAGTCCACCGCCGGCCGAGTCGCCGGCGACCACCAGGCGAGACGGGCTCACGCCCTGCGACAACAGCCAGCGGTACGCGGCGACGGCATCGTCGACGGCAGCCGGGTGCGGGTGCTCAGGCGCGAGTCGATAGTCGATGAGCAGTACGCGCGCTGCCGCAGCACGCGACAGGTGCGACGCCAACTCGCGGTGCGTGTTGATCGAGCCGAGCACGTACCCACCGCCGTGCAGGTAGAGAATCACCCGTGCACGGTCCGCATTCTCGGCGACCACCCACTCGGCCGGCACGCTGCCGGCACTGACTGGCTCGCGTTGCACATCGGCGGGAATCAGGGCGGCGCCGGCGGCGGCCTCGATGCCGGCGCGCATCTCCTGGATCGTCGGCTCGTTCGCCGGCCGCATCGACTTCAACAGGTTCACCACCATGGACAATTCCTGGCTCGCCATGCTGTCACTCCTCAATCTCGAAATGGTCCCAGAAATTAATCTGAGATACGCCGCTGGTGCAAGAAGACACCGCAGGTGATCGTCGCGTGGCAGGTGATTGTCAAGCGACGATGGTGGTCTGCGCGACGAAGCGATGGCCGACGTTGTCGACAGAGACGCCGAAGCCCTCGATCGTGCGAACGCCCAATAGAGTCATGTCGCCCGGCTGTGCGAAAACCACTTCGTCGGTGGTCTCACAACCCTCGGCGGCCAAGATGGCATAGCCGATGTCCCGAATCACCGTTTGCTTGGTGGCCGTGACGAAGGTGCGCTTCCGCCGCGGTGCGATGCCGATCTGAGCCAAAACGTCACCCGGTAACCAGCTGAGCTCCGAGTCCGTGTCCACCAAGGCTTCGAGCGGTGTCGTCATCCGCTGTTCGTCCTTGGGATTGCGTGCGACAACGTTGACTCTGAACAGACTCACCGGTGCAGCATAAGGACTTCCAAGAGTGCGAGCACGCCGAGGCACGCCGCGGAGGCCCGCGGGCACCCACGAGCCTCGACCGCCATCTTCCCATGAGCGACGGCATGTGGTTTCTGTGCTCGTTAGAATGGCGTTGCGCTTGTTCTGTCCCGTCGGCGTGTGGGTCGTGGCCCTCGCGCTGCTGTCGGCCCTGAGTACCCCGGCGCACGCCTTCATTCCACTCGGTGAAGGCGTCACGCTCGTTCCGGTGCCCGAGATCATCACGGATCCGAACGAGGGGCAGACCGTCGGCGTACTCGCGACTGTGCTGTTCACCGACGAGTCGCAGCGCATCCGCCGCATCATCGCGCCGGACGTGCGCTACAACCAACACACCGGCGTCTACCCCATGTTTCGCTGGTACGAGTACCCCTCGGACCAGGAGCGCTTCAAGCTGCAGGCGGGCAAGGCGACGACGACCGGCGAGTTCTTCGAGGGGATATACAGCGGCGAGCATCTGCGCGCCGGCTGGTTCGACGTGTGGCTGCGTCTCTTCCACGAAAACGATCCGTTCGAGCGCTTCTATGGTTTCGGCAACAACACGACGAGCGCTGACGAAACGAACTACACTTCCGACACCGGCTTGGTGCAGGGCTACATCGGCGTCAATGTATACGACACCGTGCAGGTCGGCACGCAGACGCGCTGGCGGGTCGTGCGGGTGCGAAAGGGGCCACTCGACTCGGTGACCCAACTGGTTACCGATCCCGCCTTCGCTGGAACCCCCGGCATCGACGGCGCCACCATCGTCGGGCAACGCTTCAACCTGCGCTACGACTCACGCGACGACATCTTTATTTCAACCGAGGGCGCGTTCGCCGACGCCGGCTTCGAGGTTGTCGATAAGGCGCTGGGCAGCTCGGCGTCGTACCTGAGGTACGGGCTCGAAGGGCGGTCATTTCTGCCGCTGCGGCGCGACAAGCGCTTCATTCTCGCCAGCCAGGCAGCGCTCGACTATATGCAGCACGGCGACCAAGCCCCCTTTTACGATCGCAGCCCGTTGGGTGGCGAACACAGCTTGCGCGGCTTCGGCAGCAACCGGTTCATTGACAACGATCGCTTTTTCGCGCGCAGCGAATTGCGCATCAATGTGTGGGAGCCACGCTGGATCAACGAGACCTTCAACGTGCGCGGGCACTTGGAGGTGGCGCCCTTTCTCGAGATCGGCCGGGTATTTGCCTCGTCACATACCTTCCCGCTCGACAACCCACACGTCGACGGCGGACTTGCATTGCGCGCCGTCATCCCGCCGACGCTCGTCGCCTACCTCGACGTCGCCAGCGCTGGCGGCAGCGCAACCGTGTTCACCGGAGTGGACTATCCGTTCTGAGGGTCGGGCTTCCCGCCAACGCGGTCACCGGGGGCACGTCTGTCACTTGGCACGCAGGGAGCGCAGGACATACTGCAGAATGCCGCCGTGGCGGTAGTAGGCCAGCTCGTCGACCGTGTCGATCCGACAGCGAACGGTGATGGTGTCCGCCGATCCCGTGGCGCGTGTGATCCGCACCGGCAGATCCGCGCGCGGCTGCAACCCGTCGGCGATGCCGGTGATGGCAAACGTCTCACTGCCGTCGAGATGCAGGCTTTTGCGCGTGGTGTCGTCCTTGAACTGCAGCGGCAGGACACCCATGCCGATTAGATTCGATCGATGGATGCGTTCGAAACTCTCGGCAATCACGGCCTGCACGCCGAGCAGGTTCGTGCCTTTCGCGGCCCAGTCGCGCGAGGAACCCGTTCCGTATTCCTTTCCGGCGATGATCACGAGCGCCACGCCCTCCCGCTGGTACTGCATCGCGGCGTCGTAGATGGCCATCTGCTGTCCGTCCGGCATGTGCCGCGTGAAGCCACCGGTGGTCTCGGGGACCATTTCGTTGCGCAGCCGGATGTTGGCGAAGGTGCCGCGCATCATCACCTCGTGATTGCCGCGGCGCGCGCCATACGAGTTGAAGTCGGCCACCGGCACGCCGTGCGCGATGAGGTACTGCCCGGCGGGACTGTCCTTCTTGATGCTGCCGGCCGGCGAGATGTGGTCGGTGGTGACGCTGTCACCGAGGATCGCCAGCGGCCGTGCACCGGTGATGTCGTGCAGCGCCGCCGGTTCCGCCGGCATGGCCACGAAGTACGGCGGGTGCTTGACGTACGTGCTCTGCTGGTCCCAGGCATACGTGAGGCTCGACGGAGTGTTGATGGCCCGCCAGCGTTCTTCACCCTGGAACACGTTGGCGTAGCGCTTGCGGAACATCTCCGCCGACAGCGTGCGTTGGATGGTTTCCCCGATCTCGCGGTTCGACGGCCAGATATCCTTCAAGTAAACCGGCTGGCCGTCGCGCCCGGTGCCCAGGGGCTGCGTGAGCAGATCGGTGCGCAGCGAGCCGGCGAGCGCATACGCCACCACCAGCGGCGGCGAGGCCAGGTAGTTGGCGCGCACGTGTGGGTTGATGCGGCCTTCGAAGTTGCGATTGCCCGACAGAACAGCGGCCACGACGAGGTCACCCTCCTCGACGGCGTGCGCGATGGGTTCGGCGAGCGGGCCGGAGTTGCCGATGCACGTCGTGCAGCCGTAGCCCACCAGACTGAAGCCGAGCGCGTCGAGGTCCTTTTGCACCCCGGCAGCTTCCAGGTACTCGCTCACCACTTGCGACCCGGGCGCCAGTGACGTCTTCACCCACGGCTTCACCTTCAGTCCCTTCGCCACCGCATTGCGCGCCAGCAGGCCGGCGGCGAGCATCACCGAGGGGTTGGAGGTGTTCGTGCAACTGGTGATTGCCGCGATGACGACGTCTCCGTGCGTCAGTTCGTAGCCGTCCACGGGCGCCGTACGTCCGCGATGGGCCGACTCGCCGCTGCCGCCCAGCATCTCCGGCAAGGCGCGCTCGAACTCGGCGGCGCTTTGCGACAGGTAGACCTTGTCCTGCGGGCGTTTCGGTCCCGCGAGTGAGGGCTCCACGGTGGATACATCGAGCCCGATGGTGTCGGTGAACAGCGGCTCCGGTGTGCTGGTGTCGCGCCACAGCCCTTGCGCCTTGGCGTAGGCTTCGACCAACGCAATGCGTTCCGGCGCACGGCCGCTGAGGGTGAGATAGCGGACGGTCTCCTTGTCGATGGGAAAGAAGCCGCAGGTGGCACCGTATTCGGGTGCCATGTTGGCGAGGGTGGCGCGGTCGGGGAGGGCGAGGTGCTCGAGGGCAGGGCCGAAGAACTCGACGAACTTGCCCACGACGCCCTTCTTGCGCAGCATCTGGGTCACCGTGAGCACGAGATCGGTGGCGGTCGCCCCTTCCTTGAGTGCACCGGTGAGTTTGAAGCCGACGACCTCGGGAATCAGCATCGATACCGGCTGGCCGAGCATCGCGGCCTCCGCCTCGATGCCACCAACGCCCCAGCCGAGGACCGCCAGCCCGTTGACCATGGTGGTGTGGCTGTCGGTGCCCAACACGGTATCCGGATAGGCGACGGCGCGGCCACCGTTCTGCGCTACCCAGACGACTTGTGCCAGGTACTCGAGATTCACCTGGTGGCAGATCCCGGTGCCGGGCGGCACGACGCGAAAGTTGTCGAAGGCCTGCTGCCCCCAGCGCAGAAAGACGTAGCGCTCGTGGTTGCGCTCGAACTCGATGGCAACGTTCGTTTTGAACGCGTCGGCGCTGGCGAATGCATCCACCATGACGGAATGATCGATGACCAGATCCACTGGCACGATCGGATTGATGCGCCGCGCGTCGCCGCGCATCGCCGCGAAAGCATCGCGCATGGCGGCGAGGTCGACCACGGCCGGCACGCCGGTGAAGTCTTGCATCAGCACCCGGGCGGGCAGGAAGGCGATCTCGCGGTCGGAGCTGCGCCGCTGCAGCCAGGCAGCAATGGCCTTGATGTCGTCTGGCTGGATGCTGCTGCCGTTCTCATGGCGCAGCAGGTTCTCGAGCAAGACCTTCAGCGAGACGGGCAAGCGTGACAGGTCGCCGAGTGTGCCGGCGGCGGCTTCCAGGCTGAAGTAGTCGTAGCGCTGGCCGCCCACCGTCAGCGTGCGGCGTGTGCGGAGACTGTCGAGACTGGGCGCGGACATCGTGGCGTTCCTCCCGGAGGTTCGTTGAGCTGCATCATAGGATGGTGACGGCGCATGTCCAGTACGGCCCCAGAAAGATGGACAGCACAGGCGTGGAAATCCTTCGAGATCGTTTCAACGCATGAGGAACAGTGCCGCGCCACCGCTCAAGAACATGGCGACGAAGCCAGGGGTGGCCGGCAAAGCAACCGCGCGGTTGCCGAACACCCAGAGGAGGGCGCACTTGACATCGGCCTCGCTGAGTCGGCGCGCAAACTCATGCAGCGGTTTCTTGATGGAGAGTAACCCGGTCATCACGATGGTGACCGCGACCGCGGTTTGCGCGGCACCCTGGACCATCGTCACGCCCACGAGGAACGTCAGCAGGCTGACCACCTCGGTCGTCAGACCAGGGTCTTCGCTCTGCCGCACGACGTGTGACACGCTCACCAGCACCACCAGGCCGACGAAGGCGATGCCTGTCACCCACCAGCCGAGTTGTTGATTGAGCTGGGTGGCCAGTGCTCCGAGCAAGGCGATCAGCGTCAGCGTGCGAACGCCGGCGAAGGAGGGGTGGGGCTCCCGCTGGCCGACGAACTCGCGCTGCATACCGATCAAGGCCCCACACTGTATCGCCCCCATCAATTGCCACGCCGCTTGCAGCGACATCAGTCCGTTGGTCCTCCCCTGTCTCCAACGGATGTAAGCTGAAACTTGCTGCAGTGCGAGTGCAAGGGCACGCCCTGCCGCCCGCGTCGGTGCGGTTTGGCATTCGGGCCGCACGGTCGTCTGCCCTGGTTGTGATGATGGACCCTTACATGAGTTGCGTGGCGCGGACCGCTTCGCTCATGCGCTCCATGAAGGCGCACATGCACTGAAGTGCGGCATCCGGCCAGCTGCCGCCTTCAGCGAGGGCACACAAGGCCATGAGCACTGCGCAGCGGACAACCGCTTCCGCTTGCGGATGATCGAGGGCTGCTTGCAATGCGGGGCCGCTGGCTGCAACGTCAGCTGTGATCCACCCTTGGTCGTCGCTCACAAACAATCGCGTCATATCGCACCGCCTGTAGTGCAGTCATTGGCGCTGCTCGGTTTACTAGGCTACACCTCGTCCCAACCTGGCAATCCCTTGTCCAGCCGCTCGATTGCGTCCACGCGCAACTTGCGCAGGGCCCGACGCTCGATGCACCCCACCGTGCGACCGGACACGCCAAGGACACGCGCAACCTGGTCGCGGGACTGTGCGCTCCGCAGGCTACCAAAGCGTAGCCGGAGCACCAACTCTTCTCGAGCATTCAGAAGCGGCTTCATCCTCCTCATCCGTCCTAACCGCGGCCCCACACTTTGCTGTTGTTGTGCGAGGTGAGCACCTGACAGAACGATAGCAACGAGTGTGCCTACAGACGCTCGCGAGCGCTGTAGTTGCTTTCAGCGACACGGGCGCTTCGCTGTATTGAGAACTGCACAACCGCGACGGACATTGCACAGCATTTAATACAGTGGGTGCCCGCACAGGGGTAGGGGCGATCACGCCGGCTGCCGGTCAAGCGCCGCGAGCAAGCGATCAATGTCCTCTTCGTTGTTGTAAAAGTGCGGGGCGACGCGGATACCAGCGCTGCGTACTCTAACGACAAAGCCCTGACGGATAAGTTCAGAGCAGAGGCGCTGCGGGTTGTTGCCGAGGCGGAAGACGACGATGCCCGAGCGCGCACCGGCGTCCCACGGGCTGAGGATCTCGGCGCCGCGGGCCTGCAGGCCGCTCGCCAGCCGGTCGGTCAGTTCGAGCAGACGAGGTTCGATGCGTTCGGGTCCCACGTCAAGCAGCAGATCGATCGCAGCCCCCAAAGCATAGGTCCCCAAGACCGAGGGGCTTCCGGGCTCGAATTTGGCGGCGTCAGGCCGTGGGGTGAAGTGATAGGGCAGGTATGTGTCGGCGTCGGTGACGCTCTTCCAACCGTGCAGGACCGAGGCGACGCGGTCGGCGACGCGGCGGGAGACAAACAGACACCCGTATCCTTCCGGCGCGAGCAACCATTTGTGACCGCCGACGGCGAGGCAGTCGATTCCGGCGCGCTCCACGTCCAGCTGGACGGCGCCCACACCTTGGATACCGTCGACGCAGAAGATGATTCCGCGTGTGTGGCAAAACTCGCCGAGAGGCGACAGGTCGGTGCGCGCGCCTGTGCTCCAATCGACGAAACTGACGGCGATTAGGCGCGTGCGTCCGTCGGTGAGCGCTTGAACGTCCTCGACCAACACGCGTCCGCGTAGCGGCCGCACCAGTCGCGTCTCCACGTTCCACCGGCGCAATGCGAACCACGGATAGACGTTGGACGGGTACTCGCCGTCGACCGCGATGACGTTGTCGCCGGGACGCCAGTCGACACCGGCGGCCACCAGCGACAGTCCTTCGGACGTGTTTTTCACGAACGCGATCTCGTCTGCTTGCGCCCCGACGAGGCGGGCGAAATTGGCGCGCACCTGTTCGCAGCGCTCGCTCCAGCGACGCTGTATGGTGGTGTCAACCCGCGTGGCGTCGGTGACGAATTCGGTTACGGCTGCCGCAACGCGGCGCGACACCGGGGAAACGCCGGCGTGGTTGAGGTGCACGAGCCGTTCGGTGATCGGAAACTGGCGGCGCCAGTCGTTCCAGTCCATGGCGCCTTCCATATATGCTAGGGAGTCAGGGTTCCAGGGGCCGCGAATGAGAACGGTGACGGTGCCGGCAGCCGCCAGCGGAATGCGGCTCGATGCGTTTCTGGCCGGGTACGCGCCACAGTGCTCGCGGCGCACGGCGCGGCGTGTGATCGCGGACGGCGCCGTACGGGTCAACGGCCGACGCGTCCGGAAGGCGCACGTGGTTGCCGAAGGCGATGCGGTGGAGTTGCCCGACGCACTCTACGAGTCGCCGCAGCTGCAAGCCAATCCACAGATCGTCGTTCCGGTCCTGTATGAGGATGCTGCACTGATTGCGATCGACAAGCCGGCCGGCATGCCATCGCACGCACTGCGCGCCGATGAAAGCGATACGGCCGCGAACTTTCTGTTGGCGCGTTACCCGGAGCTAAGCAGCGTTGGAAGGACCGACCGCGAGGCGGGCATCGTCCACCGTCTCGACACCGACACGTCGGGGGTGCTGCTCGCCGCCCGCACTGTGGCGGCGTACCGGGCGCTGCGCCGACAGTTTTCGGCGCGCCGAGTAGGAAAGGAATACGAGGCCCTGGTGCACGGCGACCTGGCGGTTGCTGGAGTTGTGCGCAACCCGATCGCGCACGACCGGCACAACCGGCGCAAGATGCGCGTGTGCCGGGGCCCCGTACCGCGCAGTCGCCCCGCGATCACACGCTATCGTCCACTCGAACGTTTCGGGGCGTACACCTTGGTAGCAGTCGAGATACCGACCGGCGTCACACATCAGATCCGGGTGCACCTGGCTTGGCTGGGGCATCCGGTTGTCGGCGATCGGCTCTACGGCGGCGACCGATGTGAGCACGATCCGTCGCGGCACTTGCTGCACGCCCGTCGCCTGACGGTAGTCCATCCGCTGACGCGGCGGCGGCTCACCCTAGAGAGCCCACGACCGAGTGACTTCGAAGCCTTCGTGCGTCGCCAGCCGGCGAAGCGGCAGGCTGGCACCGGGAGAATCCGGGAGACCCGGCATCAATAGCGAGAGCAGCCCGTCGCCGCGGGGCGAGACTGTTCCGCTGGCTCAGGCAGCCGCTTGCTTGCCTTTGCCCTTCGTCTTCGAGCAGGCCGCGCACACGTTGCGAACGTTGTTGGGGTCCTCGACGAGGCCCTCGTCCATGTTGTGGCAGACTTTCTTGCATTCGGCGCAGATGAAGTAGACGCCCTCGATCGTCTTGTTGATGCGTTCGCGGTTGAGGATGCGGCCTTTGAGTTTCTCGACGCGAATGCCCAGGAGATCCTCGTACTGGCGCTTGATCTTGCGGCGACCGGCTTCGTCTTTTGGAAGTTCGCCTTCTTCGTCGACCTCACCGCCACCATCATCTTCGAAGATGCGCAGTCCCTTCTTTGCTTTGTCCTTCTTTGGCGTCCGGCCCATGGAGTCCCCCTGAATGGTCAGTGCGTCCGTTCAACGTATCCGCAGTTCTTGTCGCACACCCAGAAGTACCCCTTGCGGCCGAACCCGGTGAAGTAGTGCACTCGGCTATCGCTGTTACAGCTCGGGCACAGATGCTTCGTCTGCGCCGCACCCGACTTCTCCGCCGTCTTGGCCTTCTTATCAGCCATGTTACCGTTCTCCTTTGCTCAATCGTGATCTACGTGGTTGCGTGACGTGCCTCCGGCCATGCCCGCTACGCCGCCCCGCCCAAAAAAAAACCGGCCGAGCTAAGGATCTGCTTGACCGGATCTACGCACCGCACCGGTTAGCGTATAACGGACGCGCATGGCTGTGTCAACGTCCGGTGAAACTCAGTACAATTCGTTGACTCGGCCCCCCAAAGCCGCTAGGAGCCGAGGCCACACGGCCAACGGGCAGGTAGCTCAGTCGGTAGAGCAAGGGACTGAAAATCCCTGTGTCGAGTGTTCAATTCACTCCCTGCCCACTTTCTTTTCTGTCCGGCCGCCGGGGTGATGGCTGTCGACCAGTGACGGCCAGCTACCGTCAGGACTTCGGCCGCGGAATGACTGCGACGGATGGGATGCTGGCGCTGGCACCGCACCGCAGCACGGTCTCCACGACGCGCACGAGCTCGTCGACCTCGAGGAGCGTCCCGCTGACGTAGTTGCGTGCAACCCACACGGGCATCACCTCGGCGGCGAGCTCGCCGTCCCAGCCGGCTGTGAACTCGGTCATCGACGGTCCCTCGCCGCCGGCGCAGTCGCCGACGATCACCCGCGTGAACCCGACCGCCGGGTGCTCCACGCGCCAGGCCTCCACCAGCTTGTCGAGCGCGGCCTTCGTCACGGTGTACGCCGCGAGGCCGGGCCACGGTGGTGTCAGCGACGCACTGACGGAAGTCAGGTAGGCCGCGGCGCCGCCTGATGCGGTGAGGTGCGGGATCGCCTGTGCCGTGATGAGCGCCGCTCCTGTCACGTTGGTCTCGAACGTGCGTCGCCAGGTGTCGGCGTCGAGGTCGACGAGGCGCCGAAGGGGACCGACACCGGTGGCGTACACCAGGGCGTCGATTCCGCCTAGGCTCCTCGCTGCCGCCTCGATGGCGTCACGGCACGACGACGGCCGGGTCACGTCACACGCGATGGCGACCGCCCGCGGACCCGCCTCCTTCGCTGCCTCGACCAGTCGGTCCTGACGCCGCGCCAGCAGGGCGACCCTCGCGCCCCGTTGGCCGAGGCCGACCCCGATGCAGCGGCCCAGGCCACTCGACGCTCCGACGACCACGGTTCTCATCGCTACAACTCCCCCTTCGAGATCTGTCACCGCGCGCTCCGATCAGGACATGACCTTGTCGTCCGGGCAGCCCAAAGGCGGTGAGGCGGCGGGCGCGAGGCCGTAGAACCGGAGAGCGTTCTCGATCTCGCCGGCGCTTTCCACGGCGACGGGCGCGCCGGGCAGGGTCTGGGGATCCGTGGCTTCGCTCATCGGCGTGGCGTTGCTAGGGGCTGTGGCCAGCGTCATTTCTATGGCCCGCTCCCGTTGGTCGCTGCAGGCTTCCAAGTCCGACGCTAAAAGACACGGACCGGGAGCCGATGCCATCCGCGGACGGTGCTGGTGCGCACGCGCTCGGCATTTGCCTCATCGACCTCCCAGCGGGGAAAGCGCGCCAAGACCTCCTCGAGCGCGACACGGCCCTCGAGGCGCGCGAGCGCTGCCCCCAGGCAGAAGTGCAACCCATGCCCGAAGGTGAGATGGTGATCGATCTTCCGGCGGACGTCGAAGCGGTCGGGATCCGCGAACCGGCGATCGTCCCGATTTGCCGAGGCAGTCAGCAGCAGCAGGATGGAACCTTCGGGCACCGTCGTGCCGTGTAGTTCGGCGTCACGCGTGACGAAGCGTGCCTGTACGGGCGACGGCGCCTCGTACCGCAAGATCTCCTCGATGGCGCCCGGAACCAGGCTGCGATCCTTCACGAGGAGCTCGCGTTGCTCGGGGTGCTTGGCGAGGAGATAGCCGGTCCAGCCGATCAGGCGGGTCGTGGTCTCGTTGCCGGCGGCGGCCAGAAGCGTTGTGTAGTTCACGATCTCCTCTTCGTCGAGGTGGCGCTCCACGCCGTGCTCGTCGACGAAGGTGATCGTGACGAGGTCCGTCATCAGGTCGTCCGAGGGGTGCCGTCGGCGGAAGTTGATGTAATCGAGAAACCGCGCATGGTCGGAGAGCACGGCAGTTGCGTCGATCTCGTTGGACCGGCCGTCCTTGTCGATGCGCAGGCCCGCGTCGATCCGATCGCGCACCGCTTCCTGGTCGACCTCGGGAATGCCGAGCATCTCGCTGATGACCCGCATCGGCATGTCGGCGCCGAGATCACGCACAAAGTCGAATCCGCCGTTGCCCACGAGGGGGTCGAGGGCCCGGGCGCAAAACTGTCGAATGCGCCCCTCCAGCGCGGCCACGCGCCGGGGCGTGAACACGCGGCTCATGAGGCCGCGATGCAGGTCGTGGATGGGTGGGTCCTCGAAGATGAACATGCCGCGGGGAGCGGTGATGCCAGCGCGGATCATTTCGAGGACCGTTCCCTTGCCGGAGATGAAGGTCTGCCAGTCCCGCGAGCATGCCTCGACGTCAGCGAACCGGCTCACCGCAAAGAAGTCAAAGCGCTCGTTGCGGTAGAGCGGCATCTCGTCGCGCATGCGTTTCCAGATGGGGTACGGATCGTCGTCGATCTGGAAGTCGTACGGGTCGTAGTAGATCTCACTCGAGCCACGAGCCATTTCCTGCCCCTTTGTTGGCACTTGCAGCGCTCCTCCCAATGAACAGATCGGTACACGAATCGTGGCGCCGCTGCCAACGCCTGCTTACCCTTCGACAGGCTGAGGATGACCGGGGGCGAAATACGTCGCCATAGTTATGATGCCTATGAGTACAGGCTGTTGCACATTGTCCGTCGCTGGGGTCGGACCCTTGACCCGCTCAGCGCGGGAGAATATGCCTCTACCAATCAGAGAGTCAAGCTTGCAGACGATCATCGAGCGCGCCGCGCCGCCCCTCAAATGACCGGTCGAGCGACGATGGACTTTGCGTTCTTCTCCCCAGCCGAGGGGGCGCTCCGCGCGCGTGCGGGCGCGAAGTGCGCCACGGGGGCCTCGGCGTGCAGCCGTGTCCATCCACTCCCTCGTCGCCACGCTCGGGTGCGCGGCACCGGGTCCCGTACCGTTTCGATCGCTACGGTCGCGGTGTGTTATGAATGTCGATTTGGTACAATATGATTCTCGTAGGTCGACGGCAGGCTGCCGTCCCCCCACGGAAGAGCACTCCCTACCCACGTTGCTTTTGCCAGCGTCATTGACACCGCCACGGTGCGGCGGATGGCAAGGCGATCATGCCTTCTCCCGCTTATCGACGCGCACCCAACGCCGGCACGTATCACACCACAAGAAGTTCGCTCGCAGATCGGTTGGCCCTTTGTGGCCGCATTCAAGATCCATTGTCATTCACCTCACGGGTCGACAGTGCCGAGAGTTCCGTGCAATCCTTCGGCCACACGGGGCATGATGAAAATCTGGGTGCCGTTTGGAGAACCGCCGCACGGCGTTAACGCACAACGCGTGCGGACAGCCGAATAGATTGGCTGCACCTGGCATGGAGCGCTTGATTTCAGCCACTGTGATGCGCGTGCAGTGACTGGTTGTCGTCCCCCCTGACCGGTCTCGCTCGACGACTGGCGAGATGTCGTCGCAGCTGTCACGGCGGCGTCACGGACTTCTCACCGATAGGAGCGTTCGCTTCTTGGCAGAGTGCCGCCCCCCGGTTTGACGGCTCGGAACGCTTAGGCTACAGCCTTGTGCAAAACACCTGGTTTATGCAGAGACCCTTCCCGCGTTTTCCTCGAAATCGCAGCCACTTCGTCGCAAAACGGCAACATTGGTCGCTGCAGGCAGCCTCAACCCCCTGTGCAAAACGACGCGACCTTGGCCGACGGTCGCCATCGATGCGCGCGCGACGGATCAAGTATGAGACACGTTCGGTCGATCCGCGTGGTGCGCCCGGCCGACCGTAGCCTTTCTGGACGATCGCTCCGGCGCCGGGCTCCGAAACGTCAACACGCGAAACGATGGGAAGAGCTACAGAGGAGCAGAAGAGCCACGCCCAAAGGAAGCACAAGAGCCAGACGACCTGTTCCACCACCGCAACGCTCCTCGTCTCGCCGACTATACTATCGGATGCTTGCATCACCAAGGGATTTCCGCCTGGCTTTGCTACGAGAGGTCACCTTTTGCGGTCTGACGGTGTTGAAAACAACGGACGAATGCGACGCGTTTTGCACAAGCCTGTAGGCTAGGTGCTGCGGGCAAAGACCGACGGCCTGTTGGTCGAGCTGAGCGCGAGTAAAGCAAAGGTGGAGTGGAGGCGAGGTGGATGTGGAAAACCTGCCGCGCATACAACCTGAATCAACGGCTGTTGTTGCCCCAGGGCGAAAGTTGCGGTGCTCCGCCATCTCCTCAGGCGACGACGGTGACGGGCTGCCGTCAGGCCGCGGAAATTGTGGGAGCGTTGGGTGCGTTTGAATGGCATCGATCTTACAGATTCGCGCACTGGTTTGTCGCGCTCGGACTCTTCACCGCCGCGATCAGCGCTGCGTTGCCTGCGCCCTGTTGGGCGTTCGACCTCCTGTTGCGCTGGAAAGTCCCGCCGGAGTCAGGCCTCAGCGGCTACCGCGTTTACGCCGGTGAAGCGTCACGAGTCTACAGCGCGCCGCTAGACGTTGGGCTCCTCCCAGGTGCTACCACGCTGGATGGCACCGTTTACTACCTCTACCGCAACGTGCAGGCGGGCACCGCCCACTACTTCGCCGTCACAGCGTACAATACGGCGGGGCTGGAGAGCGACTACTCGAACGAGAAGCTGATCATGCCTTCCACCGCTACGCCGCCGGTGGTCAACGCCGGCCCCAATCTCACCGGTACCGTCGGCCAGGTGTTCAGGCTGGGACCTGCGCCCCAAGCGGGCATCAGCTATGTTTGGCAACAGACGGCTGGTCCACCCGTCACACTCTCCAGCCGCACGACCAGTAGCACCCAGTTCACCGCTTCGAGCGCTGGAGCGCTACAATTTGCCTTGACCGCATACGACGCACAGGGAGTAGCGACGCAGCAAGTGATGAGTGTAGTCGTGAGTGGGTCAGCGATGTTGCCCCCAACATCCGTTGCGACGTCGACCGCGACCGTGACGCCGTCTCCGACAGCGCCCCCGGGGCCCGTCTGCATCACCATTCGGCCCAACGGGCTCGGTGCGTTCCCTCCGCAGAACCAAACCGCGGGCTGCAGTGAGGGCTGGCAATGCTTGCAAACCGAGGATGGGGACGCCTCCTACGTGTTCAGTCAGAGCACGGTGAGCAGCGGGCCGAAGACGGATATCTACGCCCTCGAGGACGTGCCGCCGCGAATGGAACCCATCAGTTTTGTGATGGTCAACAGTACCAGCCGCTCGGTCAGTTCCGGCGGCGGCAGTACGGTAACACCGCAACTCAAAGTTGGCACGAGCCCGGCTCTGTTCGGCTTCGGCCCCTTGCGGCTGCCTACGACGCCGAGCTACCAACCGGGTTCCACCGTCTACCTCAACAACCCGGCGACCAATGGTCCGTGGTCCTGGTCGGACATCAACGCGTTGCAAGCTGGTGTGCGCCTGCAAGTCGCGGCGGGCGACGAGGTCCGCACGACGAGCGTGGCGGTCTCGGTGTGCTTCGTGCCAACCGCTGCTGCGCCCGCACCGACCACGGCTGCGCTCCCGCCGATTACCAGCACCGCCACACGCACACCGACCGCCACCGCGACTCCGTCGATCACCCGCACCGCCACGGCCACCCGTACGGTCACCGCCACACTGACCGCCACACCGGGCGCCACCATCACCCCGACTCGCACCGCAGCGCCCTCAAGCACCACAACGCCCACGGCGACAGCGACCGCTACGCCGTCGCCGACAGCAGTGCTGGGGCCGGTCTGCATCACCGTTCGGCCCAACGGGCTCGGCGCGTTCCCCCCGCAGAACCAAACCGCGGGCTGCAGTGAGGGCTGGCAATGCTTGCAAACCGAGGATGGAGACACCTCCTACGTGTTCAGTCAAAGCACGGTGAGCAGCGGGCCGAAGACGGATATCTACGCCCTCGAGGACGTGCCGCCGCGAATGGAACCCATCAGTTTTGTGATGGTCAGCATTACCAGCCGCTCGGTCAGTTCCGGCGGCGGCAGTACGGTAACACCGCAGCTCAAAGTTGGCACGAGCCCGGCTCTGTTCGGCTTCGGCCCCTTGCGGCTGCCTACGACGCCGAGCTACCAACCGGGTTCCATCGTCTACCTCAAGAACCCGGCGACCAATGGTCCGTGGTCCTGGTCGGACATCAACGCGTTGCAAGCTGGTGTGCGCCTGCAAGTCGCGGCCGGCGACGAGGTCCGCACGACGAGCGTGGCGGTCTCGGTGTGCTTCAATGCATCCGGGTGAAGCGCCCCCGGTCGAGTTGAACGGTACTGAGCGGTTGTACCGGGCCGCGGCAACAGCCGCCTTCGGGCTGCTGTGGATTGGGGCACGTGCGGCCGGCGTCTCCGCAGACAGCCTTCGTTGTCGCCGTGGAACCCTGCCGGCGGCAAACGGTCCGCTGTTGTGGTTTCATGGCGCGTCAGTCGGGGAATTGGGCGCGGCCTGTGCGCTCGCCACGCTGCTGGCGCAGCGCGGATATCAGTTCACGGCCGCGTACACGGCCAGCAACCAGTCGGGGGTTGAATTTGTCGCCCATTCGGGCACTGCAAATTCAGTCGTCGCCCTCGCACCGTGGGATCATCCACGCTGGGTCGCCCGTGCCCTCGAACAGTGGCAGCCGCGCGCGCTCTTCCTGGTGGAGACCGAGCTGTGGCCGACGTTGATCTTCGAAGCTTGGCGGCGCAAGGTGCCGGTCTTCTGTGTCAGCGCCCGCATCTATCCGCGCGACGTCGCCCGCTATCGCCTGATCCGCAGCCTGGTCGTGCCGATGCTCCGCCGTGTCACCGCCGTCCTGGCTCAGAACGATACCGAGCGCGCTCGGCTTGTCGCACTCGGTGCCGATCCGGAATGCTGCAGCGTCGCGGGAAACTTGAAATATGTTCTTACCGAAGCCGCCCACATGCGCGATAGCTCCTGGCGGTCCGAGCTGGGCTTGCACGGTGCCGAACCGGTCGTGGTCTTCGGGAGCGTCCATGGGGACGAAGTCCCTCTCATCTTTGCCGCATTGGAACAGTTGCCCATGCGGGTCTTGCGCGTAATTGTCGCACCGCGGCACGCACCGGCCGTGGCTGCGGTTGTGCGTGCGGCGCGGCAGCGCAAATGGCACGTGCACCGGCGAACAGCGGGGCCGCCCCCACGGGACTGGCAGATTCTGGTTCTCGACCGGATGGGGGAATTATCCTCCGCGTATGCTATGGCATCCGTGGCCGTCGTCGGAGGCGGCTTTGGGAAGCATGGTGGGCACAATCCGCTGGAGCCGGTCATGGTTGGGGCGCCCGTGATCTTCGGAGAACACTTCGATCATTTTGCGCAGGAAGTGCAGGCGCTGCAGGTGGTGACGCCGGAGGCCCGCGTCACGGGCGCGGTTCTGGGGCGCCGCCTGGCCGAATGGTTGAACAGGGCGGCGGAGCGCCAGCGTATCCAGGAGTTGCAGCGCCGCTGCCTTCCGGACGGGGCAGCGATCGCGCAGCGATACCTTACTATTCTGTCGCCGTGGCTTGGGGGTAACGCGTGACCTCGAACGGCAGATGCCCGACGATTTGTTTCGTGGCAGCCGATGTGTCCGGCGATCAGAATGCCGCCAGATTGGCGGCTGCGATCCGCGAGCGCGCGCCCGAGGTGCGTCTACTCGGTGCCGGCGGTGCCGCCATGCGCGCAGCCGGCGTCGAGGTTGTTGTCGAGACCACCGATCTGTCGTTCATCGGCGTGCTCGGGTCGTTGCGGCTGCTGCGGCAGCTGATCGGGAGATTTCGTCGTGCGCAGCGCAGCATCGCTGCCGCGCGTCCGGACCTGGTGGTCCTGGTCGACGCCGAGACCGTGAATCTGCCTGCGGCCATGTGGTTCCGGCGCAAACGCGTGCCGGTCGTCTTCTTCTTTCCCCCGCAAGTCTGGTTCTGGGGGCGCTGGCGCCTGCCGGCGATCGTTCCGCTTGCACGCCGCGTGCTCTCTGCCTTTCGCGACGAAGCCAAGCTGTTCGCTGCCGCCGGCGCGGACACGGTGTGGGTTGGGCACCCGCTGCGCGACCTGACGCACGTCGCAGAGAGTCCCAAGGCCGCCTTGCAATCGATCGGGCTCGATCCATCACGCCCGCTGATTGCCCTGATGCCCGGGAGCCGACGCAATGAGATTCGTGCACTGGCGGCACCGATGCTCGGGGCGGCACGATTACTCCAGCAGCGCGATCCGACGCTGCAGTTCGCATTGCCGCTGGCCAGCGAGGTCCTGCGTGACGAGCTGGAGCACCGGGTGCGCGAGAGTGGCGTGCAAAACGTCGCAATCTACCACCATCCGAAGTCCTACGCAGTCTTGAGTCAGGCGCGCCTCGTTCTGCAGTGCTCCGGCACCGCAACGCTCGAGGCCGCGCTACTGGGCCTCCCAGCGGTGATCGTCTACCGCTGCCATCCAGTCGAGTACGTCGTCGCGCGTCACTTGCTGCTCGCGGTGCCGTTCATCGGCATGCCCAACATTCTGCTCGGGGAGATGGTGCAGCCGGAATTCTTCCACAAGAACGTTGACGCCGAGCACTTGGCCAAGGAAGCCTGGTCGTTGCTCACCGATCCGCGCCGGCGCTCCGGTATCCAATCACGCCTGGCGACGCTGCGTGAGCTCCTCGGACCCGCCGGTGTGGTGCCGCGCGCCGCGGAGGCCGTGCTCGATCTGCTGCCACAAGCGGCGCTCGCGAGTTCGCGGGCGGCGGTGTCGTCTAGCGGCCTTGCTGCAAACCTCCCGCACGGTCCGAGCGTGCCCCTACCGGGCGCGCCAGCACGCGCTCTGCCTGGGCAATGAGCGCGTCGGCCGTCGAAGGCAGACACGGCCGCCTCCGCCAGCACCATTGCGGGCAGCCGAGACCACACTGCCCGTCACCGCGCACAACCAGATCCTCGTAGCGGTACGGGGCCTTGCGCCAGGTTGTGGTTGGGCCGTAGAGGCCGACCACGGGACGACCCAACGCCGCTGCAATGTGTGCCGACCCGGTGTCTGGCGCGATATGGATCGCGCAGCGGTCGAGCAGGGCGACCAATTCGGGCAGCGTCGTGCGGCCCGTGAGATCGTACACCGCCCGACCGGCGCGGCGGGCGACGTCTGCGTGCACCGCTTTTTGCGCCGATCCGCCAACCAGGATGATTGTGCCGGCTGTGCTCAACGCGTTTGCCACGCGTGCCCACTGCTCGACAGGCCAGGTCCTCCACGCTACCGACGCAGATGGATTGATGACGATCAGCGGGGGCTCCTCAGGAACGTCGATCTCGGCCAGTTTTTGGTCGATCGACGCCCTGGCTTCCGGCTGGACCGGAAGGGCGAACGACACCGGTGTCGGTGCCGCTCCGAGGAACTCCGCACAGCGCAAGTAGTCTTCCGCCACGTGAAGACGTCCGCAGTGGCGCGGCATGGCCCACGAGACGAGCTGTGCACCTTCGCGTTGCTCGTGCACGCCGATGCGCAGCGGCGCTTCCGAGAGCAGGGCCACGACGGCGCTCTTCAAGAGTCCCTGGAGATCGATGCTGACGTCGTAGGAGGCGTCCCGCAAGCGCTGCACAGCCCGCCAGTACGACTGCACCCACCTGGGACCGAAGCAGCCCCAGCGCATGGTCGGAAACACCACGATGCGATCGATGGCTGGATGACCGTGCAGCAACGGCGCCGTCCACTCTTCCGCAGCCCAGCTGATGTGCGCTTGCGGGTAGCGCCGCCGCAGTGCAACCGCCACTGGAAGGGCGTGCACGACGTCGCCGATTGAGGACATCTTCACGATCAGCAGGCGTCTCAATCGGGAGGGATCAAAATGGAAGGGCATCCTGCTCACTCTGCTGAGTCTGCCCGTTCGGTCCACTCGCGCCGCTCGAACAGGCGGAGCCGGGTCCACTGCCCCATCGAATAGTTGAACCCGTTCGCCGACCACACTTCGTGGATACCGACGCCCAGCTCTCCCGCTGCCCGCTCGAAAGCTGCGAGCTGATCCTCACTCACCAGCACCAGGCCAGCGCTTCGTTGCCTGAGCAAGGCGACGGCGGGTCGGGGTTCGATCAGCGCCGTGTTCATTCCGGCAAGGAAAATCAGACTCGGTTCGTGATAGCCGACCGCCGCAAGCGGACGCGAGCCGTTGCCGCGACGCGGCCGGTGTGCGATCGCTACGGCTGCGCGGTTGCTCAACCAGAGCGCGCGCAGCTCGGGAAGTACCCAATGCAGGACTGGAGCGAAGAGCAGGACACTGCCAATCACGGCGACCCATGATGCGCCGATCAGCTGGGCCCTCCGACACAGCCGGACGCAAACGATGCAGATCAGGCATGCTGCCCACGCCGCACAGAGCACGGCAACGTCGACGCCATCGCCGAAGCGCCTGGCGCCCGTGATGATGACAACACCGGCAGCGCACGTGACGAGGCTCCAGAGCACACAACCGCCAAGCAGCAGGCGGTGCGACCTGCGCCAGAGATTCGCCGGCGGGTCGAAGACGGCAGCCGCCACCAACAGCGCCAGAGCAGGGTACGCCGGCAAGACGTAGTGCGGCAGCTTCGTGGGCATGACTTCGAAGAAGAGCCACGTCGGAACCAGCCACGCCAGACAGAAGCGCTCGGCACACTGCTCGCGCCGCGCGACGCCGCGAACAATCCCGAGCCCGGCGGCGAACGATCCCGGCCAGAACGTTGCGGTGAGCAGCAGCAGGTACAAGCCGGGTGGCGCGCCATGGGTTTCCTGCCCGCCCAGGATCTTGGGCAGGAGGTCGCCGCCAATCCACTCGCGGTAGAACCTCCAATCGGTCGACACGCCGGCCGCAATCATCCACGGCGACAGGAGAACCATCATCAGCGGAAACCCCCAGCGCGCGTACAGTCCCGCGAGCGTCTGAGTCATGCCGCGACGGTCGAAGAGCACTAGCGCGCCGACCGTCAGGCTGCTGACTAAAGGCACGATCGGTCCCTTGACCAGAATACCTACGGCCTGCGCGAGCCAGAATCCGACTGCGTATCGCCTGCGGGAGAGGCCCGTGCCGTGCGCGGCAAGGTACAGCAACGCAAGACACCCTTGTGCCGCCACGACGCACGCCAGCAGCACCGCGTCCGTCGTGGCGAGATGCGCCTCGACAACCAGCAGCGCGGACGACGCCAGGAAGGCTGCGCCGAGCAGTGCGGCACGCCGATCGAAGAGCTGAGCACCGATCCCATAGGTCAGAAGCACCGCCACATACGCCCCGAGTAGCGACGGCAGCCGGTACGCCCAGATCGCCGGACGGCCCTGCTGCTGCGTGACGGAAACGGCAGCCGCCTGCAGCCAGTAGATGCCGATCGGCTTGTTGAAGCGATCGTCGGTCTGGAAATGCGGCCGGACGAAGTCGCCACTGTCGACCATCTGCTTCGTCGCTTGCGCAAAACGCGGCTCATCCCGATCAACCGGAGGGATTGTGGTGAGCCCCGGAAGATAGACGGCCAGGCACAGCAAGGTCAGCAACACATACGCCAGCGCGTTTTGACGGCGGCGCGCGGAGCGCACGAACGACAGCGGTCGCATCGCCGCCGCAGATTGACACCGCATGCCGGTCTGGGCAACCTTGCGCGAGCGTTTGCGGGCGCTCGCTCGCACAGCAGGAAGGCATGGATGTCAGGCACGCTTGCCGGCAAAGTCGCACTGGTCACCGGCGCCTCCCGAGGAATCGGTCGAGCCATCGCACACAAGCTCGCCGTGGCCGGCTGCGACGTCGCCGCCAACTACTACAACAGCCACGACGAGGCTGCAGCGCTGTGCGCCGAGATCCGTGCCCTCGGTCAGCGGGCGTATGCGATCCAGGGCAACGTCGCCAACCCGGAAAGCGTCGATGAGATCATCGCCGCGTTTCGTACGCATTTCGACCACCTCGACTTTCTGGTGAGCAACGCCGCCAGCGGTGTGCTCAAGCCCGCGCTGGAGATGACGCTCAAGCATTGGCGCTGGTGCCTGGAAACCAACGCCCTGGCCCTGAACCTCCTGGCGCAGCGGACGGTGCCACTGATGCCGCCGGGCAGCCGCATCGTCGCGATCTCCAGCCTTGGGGCGCACTATGCCATGCCGAGCTACGGCTTCGTCGGTGCCTCGAAGGCGGCGCTGGAATCCTTGGTGCGCACGCTGGCGCAAGAACTCGGACCGCGCGGCATTCGCGTCAACGCGGTGAGCGCCGGACCAGTCGATACCGATGCGTTGCGCTCCTTCCCGCAGCGTGAACAGCTGCTCGCCAGCTTTGCACAGCGCGCGCCAGCCGGGCCCGTACTGAGCACTCAGGACGTCGCGGGAGCTGTCTATCTCCTCTGTCTTCCCGAGGCCAGCATGGTGTCGGGGCATACCTTGGTGGTCGACGGCGGATTTTCCATTGTGAGCTGACGGCTGACGACACCGATGCCTGCAAGCTTTCTGCACGACTCCGGTCTCGCCAACAAGGTCGCCATCGTCACCGGTGGCAGCCGCGGGATCGGGCGGGCCATCGTTGAGCTCTTTGCCGCGGAGGGTGCCGAGGTGACCTTCCTCTTTCGGGAAAACACCTCGGCCGCAGCTGACGTCGTCGCTGCGGGACGCGCCGCCGGGCAGCAGATTGCCGCGGAGCAAGTAGACGTGTGCGACGCCGACGCGTGCGCCGCGCTGGTGGAGCGGGTGGCGGAGCGCTGCGGGCGCATCGACGTGTTGGTCAACAACGCCGGCATCATCCGCGACAATCTGCTCGGCTTTCTTGAAACCGATGACGTGCACGCCGTCCTCGACACCAACGTCGGTGGGGTGTTCAACGTCACGCGCGCGGTCGTGCCGCACATGATCGCCCGCCGCGCCGGCACGATCATCAACGTCAGCTCCGTGGCCGGCGACAGAGGCGGGCGCGGGCAAACCAACTACGCTGCCAGCAAGGGTGCGATCAACGCCTTCACTCGTGCGCTGGCGGTAGAGCTGGCACCACGCCGGATCACGGTGAACGCGGTCGCTCCCGGGGTCATCGAAACCGAGATGTCGCGACAGCTGCGCGAGCGTGCCGGCAGTGAGGTGCAGTCGCGCATTCTGCTGCGCCGGCCGGGGACGCCGCTGGAAGTTGCCTATGCGGTCTGCTTCCTTGCCTCGCGCTATGCCGAATACATTACGGGGCAAGTGCTGCACGTCGACGGCGGATTCAAGATGGAGTGAAGCGAAGTGATGCCGATGGAGATCAGCAGGGAAGAGGTGCTGGCGGTGCACCCGAAGGTTGCCGAGATCATGGCCGATGCGCTGGCATGCGACGTCGAGCAGCTCGGGCTCGACGTGCCGCTCATCGACGGGCTCAATGCCGAATCGATCGACTTCCTCGACATGGTCTTCCGCCTCGAGCGCGCCTTCAAGGTGAAGATCCCACGCGGCAAAATCGTCGAGGATGCACGCGGCGAGCTGTCGGAAGCCGAGTTCGAACATAAAGGCGTGCTGACTGACGCGGGTCTGGCGCGGCTACGCGCCTACCTGAGCGAGGTGCCGGCCGAGCGCTTCCAGTCGCCCATGAAGGTGGCCGACGTGCCGCGGCTGTTCACGGTCGAGACATTTTGCCGGCTCGTCGTGCGCGCCCGGCGCACGGCCGGGCTGGCAACTCCTTGAACCACCTTGCCGACAGGTTCGGGGACATGCTGCCCCAGCAGCTCGGCACCTTCTCATTCGTCGACCGCATCACCGACAGCGAGGCCGACACGCGTGCGCGCGGCTCGTTCGCCATTCCCGCGGCGCTGGCGCACTTCTCCCCTTGCCTGGTCGCCGAAGCAGTGGGGCAGCTTGCCGCATGGGTCGTAATGGCGCGGCATGATTTCCGGCGGCGGCCGCTCGCGGCACTGGCCGGCGAGGCACATCTCCTCGCTGATGCACTGCCGGGCCGGATTCTCGAACTTGGCGTCGAGATCGAAGAGTGGGATGATGACGCCGTGGGGTATGCGGGCTGGGCATCCATCGGCGACACGCCGGTCATCCAAGTGAGGAACTGTGTGGGAGCGCTGTTGCCGCTGGAGAACTTCGACGACCCGGTGACGGCACGCGATCGCTTTGCGTTGCTGCGCGGTCCAGGTGCTCAGCCCGGTCGCTTTCCTGGCGTCGCCGATGCCGGCATCCGGTTGATCGAGCGTGAACCGGGCAGGCGGCTGCGGGCGTTGATGAACGTTCCGGAGTCAGCGCCATTCTTTGCGGAGCACTTTCCACGTCGTCCGCTGTATCCGGCGACGCTCCTTCTCGATGCCCAGATCCGCCTGGCCATCGACCTGGCGCGCGAGGTGGATCGGCCGGCGGCGTACGTCCGTGTTCGGCCCGTGCGGGTCGCGGACGTCAAGCTGCGATCATTCATCCTTCCCGGTCAGGCGATAGAGACAACGGCGGAGGTGGCTGCGGGGTCGAGCCATACGGTGCTCATTGCGCTCGCCGCCACAGTGGAGGGAAAGCGGGTGGCGACAGCGCGTGTGGAAGTGGCCGCGGAGGAAACGTGAGCACGGAACGACGCCGCGTCGCGGTCACCGGGTTGGGTCTCGTCACCCCGCTCGGCAACGATGTCCGCACGACGTGGGAGGCCTTGCTCGCCGGCCAGAGTGGCGTGGGCCCGATCACGACCTTTGACGCGAGCGGCTTTCCCGTGTGCATCGCCGCCGAGGTGAAGGAATTCGAGCCGACTCGACACATCGACGACCGCAGACTGCTCAAGTTCGCCAGCCGCTTGCACGCCTTCGCGCTGGTTGCTGCCGACGAAGCGCTGCACGATGCCGGCATCCGACCGGTTGCGGACACTGCGGAGCGCTGGGGTTGCGTCGTAGGCAGCGGCATCATGGGCAGCGAGTTTCATGAGCTCGCGGCGGTGCAGCGCGCTTGCGCACCCGATGGCCAGCTGAGTGTGCCGCGTCTCTTTGCCGATGACGCGGCTGCGGATCCCATGGCATTCTGCCGCAGCCAGACGAGTGCGGGGCTGGGTGTGTTGTTGCGGCGCTTCGGCATTCGCGGCTACGCCAGCACCGTGCATACCGCCTGTGCATCCGGAGGCCAGGCGGTGGGGTTGGCGATGAAGTTGATCCGGCGAGGCACTGCCGACTATGTGCTCGCCGGCGGCTGCGACTCGATGATCAATCCCGTCGGGCTGTCGGGCTTCTGTTTGCTCGGCGCCCTCTCGCCCGACAGCGACGCGCCGCAGCGGGCCAGTCGCCCCTTCGATGCCACGCGCAACGGCTTTGTGCTCGGAGAGGGCGCCGGCTTTCTCGTGCTCGAAGAGTGGACGGCGGCATGCCGACGCGAGGCGCGCATCTACGCGGAACTCGCCGGGGACGGCAACTCGTTGAGCAGTTACCGCATCACCGACTCCCATCCATCCGGCGATGGGCCGATCCAGGCGATGCGCCAGGCTTTGGCGGACGCCGGAGTGCTCCCGGAAGAGGTGGACTACTTGAACGCCCACGGTACATCGACACCAATGAACGACCGCAGCGAGTGTGCCGCGGTGCGCGCGGTGTTCGGCGCTCACGTGCCGCAGATTGCCGTGAGCTCGACCAAGAGTCTCATGGGGCATCTCATCGCCGGCGCCGGCGCCGTCGAGGCGGCCATCTGCGCCCTGGCTATCCATCACGGCGTCCTGCCGGTGAACGCGAACCTCGAAGAGCCCGATCCGGAGTGTGCGCTGTCATTCGTTCTTGCCCGGCCCCATCGCCAACATGTGCGCGTGGCCATGTCGAACTCATTCGGCTTCGGCGGCTCGAACAGTTGCGTTGTCCTACGCAACACCGAAGCGGTGCGCGGGAAGTGAAGACGGATGGGCGCCGACGCAACGCGGGTGACGATCACCGGCGCCGGTGCGATCTGCGGCGCCGGCAAGGACCCGGACGCAATCTGGGAGGTGGTGCGCGCTGGGCGATCGGCAATTGCACCGATTCGCCAGTGGGAGGCTGCGGGTGTGCCGCTGCCGCCGGCCGGCGAGGTCGCGGATCTGGACGCGCGCGAGCTGGTCGCGGATCGCAAGGTCCACAAGGTGCTCCGGCGCACGGACTTGCTCGGCTTGTACGCGGCGGGCAAGGCCATCGAGGACGCGTCTCTCGTCGCGTATCGCGCGACCCTTGATCCCGTCGCTGCCGCAACCTACAGCGATCGTACCGCGGTCTTCGTCGGCTCAGGCGGCGGCACGTATCAGAGCCAATACGATTTCTTCCCCTTGCTCACGGCAGTGCAGGGGGACCTGCGCGCGTTTGGCGGCGCGCTGAACGCGACAATCAACCCGATGTGGTTGTTGCGCACGCTGCCGAACAACGTGCTGTGTCATATCGGGATACGATATGGGTTCAAGGGGGCGAACGCCTGCGTGACGCATCACAGTGTCAGCGGAACGCTGGCCATCGCCGAAGCCGCCGCGGCGCTGCGTGCAGGCGAGGCGGAGCGTGCCGTCGCCGTCGGACACGACGCGCCGATCGAGCCACAGACCATCCTCTACTACCAGCGACTCGGGCTCCTCGCGGCGGATGCCATTCGCCCCTTTGATGGTGCGCGTAGCGGCAGCCTGCTCGGCGAGGGTGCAGCGGCAGTGGTGCTCGAGACGGCAGCGGCCGCCGCCGCACGCGGCGCCAAAGTCCTCGGCGAGTTCCTCGGCAGCGCTTGCACTGCCGAAGCAGAAGGGCTGTTGGCCATCCGCGCCGACGGCGACGGCCTGGCACGTGCCATCACACTGGCGCTCGACGACGCCGGGCTGCAGCCTGCCGATGTGGGCATGATCGTGGCGCATGGCAACGGCACGCGTGCGTCCGATGCGGTGGAAGCCGCCGTGATCCAGCGGCTGTTCGGCCGGACGCCGCCACCAGTCACCGCGTTCAAGTGGGCGTTCGGCCACCTCCTGGCTGCCTCCGGTGTCGTCGACGCGGTGCTGGCGCTGATGGCCCTACGCCGCGGCATCGTGCCCGGTATCGCGACGCTGTGTCACCGCGATCCCGAGTTCGGAGGTTTGCCAGTATCTGCCGGGCCACAGCTGCCGCGCAGCAACGTGGCGCTGGTCATCAGCCGCGGCTTCGCGGGGACTACCGTCGTGCTGCTCGTCCGAGCGTGAGGGTGACGATGGCAATGACGGTGCGTTCGGATCCGCTGATGCGCTGTGGTATCGACACCGTGGAGATTGCCCGCGTCGAGCGCCTGCTCCGCGAGACTCCCGCTGACGATCTCCTCAAGATCTTTTCTCGTGAGGAGTTATTGGAGAGTGGTCACAATGCGGGGCGCGCCGCGAGCCTGGCGGCGCGGTTTGCGGCGAAGGAAGCGTGCCTCAAGCTCTTCCCGAGCGAAACGGCGCTGGGCGTGATCGGCCCGAGCGACTTTTCCGTCGCCCGTGACGGCTACGGCGCACCCCAGGTCAGGTGCAGCCACAAGGCTCTGGAGGTCTTGGATCGGTACCGGGTCAAAACCATCGCGCTGTCGTTGACACACGACAAGACCAGCGCGTCGGCTGTCGCTCTGTCTGAGCCCGCCCACGTCGACGTGCCACGCAGCGGCAAGATCATCTTCTACCTGCTGCCGATTCGCCGACAGGTGATGTTGGCCAATCTGTATCGCGTCTTCGGCGGGCGGCTCACCAATGCGGATATCAAGCGTCTCGCCCAGGCGCACTACGGGCATCTCGCCCGCGTGTGCATCGAGTTCTTCACGTCTGCGTGGCGCTCACCGGCCGTCCGCGTGGAGAACATCGACGCCATCCTGCGCGCGCACGCGCAGGGGAAGGGTGTGCTCGTGCTCACCGGCCATTTCGGGAATTGGGAGGTGGCGACCGTCGGCGGCATCCAGACCTTCCCCGAGTATCGCGGGCAGTTTCACTTCGTCCGGCGGCCGCTGTTCCCGCGGTGGCTCGAGCGTCTGGTGACGCGACGCTTTCGCCGCAGCGGCCTCGGCGTGTTGCCGAAGCGCGGCGCGCTCGATGCGATTCTCGACCGCCTGGCAGCCGGCGATGCCGTGGTGTTCGTCTTCGATCAGCATGCGGGCGGCAGAGACGGCATCGCCGTCGACTTCTTCGGGTACGCAGCCGGCACCTTTCGCAGCCTCGCAGTCATCGCGCTGGCCACCGGTGCGCCGGTCGTGCCGAGCGCGACGTGGCGGGAGGCGGACGGGAGCCACGTGCTGCGGTTCGAGGAAGCGCTACCCGTCATCGAGGACGAAGATACGAACGCGGCGATCCGCGCCAACACGCGCGCCTACAACGCGGCCATCGAGCGGCTCGTCCTGCGGCACCCCGAGCAGTGGTTCTGGCTGCATCGGCGGTGGAAGCCGACTTCTCCGTGAGCGGGAGGGACTGATGCGGGCTGCGGACAACGGCCTCAGGCGCCATCCACGCGAGCGCCCGATCGGCAGTTCCCCGCTACCCGAGGGCGACAGGCGGCCCCCACCCGCGTGCGGCGGTTGCGAGAAACGCCTCCTGGATTTCCTGTACGCTGTAGGCGGCCCCCTCAGCCGTCGGAGGCAACAAGCGCAGCTCCGCCTCCACCCGTGCAAACGGCAGAGGCAGGCGGGCACGGTCCCACGACTTGAACGTGACGGCGTGGCTGGCCGCGGTTCTGGCAACGACCACCGCTGCATGCGCCGCGGACACCGTGCGTGCCACACCGTCCTTGACCACGCCGCGCGGGCCACGCGGTCCATCGACTGCCAGAACGCCGATGGCACCCGCTTGTATGCGCTGAATGAACTCCTGCGCGCCGTCGACGCCGCGCGTAGCGCTCGGCAGCGCGACGGAATCGACGCCGAAGTGGTTGAGCGTGGCGGCCATGAGTCTGCCGTCGAGGCTCGGGGTCAACAGCCCGAGCCAGCGGCGTCCGAATGGCTCCCACATGCGGGCCCAGGCCAGCGATGGCGGCAGCTCCCCGTGGCATACCACCACGATGACCCGCGGCTGCCGGGCGATTTCCTGCACCGTCGCCTCCGGCAGTTCACGCCGCCGCCAGCTCCAGACCAACAGGCGAAGCGGAACGATGGCGACGGGCACCACCAGCTTTTCGAGAATCCAGAAGCGCAGCTCCCGCAGCCGTCTGGTCAATGGAGCCATGGGGGCGCAGCGATCGTCAGCGGTGGGCGAGGCGGGCGCCGCACAGCTTCTCCAAGATACTGAGCGGTGCCTTGTCGGGTAGGAGCAGGCTGCGGCGCGGGATGATGTAGGTTTGCTCCAAGGCGTAGCGTCCCGACAGCGCCGCGTGCGGCACGAAATCGGTGAACACGATCCAGGTCGAATTCGGCGGAAACTCCCACTCGTGTTTCTTGCACGTGGCTTGGAACAGGCGATTCGCCTTCAGGTAGTCGTGAAAACGCAGCATGAGATCGTCGTAGAGCGAGGGCTGCCGAACGCGGATGCCGGCGGCACGGGCTGCTTTGACGATGCGGCGGCGCCACTGCGTCGCCACGGGCAGTGTCAGCGCCGCTGAGCCGGTGAACTGCGAGGCCAAGACGTCGAAGGCATCGGTGGTCACCCAGCGGCGCGGCTCGCGCGGATTGATATTGCTGAACACCCGCAGAATGCGGTTGCCATTGGTCGGCCGCGAAGGAAAGGCGTCGATGTGTAACAGGTCGTTGCGCGCCCGCCGCGGCAGGCTGCGTCCCTCCTCCTCTTGCGGCCGGAAGCTGGCGTAGTCGACCGTCCACGCCCCGGCGTAGAGCGGCAGCAGTGATGCCAGAAAGTGTGTGACCTGTTGCGAATATCGCCGCATGATGGAACGCAGCGTCTCTGCATCCCCCGAGTGGCGCTCGACGAACCCGCTGACACGGTCCCGCTGCGGTTCATAGGCGATGTTCTTATGACGCCTATCCAATTGTTGGGCGAGCAGGAACGCGCGCTGGTCAGCGTCGAGGTCGAAGGGCAGTTGAGGAAACACGAGCAGCTGCCCCTCCTCCAGGCGCCTGCTGTACGCGCGTCCCTGGTCACCATTTCCGTTGTCGTTGGGTTGTGACAAGTTCATGAGGCGATGTTGGCACCGCTACCTGAGCGCGTACTGGTGAAGGAAGTCAACTGGCTGGGCGACGTCGTGATGAGTCTGCCGGCGTTGCGCGCCGTGCGCCGCGCCTTGCCGCGGGCGCACCTGGCGGTGCTGGTAAAGCGCGAACTCGCCGGGTTCTTCGACGGATCGCGGTGGATCGATGAAGTCCTCCCGTACACGGTGGCGCGCGGACTGCAGGGGGTTGTCGATCGGTGGCGCATCGTGGCGCAGATCCGGGCGCGCCGCTTCGATCTGGCCGTCCTGTTTCCGAGGAGCTTCGAATCCGCGCTCTGGGTGACGCTGGCGCGCGTCCCGCGCCGCGCGGGCGTGGTCGCCGACGCCCGTGGGCTGCTGCTGACACATGGGACCAAGCTCGCCGGTGATGCTCTCGAGGGCCACCAGGTTGGGCGGTACCTGTACCTGCTCCGTCAGGTGCTGGACATCGACGGGAGCAGCGGTGACTACGTACCGGATATCCACGAACCGCATCGCTTGCACATGCGCGCCTGGCTCACCACTCGCCGCCAGCGCCCACAGGCGAAGCTGGTCGCGCTGGCCGCGGGAGCGGCGTTCGGGCCGGCGAAGGAGTGGCCGGCGGCACACTACGCTGCGCTCATTGATCTGTTGGCGCAGCGCTATGCGGCGGAGTGTGTCCTGGTGGGGAGCGGCGGCGAGCGGCGTAAGTGTGAGGAGGTCGTTGCAGCCAGCAAGGCCGGCGCGCTCATCGCTGCGGGCGAGACGAATGTCGGCGAGTTGCTGGCGTTGCTGTCGCTGTGCGACGCCTTTGCCGGCAACGACTCCGGCGCCATGCACGTCGCCGGGGCGATCGGCATCCCCACCGTCGGGTTGTTCGGGTCGACCAACCCGGAGCACACCGGCCCGCTCGGCGCGAACGCCAGCGTGCTGTACCATCGGATCGAGTGCAGTCCGTGCCTGCAGCGCACCTGCCGCTTCGGCCACTACCAATGCCTGCAGCAGATCTCGCCGGAGGAAGTCGTGAAATCCCTCTCCGACCGCGGCGCCTTCGAGTAAGCGCGATGCCGGCGCCGCGGCGCATTCTGTTTGTGGTGTCCGGACGCAACGAAGTGAGCTGCCGGTTCCGCGTGCTCCAGTACATCCCGCACCTGCGGCGGGTGGGGATCCACGTGGAGGTTGCGGACCTTCAGGGCGCCGCCGGTGCGCGCTGGAAGATCCTCCGATCCGCCAGGGATTACGATAGCGTGTGCGTTCACCGGGCCTGCCTCAGTCGGCTCGAACAGCGCTGGCTCCGCCGCGCCGCAGGCGGCTACGTCTTCGACTTCGATGACGCAATCATGTTCCGCGATTCCTCGCAGCGCCGCTTCGCCTCGTGGCAACGGCGACAGCGCTTTCGCCGAATGGTTGCGGGTGCACGTACGGTCATCGCCGGCAATGGCTACCTGGCCGAGTGGGCATCGCGGTTCAGCGAGCGGGTCACAGTCATTCCGACGGCCATCGATCCCAGCGCGTATCCCGAACGGCGTACAGAACCGAGTGGAGAGCTGGTGATCGGCTGGATCGGGACGCGCATCAACCTGATGTATCTCCGCACCATCGTGCCGGCGCTGACGCGCGTGGCGCGCCAGCGCCCGGACGTCAAGCTGAAGATCGTCTCGGACGGCTTCCTTGACATCGCCGGTGTGCCGGTGGTGAACAAACGCTGGTCATTGGCGGATGAGGTCGCGGACGTCACCAGCTTTCACGTCGGCATCATGCCGCTCCCCGATGACCCGTGGACGCGCGGCAAGTGTGCCGTCAAGATCCTGCAGTATTTTGCGGCGGCGCTCCCCGTGGTCTGCTCCCCGGTCGGCGCAAATCTGGACGTCGTGGAGCACGGCCGCAGCGGCTACTTCGCCGCCACAGTGGCGGAGTGGGTAGCGCGCCTCGACGAGCTCTTGGGCGACGCGCACCGGCGGCGGCAGTTCGGGCAAGCCGGCCGCGATCGCATGCAACGGGAATATTCGATCGAATCGACAGCCGATCGATTGGTGAAGGCTCTTGTTGGCTGAGACGACCGGGCCGGGCGGGCCGTACGGTACATGCACAAGTCCTCTTCACATGTGAGACGGAACACGTTACAAACCGGCCGCGGCTGGAGGTCTCGACATCGCTGACGGGCACCGGAGGAAACGTGGCGATGGGCGATGACAGCGCGGCGGCCATGTGCTGCACTCCGTGATTCTCGGCAACATCGGACAAGTCACCATGAGCGAAACGCGCAAGCTGGCGGCAATCATGTTCACCGACATCGCGGGCTTCACCGCGTTGATGGGAGCGGACGAGCAGAAGGCGCTGCGTGTGCTCGCGCAGAGCCGCGCCTTGGTGCGGGAGCTGCTCCCGCAGTTCCACGGGGCGGTGATCGAAGACCTCGGGGACGGGACATTGTGTAGCTTCCAGAGCGCGCTCGAAGCCGTGCAGTGCGCGCGCGTCATTCAGGAGTCATTGGGCAACGATCCTGATCTGCGTCTGCGCATCGGCATTCACGTCGGCGACGTCATCTTTTCCGCAGACGAGGTCATCGGCGACGGCGTCAACGTCGCCTCGCGGATCCACGCGCTGGCCGAGCCGGGCGGCATATGTGTCTCCGAGCAGGTCTACGATGCCATTCGCAACCAACCCGACATTCGGGCGACGTCTTTGGGAGAGCGCCGCCTCAAGAACGTGAATCGCTCGGTGAAGGTGTATCTGCTGAACGCCGCGCCTTTGCTGGCACCCAGCGGCATCAGCGCACCGCAGCCGGTCGAGCCGTTGCCGCCCCCTGAGAGAGCGCGGCGCCAGCTCACGCTGGTGTGCTGCCGCCTGACGGTGGCCAGCCTCGCAGGCACCGCCGTCGATCTGGAAGAACTCGACCAGGTGCTCCACGCCGAGCATGCGGTGTGCGCCGAGATCGCCGCCCGCAACAACGGTCAAGTCGCCGGGGTCATGGGGGACCGTGTCCTGCTGGTCTTTGGCTACCCACAGGCGCAGGAAGATGATGCCAGGCGGGCGGCGCGTACAGCGCTGCAGATTGCGGCGGAAGTGGAACGCGTGAGCGGCCGTCTGCAGCCTGAACGCCATCTGCGGCTGGACGTGTGCATCGGTGTGCACACGGGCCTCGTGGTCGTGCGTGAGGTGCGACAGGGGGCCGGCTACGCGCTCGGCGCCATCGTCGGCCCGACCCCGCAGGTGGCGGCCGCGCTGATGGAACGTGCCGGCGCCGGCGAAGTCCTTGTCAGCTCCGCTACGCATGAGCTCCTGCACGGAGAGATCGAGGCGGAGCCTGAGGGAACCCTCGCCGTCTCCGAGCCGTCGGGAAGCCTTGGCGTCTTTCGGCTGATTTGCGAACAGCCGCGTCGGGTGCGGTTGGAAATGCCGCCGGCCACGCGCGAGACGCCGCTGGTGGGGCGGGTGCGGCAACTGGGCGATCTGCTCGAGGCGTGGAGCCGTACGCAGGCAGGGCAAGCCGAAGCGGTTTTCATCCGGGGAGAACCGGGCATCGGCAAATCTCGTCTCGTGCGCGAGCTGCGCCGCCAGGTCCCCAACAACTCCTGGCTGGAGTGCCGCTGTGTCGTGGAGGACCAGGACACCCCACTGCGTCCGGTCGTGGATTTGCTCGGCGCCGTCGAGGCGCCGTTCGAAGAGTTGCTGGCGGGGTACGGCTTTGATCTCGCCGAGACCGTTCCGCTGTTTGCGGCGTTGCTCTCACGGCCCTTCAACGGCCGCTACCCGCCGTTGGTGCTGTCACCGGAACGGCAGAAGGAGCTGACGCTGAACGCGGTGCTGGCGTTGCTCCTCAAGATGGCTGAGCGACGCCCGCTGGTGTTTGTGCTGGAAGATTTGCATTGGGCCGATCCGACGACGCTGGAACTGACCGGCCTGCTCCTGCAGGAAGTGCGCACGGCTCAAATGCTCGGCACGCAGCCGGCGCCGCGCCTCTGTCTGCTGCTCACCGCCCGAACGGAGTTCGACCCGCCGTGGTCGACCGACCGGGTGGCGATCATCCAGCTGGCGCCGCTCGGCCGGCAAGAAGTGGAACAGATGATCACCGCCGGGCTGGCGCATGACCAGAGCGTTCCGACCGCGGTGGTCGAAGCCATCGTCGAGCGGGCCGATGGCATTCCCCTTTTCGTCGAAGAGGTGACCCGAGTGCTGATCGAGTCCGGTGCCTTGCAGAACGGAGAGCGGCGCCCGGCGGACAGTTTCCCCTTCCCGATTCCGAGCAGCCTGCGCGACCTGCTCACCGCGCGCCTCGACCGCCTGTCACCGGGCGCCAAGGAAACCGCCCAGCTCGCGGCGCTCCTGGGACGCGAATTTCGTTACGACGTCTTACAGGCGGTGGCGCGCAAGGACGAATGGATCTTGCAGGAGGATCTTGCCGACCTGACCACCGCGGGCCTCGTCTTTCACCGCCGCGGCGTGCACAGCGATAGCTACGTCTTCAAGCACACACTGGTGCGCGACACGGCCTACGAATCGATGGTCCGCTCGACACGTCAGGCCCTGCACCTGCAAGTGGCAAAGGTTCTGCAGCGGCAGTTTCCGGAAACCGACGAGCTGCGTCCGGAGATCCTGGCGCAGCACTTCGAGCAGGGCGGCGATCTGGCGACCGCCGTCGACTACCGGCATCGGGCTGGAGATCTGGCCTTCAAGCGCGCCGCGTACATCGAAGCGGCGCAGCAACTGGAACGTGGACTCGCGCTGTTGCGCGGCTTGCCGGAGTCGCCCACACGCGACCGGCAGGAGATTGAGCTGCTCACGACCCTGGGCACGGTGCTCTTCTCGACGAGAGGGCACGCTGCGCCCGAAGTTGAGCAGACGTTTTCGCGGGCTCGAAAGCTCTGCGAGCGGCTCGGTGAGGATCTCTCGCTGAAGGTCCTCGCGGGTATCGCATCCGTGTACATTGCGCGCAGCGACCGCGAGGCGACCGCGGCGCTGCTGCCGCGCTTTGAACGGTTGACCGCGCGCACTGATGACGTCGTCGCATCCATTACCGGTCACGCCGTGCTCGGGGGCGCCGCGTTCTGGAGCGGCGACTTCGTCGGCGCACGGCAGCACCTGGCAATCGCCAAGGGCTTCTACGGAACGGAGGAGTTCAAGCGCTTCTCGCGCGACTATGGCTACGATGGAGGGTTCTTTATCTACCCCTACACGATGTCGATCCTCTGGAACCTGGGATACCCGGACCAAGCCGAAGCGCTGCGACAGGAGTCGCTGGCCATCGCCGCAGCGTCCGGGAATCTCTACTCCATTCTGATCGCGTTGGGATTCGCTGCCCCATTGACGAACGATCTCGGGCAACCGGATGTCACGCTGGTGCTCGCCGACCGCTTGATCGCGCTGTCCACCGAGCAGCGCCTGTACTTCTGGTCGGCAATCGGCATGCTGGCACGGGGTGGCGCACTCGCGCAGCAGGGAAACCTCGACGAAGCCATCGCGCTGATCTCCCAGGGCCTCGACGTGTGCCGCAGCGTCGGCATATTTGCCAGCTACGGCTACTACCTGACGTACCTGGCGGAGGCATACGCGCACGCGGGAAAGGTGGACGAGGGACTGCGGGTCGCAGAGGAAGGCATCGCCCGCTGCCGGACGGATCTCACGCGCTTCCACGAGTCGGACCTGCATCGTTTGCAGGGTGACTTGTTCGTCCTGCAAGGCAATGCCAGCGCCGCCGAAGCCAGCTATCAGCAGGCGCTCGAAGTTGCCCGACGACAGAGCGCCAAATCGCTCGAGCTGCGCGCGGCGACCGGCTTGAGCCGTCTGTTGCATGCGCAGGGACGGACGAGTGAAGCCCGCACGCTGTTGCAAGGCGTCTACGGTTGGTTCACCGAGGGCTTCGAGACGAAGGATCTTCGAGACGCTCGCGGTCAGCTCGCCGAACTGGGCTAGTTCGGTCCACCGCCTGCCGCCGATTCTCTTCGCATCACGGGACGTGTGTCTACGCCCGCTCCAGTACCCACGTCACCAACTCTTGGATGAACCGCTTGTCGCGTGAGTCCGGCAAGCCGTCGTAGGCGAGCGAAAACTCGTGCCGGGCGGCACCGGCGAGGGCGTGGGCGACTTGCTGGGCGTGCTCGAGGCAGCCGTAGGTGTCCATGCGCTCGCGGATCGACATGACGTCCGCCGCCTGCCGTTGCCGGCGCGGCTGCGCGAGAAACTCGGCGATGCGGGCGCGTTCATCCGGCGTCGCTGCCCGCAGCAGATGGATCAGCATCAGCGTGCGCTTGCCTTCCCAGATGTCGCCGTCCAGTTCCTTACCGTAGCGCAACGGATCTCCGGCGAGATTCAGCAAATCGTCCTGAATCTGGAACGCCGCACCGAGAAAGAAGCCGAAGCGGATGAAGCGATCCAGGTTGCGCTCATCACGCGTGCCGATGAGGGCACCGACGCGGCTCGGGAAGATCGTCGTGTACCAGCAGGTCTTCTTCAAGACCATGTCGAGATAGTCTGCTTCGGAGAGGTTGATGGCATTGTCGCGGCGCCATCCCAGCTCCATGGCCTGCCCCTCGATGCTCTCGCGAGCCATGCGTTCCGCCTCTTCGAGAATGCGCAGAGTGAGTGACGGGCCAAGCGCCTGCCGATTGTCGATCAGTGCGCGCAGCCCGAGGAGGGTGAGGGCATCGCCGACGTTGACCGCGACCGGAACGCCGTGCAGAGCGTGCAGCGTCGGCCGGCCGCGCCGCTCGTCGCTGTCGTCTTCGACGTCGTCGTGCACGAGAAACGCGTTGTGCAGGAGCTCCAATGCGACGGCCGTGCGCACCGCGTCCTCCGCCGCCGCTCCGAAGGCACGCGCCGTCGCGATGCACAAGCTCGGCCGCAACATGCGCCCGCCGCGCCGTGGATAGTCGGCGACCAGGCCGTAGAGATGGCGCTGTGGCTCTCTCGGCCGCAAGTAGTCACAGAGCGCAACCCGCGTGAGGTCGCCGTACTCCTTCAACACTGCCGGCACCAGGCGGCTGTCGCTCATTCGTTTTTGAACAAGCTGTCAGGACTGTGCGGCGATGCGGAGACTGAGCGTGCCCACCGGCCGACTGCTTTGCTGATCAACGATCACGCCGCTGTAGACGCCTGCCGGCTGGCCCGGCGGCACCCTGACCCACAGGGTCGCGGGCTCGCCATCCGCCCCGGGCCGAATGCCGACGTCGCTCAAACGCGGCTTGTCCGGGTCCACCGCGCGCAGCGCGTGCACGATCAGCTGGCGGTCGGTGGCGTCCGGTCGCAGGTCGAGTGTCACCTCTGTCGGCTGCGCCGCAGCGACCTCGATCTTGACGCGCACCGGCTGCACGTGCTCGGTCGCTGGACCTGGCGCTGCAGGCGCGCTGTGTTCCCTCGCACCGTCACTGGCGGCCGGCGCTTTGGCACTGTCGGCAGCGGCCTGCGGCCTGAGCAGCGCACTGTCCGTCGCCGCACGCTGCAGCAGATCGAGCCAGAGGGCCGCGAAATCGGAGGCGTACTGCAACGTCCGCACACCGAGGTCCTGCACGTCGCCGGTGATCGCCTGCACGTCATACGAGCGCTCGCTGATGCGCCGCGCCGCCTGCTGCCCGCGGCGAATGTACTCGTCGACAACGCGATAGCCGAGGTCGACGGAACGCGACACGACGTCGTTCAGCGACCCGCCATGCGCCTGGCGCGCCGCCGGCCCCGGCTTCGAGTCGGCTTGGGTGGTTTCGGCAGCAGGCCCGTCGAAGAGCGTCGACCAGTTGCGCATCGGCCGGGTCCGCTCGAGCTTGGGTCTTGTGATCCGCTCGCCAGCACTCACGATCGCCTCCTTTATCGCCCCCATCCTGGCCTTCCCCGGTTCGCGGAAGTGCTCACAGGGAAGGGACCGATACGCGCAGGGCGGTCGCATTTGTCGATGGTCTCTATCACGGGTGATCGAATCCCACGATATCCTCCAGGCGCGGCGACTGAGCAATCGCGTGCGCCGCCAGCCGCCCGGAGATCACCGCCGCCTCGACGCAGCCGGCGTTGAAACCGCAGTCGGTCCAGTCGCCGGCGATCGTGAGGTTGTCGTACGTCGCATCGAGCGGCGAGATACGATACGCGCTGCTCCCCGGCAAGGACAGCGCGTAGCGGTCGGAGGGGTTGATGTTCGCGCGCCAGTACTGTGATGCAAACTGCGCATCGGCGTCTCGCGGAGCGGGTCCGTGGGGCGCTTTTGGATCGACGAGCAGATCCCAGCGGAACGCGCCGGACGCGCCGACTGCCTGTGGCCAGAGGTTGACAATGTCGCGATTCAAAAAGCGCATCGCGCTGCGTCGCACCTGCTCGTGCAGCAGTGCCGGATACTGGGAGTCGGCGCGCTGGCCAGAGCCGTCGGGTTCGGGCAACACGTTGCAGAAATAGGCGAGCGACTGCGGCTGTTGCGGCCAGCGCTCATGAGAAAGCAGGTGCCGCATGTCGGCCCAGGTGTCGAAGGGGTCTGTAAACCCACAGACGACGATCGGTGCGTCGGTCCACCCTAGGTCCTTCATGTCAGCGCTCAGCCAGATCTGAAACGCCTGCGTGGCCACCGTCTTCACGTGATCGACCATCGCCCGCCAGCGCGGGTCGCGCGCGACGATCTCTTTGCAAACGTGGGGAATGGCGCCGAGGCTCACGCCGAGGACGACGAAATCGAAGTCGTCGGTGACGCGCAACGTCTGCGTGCGCAGCTTACGGCGATCCCAATGCGATTCGAAGTCCCAGCGCTCACGCTCACAGCGCTCTCCATCAACGAGCTGGCGGTAGTCGGGCGTTGACGGCCAGCACGGCAGTCCTTGGATCTCCACGAGCGGTTCGTACGCGCCGCCGCCGTTGATCTCCGCTTGGACGTCAAACTCCAGCGCTTCGACATATGGCGACTCACCTTCCGCCAGGCGCGTGGCTAGCTTGACGTTCTCGAGGCGATGGAAGAACTCGAAGCGCACGCCGCGCCGCCTGAGGACTTCATAGAACGGGGCGAACACGACGTCGCCCATGCCCGCCTGCATCGTCCAGAAGAAGGCGCCGCGGTACGTGAAGAACGCGCGCACCGTGGCCCGCAGCGCTTGCCCGGCGGCGATGCGTGGCCGTGACGGGTCGCCATCCGCGTAGGAGAACCCGAGATCGTAGAGCGCCTTCATGAAGCCCGAATTGACCGAGCGCTCCGACGCGCCGTTCAGCAGCAGCCACTCGCGGCAGTCGTACTCGTCGATGGCATCGAAGCCGCGCGGATCGGTCAGGATGCCGAAGCGGATCTCGCCGCGCAGCGTCGCCAACGTCAGGTCGATGACCTCCCACACGCGGCGCACCGCCGGGTCCCGTTCGAGACGCGCTTCGAGCAGCGTGCGCGCGCTGTGCGCAATCGCGTCGAGAAAACGGAGAATGACGTTTTCGGGGTAGCGCGCCAGTGATCCGGTCGCCAATTCCAGCAGCTCGACTGCTTGAATGAGCCCGGCCAGGCTGGCCAGCTCGCCGTAGCGGAGCAGCCGACTGATGGCGTCGAGAAGTCCAGGCGGGGAGCGTTCTGCCTCAGCGTTCGGCTCCGGCTGCCCGGCTGCGGCTGGGCCTTGCGTCCCCGCGGCATCGTTACTTTGGATGGTCTGCAGAAGCGCGCGCAGCAACTCGAACGAGCGCTTCATGTAGTCGGCAACACTCCAGCGTTTCGCGTCCGCGAATGGATCGCCCGGAAGGCCTTCCGTCGGGGGGAGGTTGGCCTTCCAGAGTGACCACTGACCGTCTGCGGACTTTTCGGGAATACCGATGAGTTGGAGAGGGGCGAAGGCGTCACGCCAGTCGGCGATCGGGCAGGTGCGCGGATCACGATTCAGCTCGGCGTAGCACTCGCGCATGAGCCGGAAGGCATTCTCGTACCAGCCCATCCAGAGGTGCAGTCCGTGCTCTTCGATGCGGTCGGCCACGCCTCTGCCTGACGCGCCCTTGCCGCCCAGTCGCCAGCCGAGCTGGTAGACGGTGACTTGGTATCTGCCGTGGTGCTCGGGTCGCGTCAGTTCGAATGCGGCAGTGATCGCGGCGCAGCCTCCGCCGATGATCGCGACTTTGATCGCTTTAGACTCACTCACACGTCAGCTTCGCAGCTCGGAGAGTGACTCGGACTGTGCGTGCAACGCCAGTCTCCCTCCGGATTCGAGGCGCTCTATCAAACTTCCGGACGCGTGAAAACACGCTGCGCGATCGATGAACGGAGCGTCATCCCAGGTCTTCTCGGTCGACGCCGGCAAACGCCAGGATGAAATCAGGTCCGTAGAGGCGAGCTGGCGTTTGGAATCCCACTTCGAGATCGCCGCGCAGCACGCGCCGTGCGATCGCTGCCGCAGTGATGGCGGTGAACGTGTACGCCTCGGGCGTACGCAAGCGTGCGCACACGCGTCGGCCGGCCCCATCGTCGGCCTCGGCCACGATGACCATCGCTGAGGCGGCGCGCTCCTCCTCGCTGTGGCCCTCGGGAAGGATATCCGCCCACGTCTTCAGCCATGTCTGCCATAGCCCGGTGCTGAGCATCCCGCCGAGATAGCGGCTGGCCAGCAACATGACCTGCAGCAGCGGTGTCGCCTCGAAATACACCTCGATGTTGGGAATTCCGGTTGTGTAGTAGGCCGTTGAGACGTCGCCCCAGCTGATGTTCAAGCTCGGCCGCGGCCCGGCGCCGTAATCGAATGCGCGCGACAATGCGCCCGGCGGAACGGGGGTGATGACACCGTCTCGGCGCACGAGGACACCCTGACCCGCGTGCTCAGCCAGTGTCTTCGCCGAGCCACGTGTCGCGAATCGCAGACCGCTGAGCCCGATCGCCAGGCGCGAAGCGCTGGGCAGCCGGCGGGCGACATGCGCGGCCAGACAATCCGACGGCACCACGTCGAAGCCGGCCGCGGGCATGATCATGATCCGCCGCGCGCGCGCCTCGGCGTCGCGGCGCACGGCAGCTTCGAGGACCGGAACCTCGCCAGTGATGTCGAGATAGTGCGCTCCGCTGCGCAAACACGCGTCGATCATTGGCCACGACGTCACCGAGAACGGTCCCGCGGCGTGCAGGACCACGTCGATGCCACACAGAGCGGCCGCCAGACGATCCGGCTCGGTGAGCGCCGCCACCCGGTAGTCGAGCCCGAGTGGTGCTGCCGAGGCTTCCAGCTTGGCCTGGTTGCGCCCACACAGGACTGGGCGTAGCCCCAACTTCACGGCCGCGGCGGTGATGAGCTTGCCTGTATAGCCCGTGGCGCCGTAGATCAGTAGCGGATCGGACACGGGTTCACTTGCGCACGCTGGCGTGCCAACTATGATGCGGCGCTTCCATGGACGTGTTCCTCACGAACGCCGCCTTCCCGGGTTCGGTACTCGACGTCAACGCCGCGTCTGTGACCTTCGTCGGCCAGGCACGATTCAACGGCTGCATCGCCTTTTGCAACTGGCCGCGGCGGGACGTGGAAGCGTTGCTGCCACCGGAGCTGGAGTTAGCGGCCAACACCTCGGCGGTCCCTGACGTCCACCCGGTGGCATTCATCTTTGGCGAGCAGACGGAGGGGGCGACGATCTTCGCGGGCATTCCGTTTCCCATGGGCGTGCAATACCACGAGTTCGCCATGGCCATACCGTTCGTCAAGCACCGGTGCGGGCGCTACCTGCATATCTACATTCCCCGGATGTACTCGAGCTACTTCCCGGCAATCTGGCACGGCAACACTTACTACGGCTTCGCCAAGGAGATGGCCACCATGTGGTGGCAGGGGCCGATCTTCTTGATCACCGCGAAGAACGGTGCCCTCGTGCTACACGCTGCCGTCGAGCCAACCGGACGATGGTCTGCGGGTAGCACCTGCGAGCTGCGAAATTTCGAGGCGACGCGCGCCATCTTCACGCTGCCGGTCGTCGGCCGCAAGTCCGACGGGACGTACGTCCGCTCCTATTTCGGCTGGGACTTCGGCGACGCGCTGGTCAGAGCAGCCGACGCCTGCGTCTCCATCGACGCCCCGCTGATCGACGGCCTCGATCCGCGTCGCTGCCACGACGTCGCATCCGGGACGTTCGAAGTGCGGGGCCTGCTTTGGAAACTCAGCTGGCCGTTGGAGTGCCGACTTTAGGTGCTGCCGTGCTGCCGATGGTCATGAAGACTGACTTCGCGGACGACGAGGACCAGACCGACGACCAAGATGGCAAGCGCGATCACTGGTGCCCAGGACATCACAACAGCTCCAATTCCCTGATGCGACGATATGCTAACCGGTTGATCCACACAACCCCGGCGGTGACAATGGCCACGGCGAAGAGGGCGCCCCAAACAAGGACGCGATTGGGACTGCCGAAGTTCTGCGCAACCCATGCCACAAGCGAAACATCAACGGCAACCAAGACGCCGAAGACGACCTTGAGCCACGCGAGGTCTTCCTTGATGCCCTCAGCCTTTGACATGAGCTGGCCGCCAGACAGTGAATGATATTACATGTCAACACGCTTGTGATAATGAACTACATACAACAGATATTCTGCATATATTCAAGATGCCGCGGCATGTCAGGCGGGGATTGGCTGCCACTTCCTTGCTAGGTGAACGCATTGACGTCAAGGCCGCCGGGAAAACCGCTCCGCGGGGCTGCCTGCGCTCGCATCACATGGTCGGGTTCCCCACCCGCACCAGCAGCTTGCCGCAGCTCCGAACACTAACCCGAACAGCAGTCCCAGTACTGCGCCGCCAAGAACATCTGTCGGGTAGTGCACGCCAAGGTAAATCCGAGAGTATCCAACCAGCGCGGCGAGAAAAAAGAGCGGTATCGCCAGCCTTCGAAAGTACACGGCAAAGAAAGCCGCCAGGGCAAAGGCGTTGGTGGCGTGGTTGGAAGGAAAGGAGAACGTGTCGGAGCAGCCAACCAGTAGCCGCACGCCTTGCAATGCCTGACACGGTCGCGGCCGCTGAAAATGATTCCGCAGGACGGTCGCGCTGGCGTCGGCGCAGATGACTGCAAGGACGGCGCAGAGGACAACAACCCGGCTTCGGCGTCCACCCTTGACAAGGAGATATATGGCTACCGGCGTTGCGGGCACGACGAAGTTCCACTTGTCGCTCACAAACGGCATCAACACGTCCAACAGGACATGCCGGAGGCCGCTGTTGATCAGGACGAAGGCGGCCCGATCCATTTGCCCAACCACATCTGCGAAGTGGTTCAATATGCCGTCCTGCTTGGCGTGCTCGAAAGGCCTTTGTAGCGCACGCATCTGAAGATCGAGAAAGTCTGCCCCGGCTGCCCGAGGTGTGCGGTTTCGACGACCAGCACCTTGTGCAACGCCTCACAGGCCTCTTGCACCGGGCGCGGCGCACCCCAATCGCCGTACGTAACGAACAAGCCGTTGCGCCCGCGCAGCCGGTCGAGCCCTCCCCAGATGTCGTACTGGTTCATCCGCCTGCCGGCGTCGACGTTATACACGCGCGGCTCGCCGGGGACATAGAAGGCCAACTCGCTGGCGATCTGGTAGTGATCGCTGAACAGGAAGAGGTTGCCATCGCTCGCCTGCAGCCGCGCGCCGACCGCCAGCCCCAATGCTCTCCACCCGTCCAAGCGCCGCGTCAGGTCGACGCGCGGCGGAAGGGCGAGCCCGATGTGGCGGGGCAGTCCCGGAAAATGCGCCAGCGCAAGCATCCCAAACCCCGGAAGCAGGGTAATGACAATCCAGTTTATTGCCGCGCGTGGCGCCCGCGTGAGCTGTTCATCCCACAACGCCGCCACGGCGACCATCGCCGTGACGTACGCGGGCGCCGCCCAGTTGCCTTCGACCTTCTCGTACACACTCCAGAGCAAGAAGAGCGCGAGCGGTGGCGCGGCGAGCAGGAACGGGAACAGATACTCGTCCCTCCGTTCCCGGAGACCGCGCTGCCCGAACGTGATCAGTGCCACGACCAATGCGACGAAGAGGACGGGAGATGCCACGCCCAATTGAGAGCCGAGGAATTCGACGAACGTCTTTGCCGCAAAGTGTGTTTCGTCCTCCGAGCTTGCGGACGTCAGCCCGGCGAGCGCCCCGACGTGCCGAAACGACACCCACTCGTGCTGCGCGTTCCAGACAACGATCGGTATGCAGAGCACGCAGGCGATGGAGAGCGCGACGTAGGGCGCTGGTTCTCTCAAGCGGCGGCGTGCCGCGGGCGAAATCAACAGATACGCTCCAATGCACGGGACCATGAGCAGCATCGTGTACTTGCTCAGCATCCCAAGACCGAGCGCCACGCCGGAGACGCACCACCACACGAGCCGGGTTTGTGCGGCAGGGCTCCGACTTGCCTTCCAGGTGGCGTACGCTGCTAGCGTCCAAAAGAAGACCATGGGCGCATCGATAGTCATGAGGATGGAACCGGCGGCAAACAGCGGGTTGACGCTGCAGGCGAGGACGGCCAGGAATCCCGCCCGCGTGCTTGCGAAGAGGTCACGTGCCAGGAGGTACACGAGCAGGCCCACGCCGAACGACAGCAACACCGCCGGAAGACGGACGAAGAAATCCGTCCTTGCACCCCAGTGGGTAGACGCCGCGATCAGGTAGGCCACCATGGGCCCCTTGCTGTAATAGCTCCAATCGAGCCGGCGCGACCACTCCCAATAGTGCGCTTCGTCCGGAGCCAGATCGAGAACGCCCGTTGCGATGTAGCACAGGCGAAATGCCGTGGCGGCGATGAGCAGTAGAACCGTCAAAGGCAAGTAGCGCGTCGGCTGCTGCAGGCCCGGGGCCGGCAGCCGATCCGCCGGCTGGTTCTCAAGCATGGAGCGCAACGGGTGGCCGCCGTGCGGCGAGCGACAATGCGGCTTCGATGCGCGGCACCTGCACTTCGGGAGAGAACCGCTGGCGCACTCGCTGCTGAGCCGCTTGCCCGAATCGGTGCCGCAGCGGCGCGTCGCACAACAAGCCAATGAGCGCGTCGGCCAGAGCAGGGGCGTCCGCCGGCGGCACCAGCATACCCGTTTCACCCGCGCTGACGCATTCTGGTACCCCTCCAACCGCCGTAGCGACCACCGGGAGGCCGGCTGCCATGGCTTCTGCAACCACCAGCGGGAAGTTCTCTTCGAGCGACGGCAGCACGAAGACGTCCAACGCCTTCATGATGTCCGCAACATCGGTGCGCTGGCCCGCCCAGATGATCATCGCGGCAACGGCGAGCCGGTCGGCTTCGCGTTCGAGAGCGGCTCGATACGCGGTCGGGCTGCTACCGACGACCAACAGTCGCGTGGCGGGCAGCGCAGAGCGAATCTTCGGCAAAGCGCGGACCAGGTGGATCAGGCCTTTGTCGGGGATGACGTCTCCGATCGAGCCAATGAGCGGAGACGCGGCGGGAATATTGAACGCCACCCGCATGCGCGTAGGCGTGTCTTCGTCCGCTGCGGCGAAGCGTCCATAGTCGACGAAGTTGTGGACGACGTCCAACCGCGTCCGCCGCACGAGGTTGCATGTGCGGTGAAAGCGGCCGGTGGCTTCGGAGACGGCGATGACCCGGTCATTGCACATCCAGTGCAACTGGATGTGCCGGCTGTGCGCGGTTGCCACGCAGGGCACGCCGCTGAGCCAGCGCAGTAGGACACCGAAGAAGTGTGCGCGGCTCATGTGCGTGTGCAGGACATCGATACCTTGCGCGTGCGCGACGGCGGCGAGCCGCCGCACTTCGTCGGGCGGCCAGCGATGCAGGTCTGACTCGACGATATCGACGGGTGCGCCACGCAGCTGCGTCGCAATCCACGCGCCGGGGCGGCAGACCAGCGTTACCTGATGCCCGCGCTGCGCCAGTTCGCGCGTCAGCAGCAGGCAATGGACAACGGCACCGTTGACGTCGGCGCCGGAGACGATCTCCATGATCTTCATCGCCGTTCCTGCGGCTGGCCACCCACGCTTCGCTTCGTGCCGATCATATGAAGCATCACTGGTAGGTGGAGATAGCGGTAGTCGAAGATGAAAGGAAACACCCGCAAGCGGCGAACTTGCGCTTGACCAGGTCGAGCTGATTGACATCACCCATCCGCGTCACCTGATCGGGCAATGGCGTGGTTCCAGCCGCTTGGCATAGTTGCAAGCGCTGAGGATCGCCACGGTGCTCGCAATCACCAGCAGGAGTCAGCTGGCGACGCGGCTGTGAACTGTTTCGCATGCGCATGTGATGCTGCACGCTATGGATCCGTGCCATCTCGGTCTTGCGTGAAGTCGTAGATGAAGAAGGTGGCAGTTCGGTCGACGGGTCGACGCTCACGCAGATATGCCACGGCGTGTCGCTGCGCGTCTGACATTTCGACCCCGTAGGAGGAAGACCAGCAGCAGCCCGTAGCCGACGATCTGCCGCAGATCTCGGCCGAAGGGTTTGAGCAGCGCCAGGCGCGCGCCGTGCATCCCCCACCGCCGCCTCCGCCGACTAGACGGGTGACCTCCACTGCCAGCCGGCACAGCGGGCCGTACACCAGACCCGACGCCTTGGCGAGTACCGTGGCCGCGTACCACAGGGTTGGAACACCCACCCGGTGCAGCCAGCTGCGATGACGCCACCAAGTTGCCGTCGTCGATGAAGTCGAACGGTGTCGTCAGGCTCGGCAGATAGAGGCTGACGAGTACGCATCCCCAGACGCTCGCCCACCACCACGGCCGCACACCGGTGGCGTTGCGCAGACGATGTTGGTTCGACTTCACCGCGTCGAATCCTCTCCTGGGTTGCACGACGCCGTAGCAGATCCGCGGTCTGCAATGATAGAGGCTGCCCTCGAGATGAAGGCCTCGAGAATCGTCGTCCTCGTGGGCGCGCTCCTGATTTCCGGCATGCTGACATGCACGCTGACGCTGGGAGGAATTCCCATCGTATCGAGACCACGGACGTGGTCGATTGGTATCTACACGGGGCCGTCGTTTCGCGCGCTGGCTCCATCCAATACCGTCATCAACCCGGTGTTGTCCGCGGCCGACGTGACCGACGTGCCCGCCAAGTTCGTCGCCGACCCGTTCATGATCAAGAGGGACTCAACCTGGTACATGTTCTTCGAAGTTCTCCATGCGCGGACGGGGAAAGGCGTGATCGCCGTTGCGTCGAGCACGGATGGATACCACTGGTTGTATCGCGGGGTCGTGCTCGAGGAGCCGTTCCATTTGTCCTACCCCTACGTGTTCGCATTTCGCGATGAGTACTACATGATTCCGGAAAGCGGTCAGGCACAATCGGTGCGTCTCTACAAGGCGGCGGAGTTTCCGACGCGATGGGTAATGGCTGCGACGCTGCTGACTGGAAGAGCCTATGCGGATTCTTCGCTCGTTGAGTATGGCGGCAAGTGGTGGCTTTTCACCGACCCGAACTCCTTGGCGAATGATAGGCTCAGCCTCTATGTCGCGGACCACCTCGAGGGGCCCTGGAGCGAGCACCCGCGCAGCCCCATCGTCAGCGGCGACCCCCACAGTGCCCGACCGGCCGGCCGCGTGGTGGTATCTGAGGGGAAGCTCTTCCGATTCGCCCAGGACGACGCCCCGACCTACGGGATCCAGGTCTGGGCGTTCGAGGTCACGGAGCTTACGACCGTTCGCTACAGCGAACAACGCCTCGGTGAGGCAGCGATACTCGGACCGGGCAGCGCTGTCTGGAACGAGAAGGGGATGCATCACCTCGACCCGCACCAGGTCGGTGACGACATATGGATCGCCTGCGTCGATGGCTGGCAGAAACATGTGGCGTTCGGGTTGTACTACTGGCGCTAGGCGTGCAGCCGCAGGCGCGCCAAAGGCCGCCACCGCTCCACGTGCTAGCGCGCGCTAGTCCGATCTAGCCCCTGCTCAGCTAAGCCTGCAGCCGTACGCGTGCGCCAAAGCAGTTTCATCGGTTGTCGTCCCGAACGAGCAACGCGTACGGAGCGGCACGCAAGGCAACGGAGAACCCGCGTACGGCCGGTTCCCCGTCCTTCATCACAATCGATCGCACATCTGAACCGTCGCGCTGATTGAGGGTCATTTGAACCGGCCGGTCGAGGCTGAATGCCAACATGAGCCCAATGCATTCGGGGACGTTAACCGCGCGCACCCCGCGTCGATCCCCCCGAATGGCGCCAGCCAGCCGTTCCACCGTGCGCCACTGAGCGTTGCACTCCCGGCCGTGTGGAATGTCCTTCGCGAGCCAGTAGCCGATCGACACCCCCAGATGTGCGACCAACAAGATGGCAAGCACGGTCAGCCGGCGCTGTTGCAACGGTTCGAGCAGATACCACACGCTCGCCAGCACCACCGGTACCACCGGTAGCGTGTATCGAGAGCCCCCAGCAAACGCCCAGACGATGTACGCCAGCAGGTAGAAGGGCAGGGTCAGTGCGAAGACGTCGGGTTGGATGCGGACCAGCTTCCACCAGCCCATGGCAACCATGACGATGAGTGGGATGTAGACCGCCATATTGAAATCGAGCCAAGTTCCCCGTTTGCCATACGCGTTGAACATGCCCGGGATGAGCAGTTGCCCTGCATCCGTGATGCGCAGCCGTACCCCTTCGATCAACCGGTCCGCCGAGGTCGTCGCGGGCGGATGCATGAGGCCGTCGACGTGCGTGCCCATCGGCACGGGTGAGGATGCCTTCATCGTCACATCGTGATGCAGGAAAGCGGCAACGGCCAGCGCGGCGGGTATGGCCACCATGAGCGTCACCACCACGGCGACCGGCCGGCGGATCTCGCTGCTCCGGACGGCAACGAACGCCGCGACTGCGAAGCCGGCGCTACAGACGAGGCCGACCTCACGGATCAGGCTCAACAGGATCAGCAACGCGCCGGCGATCAGTCCGCGTCTGAACGCGATGAGCGTCGACTCGGACTCCAACACCGCGTTGAGAGCATGGACGGTCCACACCAGCACGGTCATGAAGGCCAACTCGCTCAACGCGCGCCGGTAGTGAATCCACACACTGACGTTGACCATCACCAGGCCCGTGAGCAGCACCGCTGCCGCCGGACAGCGTTGCTGGAACCACCGATAGACGCCGGCCATGAGCACGACGGCCATGACCCAATGGATGAACGACAGAGCAAGGAACGGTCGCTCGCCGAACAGAAACGCCGGGCTGATCAGAAGCGGGTAGCCGGGAGGAAAACCGGTCTGCGGGTTGCCGAGCGCGGCAACGTGGTGGGCGGCTGCGATGCTACGCGCCATCGACAGGTACAAGACGGTGTCGGGAGTCGGGTACCACCACGGACTGATCTGTATCGCGAACAACGCCGCCAAGGCCGCCAACCACGGTGCAGGCCGGCGGTTACAATTCGCCAACCAGGTTTCCAGCGCCGGATGCCTGCTCGCTGGATGGTGCACACGGTTGACCGGCGGGCGCATGGAGGCATCAGAAGCACGATCCGCGTCGCAGCTGCAAAGTGGGCATCCGAGGGGCAGATGCGTCGGAGTTCTCACGAGGGGCGATCCTCAGTAGCCGGTGACCACGAAGCGGGCCTCGGTGCCGCTGCACAGCACACAGGCGCGCTCGTTGTGGTGTGCGTCCTCAGCGCAGTCCTGCGAGTGGCTGATCCAGCCTGCGCTGGCGAACGCTGACCTGTCAGCTGCAGTCATCGGTCACCGTGCCACACACACGCTGGTATACGGCCAGCGTTTGCTCGGCCGTGCGCTGCCACGTCAGATGGGCGGCACGTTCCTGCCCGGCCGCGATCAGACGTGCACGCAGCGCCGGCTGGCGCAAGACCTGGAGGAGCTGCGCCGCGAACTCCGTCGTATCGGTCGGGTCGGCCAGCAGGGCTGCGTCGCCAAAGACTTCGGGAAGCGAGGAAGTGCGCGATGCGACCACGGGCGTGCCGCATGCCATCGCCTCCAGCACCGGAAGGCCGAAGCCTTCATACAGCGATGGATACGCAAACGCCAAGGCGCGGCGATAGAACTCCGCGAGGTCCGCGTCAGGGACGTCGCGATAGATGCGCACCCAGGGGCGCAATGTAGCCGCGTCCGCTTGCAGCCGCGGGTCTCTCCAGCGCCATCCGTCGCGCCCGACAATGACCAGGCCGACTCGCTCCCCGGAGTCATGGAGGCGACGCAGGGCGGCGATGAGTAGAGCGTGGTTCTTGCGCGGTTCGAGAACGCCGACGTTCAGGATGTAGCGTTCCGGAACGTCGTAGCGATGCTGGAAGCCGTCCGTTCGCGCACTGCGCGCGAAATCTTGGTTGGTGCCCAACGGTACGACCGTGACCTTGTGCGTGGAGACGACGCCCCGCTGGATGAGATCAGCGCGGGTGTGCGCGGAGTCGACGATGACGTGATGCGCCCGGCGGAGAGCCGGGCGCAGAAGCAACCGAAATCCCAGCACTCTCCGCCACGGATGCAACCTCGGAAAGAGGAGCGGCGTCAGATCGTGCAGGGTCACGACACGCTTGAGCTGGGCGGGCAGAAACGTGCCGCCGAATTGGTTGGGGAAGTGGACGATGTCGAGCCCAAGGTGCGTGAGGGTTCGCCAGGCCGTGATGCCCAGCCTGGTCAGCGGCGATCCGCGCAGAAATACACAGTGGGTCCGCGCATTGCGATAGATATCGAGCACGCCGCTGCCGCGGCGGATGAGGAAGTACTCATTGGCGTGGTCGATCAACTGCAGATGCTTGACCAGATTGTAGATGTACACCCCCACGCCACCGTTGCGAATGTGCGCCGTGCCCGTCGACGTGCCTTCCAGGAGGCCATCGGTGACGATGCCGATACGCAGCGGTTTGCCGAAAGCGTTCGTGGTTTCCAAAGGATTCTTCACCAATCAATCTCTTCTTCGTTGCCGCAGAGCCTGTGTGTTTCGGCAGCGTAGTACCCAGATTGAGTGCGCGCGTCCACCTGGGCAACCGGAGCTTCCCTGTTTACATACCGCAGTATATAGGGACCCTTACGAACCGTTGCCGCGGGTGGCACATTGAGGATCCTGCAATTCAGCACGTGGAAGGAGGCTTGCGGTATCGCTGGCTACACCGAGGACTTGGCCGCCGCATTGCATCAGTTCGGGGTGCGGGTGGAGGTCCACCCGATCAACCGCCGCGCGCGCAAATACCTGACGAGCCAGGAAGTACTGGCAGATCACCGGGAGTTTGTCAGACAGGCGCGCGCCTTCGACGTCGCGCACCTGCAGCACGAGTTCGGCTTTTTCGGACAAGGTGAGCTGTCCAAGTCCATAACGGATTTCAGCACAATCCTCCGCTTGTTGGAGAACGCGTCGGTGCCAACGGTTGTGACCTTTCACACGCAGCCCCCCTTCCATACGTCTGTGTTGCGGGTGCTGCTGGCCGGACGTGGCTTTCCCGAGCCGCTGCGCTCGCTCCTGCTGGGGCGGCAATGGAGGACCAAGATCGGCAGGCTTTTCAGGGGTGACCGCAGGGCATTCCGCGCGGTCGTCTGTTCCAAGAAAGCCCGAGTCAGTCTTGTGAAATTCGGATTTGATCCGCGCAGTATCGAGGTCATCCCGATCGGAATGTACGACCGGAGCCAGAGAGCGGTGGGCGTCGATAGTCAGGGTGCCAAGCGCACTCTGGGCTATCCGCAAGATACCGTGTTGCTGTCGGCGTTCGGTTTTGTGACGGCTTCGAAAGGCCTTCTGACGGCGGTGAATGCGTTGCGCCACCTCCCCGCCAACTATCACCTCGCAATCGTCGGCGGACCTCATCCGGAGCTGACCGACGATTTGACGTTGGAACACATCCTCAAACAGACGGCACGTGACCGGCGTTTGCACGAGCGCATTCGGGTCACCGGTTTTGCCGATGTGACGGTCGTCGACCTGTATCACGCCGCCACCGACATCTGTCTGGCTCCGTACCTCGATCCCAGCCAAGCGGCGTCAGCAGGGATCGGCTGGGCAATCTCGTCGGGCAAACCGATCATCGCCAGCAAGATTCCCGCATTCGTGGAGATCAACGAGAGAGCGGAGAGCTTCCTGACCTTTACGCCTGGCGCCGCGCACGAGCTGGCCTGGCACATCGAACGGTTGTACGGCGACCGCGGGCTGCAGGATCGCCTGACACGAAACGCTCTCCGCTACGCCGAGGACTGGAGCTGGGGCACGGTCGCCAAAGCCCATATCGACCTCTATGGCAAGCTCCTCGGCGCGTGCGGCCGCTCGGAACGAACGGCTGAATCGCACGCCGTGACCGAGGATGCTGTTGAGCTCGAGCCCGCGGTGCAGAAGTAGGGCGAGCGTGCTTGTTAGGCCGCGGCGCCGCGGTTGCCGTGTGCGAACTCGCTATAGGCGGAGATCACCTCACGGGCCGGCCCGAGCGCGCGCAGTTGGCCGCGATCCAGCCACACGACCTGATGGCAGAAGCCGGCGAGTGCTGTTAAATCGTGACTCACCATCAGCACGAGTCGGGCCTTGTTGATCAGGTCTCGCATGCGGGCACGGGCTTTTTCCTGGAACGTGATGTCGCCGGCGCTGAGTACCTCGTCGACCAGGAGAATCTCCGGCTCGGCCGCCGTGGCGATCGAAAACGCGAGTCTCACCAACATCCCGGTCGAGTAGTAGCGCACCGGCATATCGAGATGCTCACCGAGTTCACTGAACTCGGCGATCGGCCGGCGCTTCGCGGCGATGGTCTTGGGCGTCTCGCCTTGCAGGTAGCCGCGGTAGTCGATGTTCTCCCAGCCGGTTGCGTCGAGGTCGAAGCCGAGAGAAATATCGAACAATGAACTGATGCGCCCGTTGGTGAGGCACTTGCCACTGGTCGGGCGGTAGACACCGGCGATCAGTTTCAGCAGCGAGCTCTTGCCGGCGCCGTTGTTACCGACGATGCCGATTCGCTGGCCCTCGTTCAGACCCAGACTGAGATGCTGGAGCGCACGCACCTCGATCAGCGGGTTCACTGAACGGTGGAACAACTGGCGCACCAGGAGTTCCTTCAGAGTGAGCCTGCCGTGCTGGCGCACTCTGAAGACCAGGCTCGCATCGTCGAGGACAATTCGCGCCATCGGCTGCCGCACGATCACAAGTGAAAGATCACACGCTTTTGGAAAACGACGAGCGACGAAATCGCCAGCCCCATGACGACCGCGACGACCACTGCGGAGGAGACGAACGCGCTGGTCGGTGGAACGCGACCGTCCAGAACGGGCTCACGCAAAAGCTGCAGCAGGTGGACCAGAGGGTTGTACTTCAGAATCCAGTCGAGTTGCACGCGCTCCAGGATGGCCCTGTCGTACATCACTGGTGTGACGAAGAAGAGAATCTGGAACCCGTCTTCGCAGAGGTGCTGGGTATCGGGAAAGAAGACGTTCGCCAATCCGGCGAGCGTCGCGGTCGACCACACCAGGAGAAAGTACAGTGTTACGGTGGGTGCGAGGCTGATGAGTGCCCATGGGTTGGTCACGCCGCTGAAGTGCCACGACAGCAGGAGCGCGACCGGCAGCGAGATCAGAAAGTGAACGGTGCCCGCGAGCGCGTTGCGCAATGGGTAGATCGCCATCGGCGCAGGATACTGGCGGATGTAGGCCTCGGCCTGAAACAGACACTGGCACCCAGTGCTCGTCACGCTGACCAAGTAGTTCCAGAAAATCAATCCGGAAAAAAGAAACGGCACATAGCTCTTCACCGGAACCGCCAGGAGCAGCGGGAGCACAGTGCACAGTACCAGCGTCATCACCACCGGATGGAGCAGCGACCATCCGATCCCCAATACCGAACGCCTGTACCTGGTGCGCAGATCGTTTCTGGCCAGCGAGAGCCAGAAATAACGGCAACGCCACATCGCTACGAGATATTCGCGCATCGTGAGCTTGCAGCCGGGCGCGAATCCTAGCACAAGCGTGCCACTTCGCGCGAAACCGACGGCGCATTCGCGCCGGCGGAACGCCAGAAGATCCTCGATTTCTACAAGCGCCGCTACGCACTTTGCGGCCCCCCGCGTTTCCTTCCCCCTCGTCGCGCACTACCTCTCGTTTGCGGTGCTCAAGCACTTCAGGAGGCAAATGCACTTTGTTGGCGCGCGCGCTCCGTGCTAAACCCACCCTTCGTAGCTCGCCCGACAGCGAGTCCGGTGCATGCACCTGCAAGCTCGAGGAGGTGGAGAATGGCACGCAGCGTTCGTCTCACCATGGTTCTGTTGTTCCTTACCGCAGTGCCCGCCGTTGCCAAGCCGCCCCGGAAACAACAGGTCTCCAAGGGATCCAAGGCAGAGATGAGTGCGGAGAGTCGGGCGTGCTACAAATGTCATTCGGAAAAGACGCCGGTCATTGCGCAGCAATGGGCCGAGTCCAAACATGCGACGCTGGGCGTCGGCTGCTTCGAATGTCACCACGCCGATGCGGCGGATGCCGATGCGTTTACGCACTACGGCCAGACTATTGCGATCATCGTCACCCCGAAGGACTGCGGCGTCTGTCACGTCAGCGAGACCGCAGAGTTCACCCAGAGCCACCACGCCCAGGCGGCGCAGTTCATCGGTTCGCTCGACAACGTCCTCGGCGAAATGGCGGAGGGGTCGTTGGCTGCCGCCAACGGCTGTTGGCAATGCCACGGTTCGACCGTCCGCCTGCTCGCCGGCGCCGACGGTGCGCCGCTGAAGGACGAAAACGGCAAGCCGAAGATCGATCCATTGACCTGGCCGAACACCGGCATCGGCCGGGTCAATCTCGACGGTAGTCGCGGCTCATGCTCCGCGTGCCACTCGCGGCACATCTTCAGCCGCGCGGTTGGCCGCTATCCTGATACCTGTGGCAAATGCCACATGGGCCCCGATCATCCGCAGATTGAAATCTACAACGAGTCGAAGCACGGCATCGCCTTTCACGCCCGCGAAGCCGACATGCACCTCGACAAGGAGTCGTGGATCGTCGGCAAGGACTACAGCGCGGCACCGACGTGCGCGACCTGCCACATGAGCGCGACCGCAACCCAGCCGGTCACGCATGACGTCGGCGCACGGATCAGCTGGACCTTGCGTCCGGTCATTTCCAAGAAGCTCGAGAATTGGGAGAGCCGCCGCGGCAAGATGCAGGAGGTGTGCACCAACTGCCACGGCCCGGACTTCATCAAGGCGTTCTACGTGCAGTACGACAAGACGGTGGAACTGTACAACGACAAGTTCGCCAAGCCGGCGCAGCAGATCATGGACGTGCTGCGCGCCAAAAAGAAGATCACCCCGGACCCGTTCGACGACCAGATCGAATGGACCTTCTACTTTCTCTGGCATCACGAAGGCCGGCGCGCGCGTATGGGGGTGTCGATGCAGGGCCCCGACTACACGCAATGGCACGGCTTCTTCGAAGTGGCGCACCGCTTCTACTTCGAGCTGATCCCGCAAGCGCAGGGGCTGGCGGGTGGGGATCCAGACATCACCAAGGTCATCGACGACATCCTGGCGCAGCCCGACCACGCCTGGCGCAAGGGCCTGGCGCCGGAGGAGCGCCAGAAGATCCTGGATTTCTACAAGCAGCGCTACGGGCAGTGAGCGAGCCGCCTGCAGCGCCGAGTCGTTGGAGCAGCACGCCAGGCTAAGGTTAGTATCCGGGGGGCGGGGGCGGCGGGTTCCCGCGTGGCGGCGGCGGCACGCGCGGCGCGGAATCGGGCGGCGGTGGTGGAGCAGGGTATTGCGCGCCGGGCGAGTGCGCCAGTTGCGACCCGCCTGGCATCGGGATCTGGTTGCCCTTCGCGTACATGCACTGCATGTACGCAATGTCGTAGCGCTGTTGCACCGTCCATTGTGCTATCCCGGCCTGGCTGGCGCCCGCAGCCGTACCACCGGCCAACCCCACACCGGAGCCTACGGCGGCCCCGGCGGCGGCATTCCCAGAGGCGGCGCCAATCGCCGCACCGCTGGCCGCTCCGACAACCGTCCCGATGGCCGCACCGCTGACCGCATTCTGGGTTCCTGCCTTCGTCGTCGTCGTCCCTGTCTGCTGCAAGGCCCACTGGCGACACATCGCGTCGTCGGCTTGGAATTGTTCAAAGTCCTTGCCGTTGCCGGGCAGCACCATGACGTTGGGGCCTGTAGGGACCGTCACACATCCTGCCAGCAGCAGTTCAGTGACGAGAGGAAGGAGAAACAATTTCCGCACGGTTGTTGCCCAGGATCAATCTATTCAGGTCTCGGCGGGACCTTGATCCAGCCCTCGGCGCACCTCGAAACTTTCGGATAGTACGCCTTGGCGCTCGCACAGTAGTACCAATAGGTCTCAGAAGCCCCTGCGGACGGGGCCGGCGACTGCTGGACGTATACCGACGGCTGCTGGAGAGAAACCGAGGGATATGGGTAGGCGTACGGCGCTGGATAGTACCAGTAAGGATACGCGTATGGGTACGGATAGCCCCACCACCACGGTCCTCCGACCACCACGGTGCCGTGCCAACCACCACCGTAGTACCCCCATCCGCCGCCGTGCCAAGCGCTTCCACTCCAAGTTCCCCCGTGCCAACCACCATGCCACCCGCCGTTCCCGGTCCATGCGAGACCCGGTCCTGCGGAAAGGACGGACAGTGCGATGGCGAAGAGCAAACCTGCCGCTGACGTTCTCATGGCACCCTCACGGTTTCGACGTATTAATACTAGACCGAATTCACTCCGGCGGCACGTCAAAAAGAGAATGAGTGTGCGAATAGCCGAAGTTGAGCCCTGCCCCTTCCCCTGCGCTGTGTACATGCGCTAAATGCCGTTGCATTCTCAGGCGGGCCATGAGGTCGGTGCTCTTGAACTATCCCACCGGGCGAGCAATCACCGACAGCGCCGAGCGCTACGAGGTGTCGGTTGTGTTGCCTTGCTTGAATGAGGCCGCGACCGTGGGCACCTGCGTTGCCAAGGGCCTCGAGGCGCTGCGCCGCTTGGCAGTGCGCGGCGAGGTCGTCGTCGTCGACAACGGGTCGACGGATGGTTCCGGTGAGATCGCTGCGCGCGCGGGTGCCCGCGTCGTTGAGGAGCCACGAGGCGGGTACGGCAGTGCTTTGATGCGCGGCATCGCGGCGGCGGGCGCGCCGTTCATTATCATGGCCGATGCCGACGATTCATACGATCTCACGGATCTCGAGCGCTTCATCACGGCGTTGCGCGCTGGCGCCGACGTGGTCATTGGGTCACGCCGGCGCGGCACCATCGAGCCTGGTGCGATGCCTACGTTACACCGCTGGATCGGCAATCCGCTGTTTTCCGCGCTGCTGAGCTTCTTGTTCCGCGTCAATGTGTCCGACAGCCACTGCGGCATGCGCGCCTTCACTCGCCAGGCGTACGACCGCATGCAGTTGCAGACCACCGGAATGGAGTTTGCCTCCGAAATGGTGATTAAGGCGGCGCTCAGCGACTTGCAGATCGTGGAGATCCCGATCACGCTGCGCCCCGACGGCCGCGGGCGGCGCGCCCATTTGCGGCCGCTGCGCGACGGCTGGCGCCACCTGCGCTTCATCCTGCTGTTCTCGCCGACCTACCTCTTCCTCCTGCCGGGGTGTTTGCTCATCGTGCTGGGGTTGCTGCCGCTGATCGCCCTGGAAGGTGGACCGCGACGGTTCGCCGGACTCAGCTTCGATGTCCACTACATGGTGCTCGGCAGCCTGCTGACCGTCCTTGGCTTTCAGATCCTCACCATGGGCGTGTTCGCCAAGGTTCACTCGCATGCCGCGCGCTTGTCCGCGCCCGACCGCCTGCTCACTCTCTTGCTGCGGCACTTCAATCTCGAACGCGGCCTGCTCGCCGGCGCGCTGCTCTTCGTCCTCGGCTTCGGCATCGATGCCGCCATCCTCATGCGCTGGCTGGCGAGCCGCATGGGCAGCCTCGATGCCGTGCGGCCGGCGCTGCAAGCCTCAACGCTGATGATCATCGGCGCGCAAACCGTCTTCTCGTCCTTCTTCCTCAGTATGCTGGCGCTGCCGCGGCGCGATCCACCTGCACCCTGAGCAACCGTCCACGGCTGATGGTAGCGTGCGCATCGCGATCGTTTACGACTGTCTGTACCCGCATACGGTCGGTGGTGCCGAACGCTGGTACCGCAGCCTGGCGGAGCGACTCGCGCGGCGTCATCAGGTCACCTACATCACCCGACGCCAATGGACCGGTGCGACCCCGCCGACCCTGCCGGCCAACGTCCATGTGGTGGCGGTGTCCCGCGGCACGCCGCTGTACACGAGATCGGGCAGACGCCGCATCATGCCGCCGCTGCGTTTTGGCGCCGCTGTCCTGGTCCACTTGCTGCGCCATCGCCGCAGCTATGACGTCGTGCATACCTGCGCGTTTCCGTATTTCCCGCTGCTCGCCGCGCAATGCGCCGGGGCGCACGGGGGACCGGCGGTGGTGGTGGACTGGCTGGAGACCTGGAGCAACCAATACTGGCGCCGTTACCTGGGCAGCGTCCGCGGTCGCATGGGGGCGGCCGTGCAACGGCTGTGTATCCGCCTCACTGACCACGCGTGCGTGCCGTCCAAGTTGCAGGCTGCGCACCTGATCGACGGTGGCTATCAGAACGACCCCATCATCTTGAAGAGCCTCTATGACGGACCGATTGCTTCATTCGATGCGCAAGCCAGTCGCCAGCCTCTCGTCGTCTATGTCGGCCGCCACATTCCCGAAAAGCGCGTCGAGGTCATCCCAGCCGCCATTGCTGCCGCCCGCCAGCGCATTCCTGCACTCCGGGCGGCCATCTTCGGCGATGGCCCGGCGCGCGCGCGGGTGCTTGCCGAGATCGAGCGACGCGGGTTGCAGCAGGTGATTCGCTGTCCCGGATTTGTACCGTGGGAGGAAGTGGACGCAACGCTGCGGAGCGCCCTCTGCCTGCTCCTGCCGTCGGAACGCGAGGGGTACGGCCTGGTGGTGCTCGAGGCCGCGGCGCGCGGCACGCCATCGATTGTCGTGCGCGCACCGGACAACGCCGCAACGGAGTTGGTCGATCACGAGGAAAACGGTCTGGTGGTGGATAGTGCTGCACCGCCCGTGCTCGCCGCTGCGATCGCGGCGGTGCAGGCAGCGGGCGCAGCGCTGGCGCAGCGGACGCGCGTATGGTGCGCCAGGAACACGTCGCGCCTCACGATCGACAACACCATCAGCCAGCTGGAAGAGCTCTACAGCTCGATCATCAAGGCGGCTCACGCTCCCAAGTGAAGCCTCAGCGCAGCACACGAGCAGCGCCCGCATCCGCGTGCGGAGACGCCGTCGGCGCCCGCCGCATGATCACCGCGAGCACGACAAGCATGCAGGCCGTCTGCGCGCCATAGCCCAGCAGGACGATGTAGCGCGCTCTGCCGAGGAACTCACGGTTGAGCAGCAGCGCCAGCACCACGTAGGCGGCCATCGCCGTTGCCGCCGGCGCCCCCAGCTTGCGGATGCCGCGATCCTCGGCGACGATGAGATAGAGCGCCGGCAGCATGAACACCATGTGCTGCACCCAGGTCGCCGGCGAGAGCAGCAGCGCCAGGATCAGCACCGCGCTGCAGTCGTAGCGCAGGGCCAGGCCCAGGTTCGCATCGATCAAGGCCAACGGGCTGAAGTACATGGCGGCGGTCGGCATGTATGGATAGTGCAGCCCTCCGGCGTACAGATCTTCGTGTGCCACGAATCGCCTGCCGAACTCGCGTGACACATCGAAGTCGCCGAGAGCGGTCGCGCGGCGATGCGCGATCACCACCCACTGCACGGCGACGACGACGAAGCAGGCGGCGATCAGCGTCTGTTGCCTGCGCGTCCGCGAGTGCCACCAGGCCAGCATGACGACAACCTCTGCAGCCCTATCGTGCAAGTTGCGTCGGCTTGCAAATCGGCCGCCGTTGGGAGATACGGCGCTCGACCGTTGCCTGCCAGTCGCACCAATGACGACCCGATGTGATCGGATTGACGAAGCGCGCACGTGGGACGAGTGCTTCGACCCGGCGCTGGCTGCGTTCCCCACGCGTCGTGTTCCAATCGATACGGTCGTCGATTTGCTGCACGTGTCGCATGCGCCGGAGCGCATCGCCGCGTATCGTTGCGCCATGGAGCGTGGGGAACGGTTTCCGCCGATCTCGGTCGTGCGCATCGCCGGGCGCCTCTTGATCGCCGACGGCCACAAGCGCTTCAGCGCCTATCGCTCGCTCGCAGCGACCGACATTGTGGTCGAGGTGTGGACCCCTCGTCGCTGGTTCCGTGACCAATGCGGGCAGTTTTTGCGCAAGTCGCGGCAGCAGTGGACCCTCCTCTTGCGTAGCGTGCATGACCGTGGAGCGCGGGCCCAGGCGAGGCGATTGTTTTGGGACACCATCGGGCATTGGCGGCGTGTCGGGTTGTCGCTCGCGGGGCGCCGCCGCGATGAGGGCGGCGAAACCGTGAGAACTCTGCAGCAGGCAGCCGTACCCGCATCGCTGAGCGGGACGGCGATCTTCCAGCGGTTGGTCCGCGAGTGCACGTCTTCTCCCGTGCGCCTCACGCTGGCTGTGATCAGCCTGCTCAGTGTGGCTCTGGGGCAGCTGTACCTGACCTGGCTGGTGAAATTGTGGGCCGAGGGGCCGGTGCTGCGCGGCGAGCGCGCCCTGCTCGACTCGATGCTCGCCCGTGCCGCCGTGGTCACCGCCGGCATGGTGATCGCCGTCTTCCTGTCGCGCTACGTCCTGAACAGCATCAATCAGCGCCTGGTTGAGCGCCTGCGTGCGGCTGTGCATGCGCACCTGTTGGCCGTGGGAGTGGCGGAGGTGCGGCAGTGGCCCAACGGCGAATGGCTCTCGCGCGTGTTCAATGACGCCGGCGCGCTCTCCGGTTTTGTGCGCGATGTCCTCAAGCGACTGATCGGCGAGGGCGTCGTCTTGGTCGGGGCGCTGGCGATGATGGTTTATCTGCAATGGCGCTTGGCGTTGATCGGCTGCGTGCTGGTGCCGCTGGTGGGCGTACTGCTCAGTCGCCTCGGCGGTATCATTCGCCGCCGCGGCGCGGCCGCGCAGCAGAAAGTGGGTGAGCTCAGCGCGACGCTCAGCGAACAGCTGCGCGGCCTGACGACGATCAAGGGGTTTCAGACCGAGAGCGACGAGCACGAGCGCTTCGTCCGCCAGAACGCCCGCTACCGCCGGGAAGTCCTGCGCAGCGAGTGGTGGACCGCGGTGCTGATGACCATGGTGTGGTTCGTGACCGGTATCGGGCTCCTGGCCATTCTGCGCTACGGCACCCTCCAGGTTCTCCGGGGTGCGTGCACGGCCGGGCAGCTCTTCGCGTTTGTGCTCTACGCCGTGCAGACCGTGGAACCGTTACGGCGGTTGAGCGAGGTTCAGGCCATGCTGCAGCGGGCGCTTGCCGCCGCGGCGCGGGTGTATGAAGTGATCGACGCCCCGTACGGAGAAGCGCAGGGCACGCTGCACCTGCCCGAGCCTGCACGCGGCGAGTTGCGCTTCGAACAGCTGTGCTTTCGTTACCGCGCCGACAAGCCCGTGCTCGACGGCCTGGCGTTGCGCCTGGCGCCCCGAGAGACGGTGGCGCTGGTTGCAGCCAGCGGCGGCGGCAAGAGTACGCTGGCCAGTCTGTTGCTTCGTTTTGTCGATCCGCAGCGCGGCCGGATCCTTTTGGACGGCATCGACGTTCGCGCCCTGCGGCTTGCTGATCTGCGCCGCGCCGTGTGCGTCGTCGAACAGGATCCGTTCATCTTCAGCGGACCGTTGATCGAAAACATTCGCTACGGCTCGCCGTACACGTCGGCGGCAACGATTGACGCGGCTGTTACCTGCGCAGGACTGGAGCTGATGGTACGCGGGCTGCCGGGCGGCCTGCACGCATCGTTGCAGGAAGGCGGCGGGAACCTATCCGGCGGTCAGAAGCAGCGCATCGCGTTGGCCAGAGCCATCGTCCGTGATCCGACCGTGCTGGTGCTCGACGAAGCCACCAGCGCGTTGGACAGCGACGCCGAAGCACAGATCTTCGCCGACATCGAGGAGTGGCTGCGACGGCGGACGGTGCTGGTCATGGCGCACCGCTTGGCGACCGTCGCCCGCTTTGACCGCATCATCGTCGTACAAGCTGGCCGCGTCGTCGGCGATGGCAGCGTTGCCCATCTGCTGCAGAGCTGCCCGACCTTCAGCCAGCTGTTTGCGGAGCAGTTGACGCCGCTCGGCTGGCCGCAGGAGGCGGCAGTGGGTGTGGATCAAAGACGTGCCGGCAGCCGGTCGGCGGGATGATGGGCGGTGGTTGGCCGGCGGTTGGCTTGACAACGGACGGCGCCTCGATCCACCCGAACAGGACAAGGTTGAACGCAAACTTGGTGAGGGCGTAGGAAAACGCCGTCACGAACCACAGCCGCAAGAATTTCGTCACGTCGCATCCCTCCTCGACTGCGTCCGCAACGCAGAAAAGAGCTGGTCATAGCGGTCGGCAGCCTGCTGCGCATCGAACAGCGTACGTGCCCGCGACAGCGCCGCAAGCGCCATCCGCTGCGCCGCTGCAGCGTCGGTGAGCATCTCGATGAGCTGGCGCGACAGATCGTCGACGTCGTCTGCGCGCGCCAGACGTCCCGCCTCACCGTGGTCCCCGATGGCTTCGACAATCCCGCCGGTTGCATATCCGAGCGCGGGAGTACCACACGCCATCGCCTCGAGCAGCGTCGCCGGGAGTGCCTCGCTGAGCGCGCTGTGCGTTGCCAGCACTACGACGTCAACTGCCGTGAGTGCCAGATCGATGTGCTCGATTTCACCGAGGTGGTGTACGCGGCCTTGCAAGGCGAACGCTCTTTGCAACTCGACAAGCGACCAGGGTTCCCCGCTGTCGCCTGATCTACCGCACACCAGAAGGTTGGTGGCTCCGAGCTGCACATTGGCGCGGCTGACCGCGGACAGCACATGACGCAAGCCTTTGGCTCGGGCCAGTCCGCCGAAGAACCCCACCCAGCGGCCGCCCTCAGGAAGCGCCAGCGCTGCTCGGGCGCGCGCCCGCTCGTGTGGTCCAGGCGGTGTGGTGCGTGGTGAGAACCGCACAGGGTTGTAAATGACGTGGATGCGTTCAGGCCGCACACCGAGGTTCCCGAGGAGGCTTTGCCGAACGGCCTGACTGACGGCCACCACGGCATCGGCGCCATTGGCCAGCCAGCGCACCCACGGGTTGAGCGGCAGCGCCATGTGGCGAACCAGAACCAGGCGGCCGTGCTGCACCGGCCGGCGCGCCAAGCACGCCCAGACCCACTCATCAGCGGTGGTTACCAGTGCAACGTCGGGCGCGACGTCGTTCAACGCACGGCGGATTGCCGCGACGGCTCGAACGTTCAACGAACCGCCGAGCCAGGCCGGATGGGTCATCAGGCCGGCGCACCTCGCGGCGGGCGCGACCGCGCCATCCGGCCGACACAAGGCCTCCACCGTATGACCTCGTGCGCCGAGTAACGTGGCGAGCTGCAGCGTCACCCGTTCCGCTCCGCCGAGAATCCGGGAACCGCAGATCCACAGGATCTTCAACGTCCTGGCTCCGTCGGACCCAGCGCCGTCTGGCTGCCGGCGCTCCCGCCGCCCCCCCTTTTGTATTGACCGCCGCGGGCCTGGATTGTATACCGCGGCGTACCAATGGGCTGCTGCTGAGAGGGGAAAATGCTCATGCGCCGACGCGTCGCCGTGATGGCAGTTTTATTTCTCTTGTTGGCCGTTCGCACTTTCGCGCAACCGACGGACGGCATCTTGGTCTCCGGCCAGCCCGACTTGGCAATCATCGATACCAATGGAGACGGCCCAGACCCCATGGACTGCCACATCAGGGGAATGACCGACACCTCCGGCAACCTGCTCATCACGACCATGCAGGACAGTCACTATAGTGGCGGCGTGCAGCTGCGGGCATGCTCGGGTAACTACACGGGGTATGTGGACCCCACGTTCCCTACCGACACGAGCATCTTCGGTATGATCACCATGAGTTCGATCATCGGGGGAATCCCGCACGCGCTTTCATTCGACGGCATGTTTGCTTCTCAGGGGGGTGGCGGTGGAGGCGGAGCCGCAGTCATGGCCTCCGCCCCACGAATAATCACCCAGCTCACACTGACGAATACCGAGTTCATCGGATCTGGGTTCATCTGTGACTCGGTTGCCAAGGTTAAACTGGCTAACGGTATGCCTATGGGAGTCGGTCTCTTGATGGACACCCCTGGGTACTTGCATGTGCAGGGTATTCCCTTCCAGACGGCGGATCTGCAAAGCTACGTGATGAAGGATGTCTACATTCCGAAGAGCGATAGCATCTTGAACTTTTCCCTCGCCAGTGCACCGAGCGACATCCTCCTCCAGATCCTGCTCAACGGCACCTGTAGCCGTGTGCCGACGTTGAGTGAGGGGAATCTCATCCTCCTCGCGCTGATGCTGTTGGTGGGCGGAGGGTGGCTACTGGGGTATCGGCGCAAGCTCTCCGAAGCCCTGCCGCTTCCGTAGTCGCCTCGAGGACCCTAGACCATTGCCGCCCGCCGGCGCGCGCGGCGCGTGACCATCCAGAACACCACGCTCTGTCCCAGCGGCACGAAAATGATCTCGAGAAGCGCGTCGAGCCGGATGACCCAGATCCAGCCCATCACGGCGAGGTTGAACAACAGCTTCGCCGAGAAATAGGCGAAGCCGAGGACAAACCACAGCCGTAGGAATCGTCCCAGGGACGATTGCGGCTGCCTGGCCCCAGGTTCTGCGGATGTCGCATCCATCCAGATGCGTTGGGCACATAGCAGCCCGGCGCGCGCCCACGCAACTGCTACGGCTCGAGTACCACCTTGCCCATGCACTTCCGTCCTTCGAGGTAGCGGTGGGCTGCCGCCGCCTCGTGCAACGGGAAGCGCCGGTCGATCGTGACCTGAAAGGTGCCGTTGCTGACGAGTTGAATGATCTCGCACAAGGCCCGCCAGGCGCCCCCTTCGGTGAACCACGGGACAAGGTACAGACCATGGATCGAGACGCTGTTGCGGATCAACGCCGTCGGGTCCACGTTCGCCGTCTTGCCGAGCGTGTTGCCGACGCACAGTAACCGGCCGTTGGCTCGCAAGACATCGAGACTCTGCTCGAAGACTTCGCCGCCGACCGACTCCAGCACGACGTCGACGCCCGCATTGTCCGTGAGCCGCCACGCCGCCTCGACGAAGTCTTGCTCGGCGTAGTTGATACCGGCATCGGCGCCCAGCCGACCGCCAAACTCCAGCTTGGCTGCCATGCTCGCGGTCGTCAGGACCCGCGCGCCACAATGCTTGGCGATTTGGATGCCCGCCATACCGACGCCGCTTGCCGCAGCGTGCACGAGCACCCATTCCTGCGGCTGCACCCGTGCGGTGGTGACCAGCCCATACCATGCCGTCAGGAAGACGACCGGAATGGAGGCAGCGACGGCGTAGTCGAGGCCATGCGGGATCGCAATGGCAGCGGCGTCCAGCGTCACAAAGCGATCGGCGTAGCCGCCACTGGCGGCCAGTGCCACGACTCGTTCGCCGATGCGCTGCTTGTCGACACCCTCCCCGACGGCGTCGATCTCGCCGGCAACCTCGAACCCGAGGACCAGCGGGAATGCGGCTTCGCCCGGATACGTGCCGGCACGCCGTGCCAGGTCCCCACGATTGATGGAAGCCGCCTTGACGGCCACGCGCACTTGTCCCAAGCCCGGTTGTGGGTCGTGTATCTCCTCGTACCGCAGCACGCTCGCGTCACCGAACTGGTGGATACGTACGCTATGCATGATCGGACTCTCCTTCTGGTCAGCCGCACCGCACCCCAACGTCCGCTTCAGCATCCTTACTACCCCTTCTGGCCGTGATCGGCTACTGGCCAGCGTTGCAGTGCACTCGATTCTTGCCACCAGCGGCGGATGTGCTAAGCGCAGGCGTGTGCGGATGCCTGCTGTACGCTTGGGAATGGTGCTCGGTGCGCTCGTGGTCGCTTGCGGAATGCTGCAGGCGTGTGCGAACAGCATTCTGCGCAACGCAGCCGAAGCCGGCCTCGAAACGGTTCTCGAAGAACCCCTGCCGACACCGACCGCTGGCCCCTGACTAAGGACCGATCGCGCGCAGCGCCGCCGCGTTGAGCGTGGCGGCGGCGTCGGCCGCCCCATTCGTGCATACGGTGAACGGGGCGCTGCTGGCGCCAGTCGATCCCTGGTCGGTGGTGACGACGAGAGGGACCGGTGCCGCGCAGGTGAACGGCCAGCGCACGATGAGCATGGTCGGCGTCACCGCCTCCACCGGCGCGCTGGCGCCGTTGATCTGCACGCAGTTGCCGCGCAGCGGCACACACCGGTTGCGCCCCGACACGTCGGCGCAGTCGTTTTCGGCGAAATGACCGTCGATGACGTTGAAGCCAGACCCGAAGATACGCAGCAGCTCACCCTGCCGGCCGATGGCGGGCGCCACCGCGGTAATCGCCGGTGCCTGCTGCGAACGATGCGCCTGCGCCGGCGAGAAGTCGGTGTTGGCTCCGTGATCGCTGAGGTCAAACGCCGCGATCGCGCTGTCGGCGCACGTCACGTCGCGCCCACAATGCTCCCATTGGTTGTTGATTGCGCTCACCAGCAAGCCGGTGCTGTTGCGGAAGTTGGCACCGCCCGCGGGAAGGTTGTTTTGCGTGAAGGCATTGTTGCCCGCGCTGGCGAATTGTCCGCCGCCGAAGTCGGCGATCGAGGTGTCGGCGACCACGGCGCCGTCGACGCCGTTGCACACGGCGCTCGTGCCTTCCACGAGCGCCGTGGCGCCCGGACCGACGTCGTTGAAAATGCGCATCCCGGAGGCGCCGTTGGTGGCGAGGTAATCGTCACGGGCGTGGGCGAAGGCGAAGGCGCGCACAGAGAAACCGTTCGCACCATTGCCACGCGCCAGGTTGCCCCACGAGCGCATTTCCGAATACCCGCCGGTGCTCTGGTCGTCACGGGCATTCACGGACAAGCCGTTCTGTGCCGTGCCACCGTGATTGTGCTCGACAAGGTTGTGCCAGGCTTGCACGTGGCCACCGAGCGTAGACTGGATTCCGCCGTTGACGTTGTCGTGTACCCAGCAGCGCTCGACGCGGGTGTGCGCTCCCGTGGTTACCTTGATCCCTTTGTCCGACGCGCCGGAGACCTCACAGTCGCGAATGATGTTGACGGTGGTGTCGAAGTCCTTGCCGGCATCCGTGTCGACGCCGATGCCGTCGCCCGTGGCAGCAGTGCGCACAATCACGTGCTCCACCACGTTGCTGTCCGCAGCCGCACCGGAGATGCTCAACACGTCGCGGTTGCCGCCGCCGGCGTTTTGCAAGCGCAATCCGATGATGTGGTTGCGTGGCCCGGAGATCGCCAGCACCGGGATCGCCAACCCGCCGGCGTCGATGATGCGTGTGCCGGCGGTGCCGCTGGCGTCGGTGCCGTCGATGGTGACGTCACTGGTGGCCAGCATCGGTAGCTGGAACTGCAGGGCGATGGTCGTCGGGACACCATCCGGAAACGCCGCAGGATCGAATTGGATCAGCAACGGCTTCGGACTGGTGGCTGCACTCTGCAGCAGGTTGCGCAGCGAACCGTTCCCCTGGTTGGCCGTGGTCTGCACCGACAACACACTGGCGAAGGCAGTGAAGCGCACGCGGTTGGCGCCGTCTGCTGCGACCAGCATGGACGTCTGGTGCTGCAATTGCCCGGTACGCGGCGTGAGCACGCGCAGCGAGTGGCGCCACTCGCCGGGCGCCAATGCGTCGGTCGTGCCACACGCGACGACTCCGTTTCCGGAGCACTCGACCGAGCGGCTGTACGAGGTCGCGAGCGCAGCGGTACGGCAGCCGACGCCGATGCGCTCGCCGGTGAGGACGACCGAGAGCCCTGGCGCGCCGGTCTGATTGTCGATCTCGACGGCGAGTTCGGCAGCGGCGGTCGGACAATCCGGCGGCGTGGGCGTCTGTGTGACCGTCGGCGTGAGTGTCACGGTTCTGGTCGGGGTTGCCGTCGGCGACGCGTCGAAAGTCGCGGTCGGCGTTGGCGTCGCCTCCGGCGCGGTTGTTGTCGAGGGCGTTGAGGTGGACGCGAGCGTTGAGGTGGGCGTGGCAGTGGGAGTCGGTGTGGGGGTAGGGGTAGGGGTAGGAGTGAAAGTCCCCACGAACCCGCGTGTAACGTCGGCAGCGCTGACGATGCCGTCAGCGTTCAGGTCGCACGCGTCCGCAACGTCTTGGAAGATGGCAGCTACGACAGCGTCACTGCTGCTGCAGACGGTGGTGTCTGCTGCCGCGGGTGCCCACATGGTGGGGAGCAGCACAAACACCGCCGCCCACCGGCGAAAGCGCGCCGACTGCGAGGCGTCACTCATTCACAATCGAGATTGCTTGCCGCGGACACCGCCGCACCGCCGCCTCGACTTTCGCACGCAGCTCCTGACCGGGTGTGGCGATCAGCAAATGTGCCCGGTCGTCGTCTCGCACGTCGAATACCTCGGGCGCACACTTTCATGCACAGGGCGTTGCCTTCACAGAGATCGTAGTCGACCTTGACCGTCATCGCACCGTCCCCTATTGCCCCCGCTCGATCGTTGCACACCGGCGGACGCACCGGCAATAGCGGAATTCACAGAGGGGTTCAGGTCTGGCCACGCTTGAGCTGCACACCGGCAGCTGTCGTCGTGGGCATTGCTGTTGAGCGCTATGGCTGCCGGCTAGCGCCTGTCGGCTTGGAAGAGAGCTGAGCGGACGGATCGTCGACAGTCTGCACGCGAATCGGGGCCCGCCAGGCCTCGCGCCTCAGGTGGGTTCGATGCTCAGCGCTTGGCGCGGGCAGCGGCGCACCGCTGCCTCGACCTTGGCACGGAGGTTCTCGTCGGGCTCCTTGATGCGCAGGCGCGCGCGGTCGTCGTCGCCTACCTCGAACACCTCGGGGCACACTTTCATGCACACGGCGTTGCCTTCGCACAAATCGTAGTCGATCCGAATCTTCATCACAGCCTCATTCCCCGCCAACGACATGGCGCTGGCGCTCAGGGGTAAACACCACCGGCATACGCTTGATGCCGTTGATCAGGCTCGAACGCAAGCGGTCGACGGGACCCTGCAGCTGAATGTCAGGCAGCCGCCGCAGCAGCTCCTCGAACATCACGCGGATCTCCAGCCGCGCCAGGTTGGAGCCCAGGCAGAAGTGCTCGCCGATGCCGAAGGCGAGATGGTCGTTGGGCACGCGGCCCACGTCGAAACGGTCGGGTTCCGCAAAGACGTCTTCATCGCGGTTCGCCGATATGTAGTAGATGATGACCTTGTCGCCGGCGCGGATCTGCTGCCCGCGCAGCTCGGTGTCGCGCGCTGCCGTGCGGCGGAACTCGATCACCGCCGACACCCAGCGCAACATCTCCTCCACCGCCGTCGGCATCAACGACGGATTGGCCAGCAACCGGGCGCGCTGCTCCGGATGCTCGATGAGCGCGAGCATGCCGCCGGAGATGAGGTTGCGCGTTGTCTCGTTACCAGCGACGGCGAGCAGCACGAAGAACAAATCGAACTCGAGCTCGGTCAGACGCTCGCCCTCAACCTCGGCGTTCATCAGTACGCTCACCAGGTCGTCGCCCGCCCGGTCGCGCCGCTCGGCGGCGAGGCGGTTGGCGTACATGTACATCTCGGCGGCGGCCAGCTTAGCGTCGTCCCACGACTGCTGATACTCGGGGTCGTCGAACCCGATCAGGCGATTGCTCCAGTCGAAGACCATGTGGCGTTCGGCCAGCGGGATGCCCATCAACTCGGCGATCGCCTGCAGGGGCAACTCGGCGGCAATCTCGGCCACGAAGTCGCAGCGGCCCTTGGTTGCGACCTTGTCGATGATCTCGTTGGTGATGGCGCGCAGGCGCGGTTCGAGGTGCGCCACCATGCGCGGCGTGAAGCCCTTGTTCACCAGGGCGCGCAGCTTGGTGTGCTTCGGCGGATCCATGTTGAGCATCATCAGCTGCATGCGCTCGAGGTCCTCGGGCACCGGATCGAAAGTGAACACGCCCTTCTTTGCCGAGGAGAACGTGCGCGGATCGCGCGAGACGGCGACGACGTCGTGGTACTTGGTGACCGCCCAGAAGCCGGGGCCGTTCGCTTCCTTGTGCCAGAACACCGGTGCATGCCGGCGCAGCGTCCGGAACGCTTCGTGCGGGACGGCCGCGACGAAGGTCTCGGGGTTGAAGAGATCGATGTCGTCGAGGTTCATCGGAACACGTTCTCGCTCAGGCGTGCAGCGCTTGGTGTGGCGCCTCGGGCGTGAAGCGCACGGGCATGCGCTTGATGCCGCCGATGAAGTTCGAGCGCAGCCGGTGCACCGGCCCGGCCAGCTCGATGTCGGGCAGGCGCGTCAGCAACTCTTCGAACAGCAGGCGGATCTCCAGGCGCGCCAGGTTCGAGCCGAGACAGAAATGTTCGCCGATGCCGAAGGCCAGGTGCTCGTTCGGCGTGCGGCCGACGCCGAAGCGGTCGCCGTCGGGAAAGATCTCCTCGTCGCGATTTGCCGACGGGTAGAAGATCACGACCTTGTCGCGCTCGCGGATCTTCTGCCCGCGCAGCTCGGTGTCGCGCGTCGCCGTACGGCGGAAGTGCATGACCGGTGACACCCAGCGCAGCATCTCCTCGACCGCGGTCGGCAGCAGCGACATGTCGGCAAGCAGCCGCTGACGTTGCTCGGGGTGCTCGAGGAGTGCCAGCATGCCGCCGGAAATCAGGTTGCGCGTCGTCTCGTTGCCGGCGACCGCGAGCAGGAGAAAGAAGGAGTCGAACTCCATCTCCGACAAACGTTCGCCATCAACCTCGCCGCGCATGAGCACACTCACCAGATCGTCGCGCGGATGGTCGCGCCGTTCGAGGGCGAGCTGGTTGGCGTACATGTACATCTCGGCAGCCGCCTGCTGCCCCTGTGCAACCGAGTCGGCGGAGTCGCGAAACTCCGGATCGTCGAAGCCGATCAACCGATTGCTCCACTCGAACACTTTGTGGCGATCGGCCAGCGGGACGCCGAGGAACTCGGCGATCACCTGCAGCGGCAGCTCGGCGGCCACTTCGGTGACGAAGTCGCACTCGCCTGTGGCGGCGACGTGGTCGACGATGCGGTGCGCCATCTCGCGGATGTGCGGCTCGAGACGCGCCACCATTCGCAGCGTGAAGCCCTGATTGACCAGCCGGCGATACTTGCTGTGCGCCGGCGGATCCATGTTGAGCATGATCATGCGCGTCTGGCTGAGCTGCTCCGGCGTGGTGTCGAAGAGGTTGGTGCCGCCCCGCCACGACGAAAACGTCGCCGGGTCCTTCGAGACCGCGATCAGGTCTCTGTACTTGGTGACCACCCAGAAGCCGGGCCCGCCGTTGGGTTCCGGATGCCAGAAGACCGGCGCTTCGGCGCGCAGCAGCTTGAAGACGTGATGCGGCACGCCAACCTCGAACTGATCGAGGTCGCACAGATTCACGTCGGCGAGCTTCATTGGATCCTCGCGGCGATCAGCGGCGCGGCAGCTCCGCTTCGGCGACGGCCGCGGCCGTGACTTCGTCGCGGTGGTTGACGCACTCCAGGGCGCAGCGCACGAAGGCCTTGCCGTCCTGGTCGAACTTGTCGGTGACGTGCCCCTGCACCCAGGTGACGTCGCCCATGTAATTGAACTTGAGGTACTTGGCTTCGAGCCGGGTGAGCCGGCCGTTGTCGCCGATCCAGTCGGTCATTCCCTGGATCAGCCAAGAGCAGCGCTCCGGACCAAGGTCGTAGGCGCCGGGCAAACCGAGCAGGCGCTGCGTGAAGGCATTGTCCCAGTGCACGCGCTGCGGCGGCTCGGGGACGCCCTGCTCGTTGGGAATCATCAGGGCAGGATGCTTGGCGTAGAGGTTGGCGGCCACCTTGTTGCCGACCAGGTAGATGCCGAAGTACGACTCGAAGGCGATCTCCGCGGTCGGCGTCAACGGACCTTTGATGATGCGGTTGAGCGGGTCGCCGACCTGCACATCGTTCCAGTAGCGTTCGGTCGTGCGCCGCTCCGTGCGGTACTCCTCCATGAAGCCGGTGATGTCCTCGGGCTTCCACTCTGCCAGCGTGATGTCGCCGTATTTCTTTTTCTCGGCCGTCTTGGCGCGCTCGATGCGAATCCAGGTGTCGTTGCGCAGGCCCATGTAAGCGCCGGTGTGGTCGTAGTACTTCGCTTCGTACGTCTGATAGAGCGCGCGCCCGCCTCCGAAGGTGCTCTCCTTCTCACGGATCTCCTTGAGATACGAATCGGCACGGATGCGGTCGCCGAGCTGCGGCGGACGCACCCATTCGTAGAGCGAGCCGGTCCATATCGAGTGGACTCCCGGTAAACCTTCAGGCAGACCGCTGTGACCGACGGCACGCAGGGTATCCATGGTCTGGACAATGATGGGTGGCGCGAGCAGCGTGCCCCAGCGCGTCTTCTTGGCGTAGTCCTCGTCGAGATAGAGCGGATTGAGGTCGCCGATGGCCAGTGCCAGGTGATAGATCGCGTCGCGCGTGACCTCGGTGCGCCAGGGACGCCGTCCTTCGAAGCCTTTGCCGACGCGTTCACGCAGCTTGGCGACGCCTTCGTCAGTGATCGTTCCGTGTTCGGTAGCCATACGCTCATGCCTTCTTTCTGCGTTCCGCGCCGCGCGGCAGCGGGCCGAGCAGCCGGTAGATTGCCTTTTCAATGACGCGGCGCTGTACCGCCAGCGCCTGCGGGGACATCAGATCGCCGCTGGCGGCTACGAACGACTGCAGCGCGCTCGCATTGGTGAAGTACGCGAACACGATGCCGAACAACGCCAGGGTGAGGTGCGGCAGTTCATCGGCTTCCCAGCCGGCTTCGTCGGCGGTCTCACGGATCACCGCGAGTCCCTCGACATACAGCGGCGTCAGCCAGCGGCCCATCAGTTTCTGCACGTTGTCGCTTTGGTCGAGCAGTGCGCGTTGCAGCAGCCGCGCCAGGTGCGGGTGCGTGGCGAGGTGCGAGGTCAGCTTGTCGATGGTGGCGCGCATCTGTTCCAGGCGCAGCGCCCCCGGGTGCCACGCCTCGGCGACGGCTTCGAGGATCGGCCGCAGGCCGCGTTCGAGGACCGCGTCGTAGAGGGCCTGCTTGCTCGGAAAATGGTTGTAGAGGCTCGGCGCCGTCAGGTTCATCTCGCGCGCCAGATCGCGCAGCGCCACGCTGTCCACGCCGTGCACGGCGAACAGGCGCTCGGCCGTATCAAGAATCACCTCACGCGTCGGCGGCGCTGGAGCGCCCGCCGCCGCGCGTTTGGATTTGCGCACCGTGCCTACCACCGGATGGAGACCCCGGGTGTAGCTACGAACAAACGTTCGTTTAGTCAAGGCCGAATCACGGGCGCGCGCCCCGCCTGCGGCGGCAGAGGACGGAAGTCTATCTGCTGACCCACCGCGGCGGGCGTTTCTCGACGAACGCCGCGAAGCCTTCGCGCACCTCGTCCGAGGCCAGTGACTCAGCGAACATCGGATAGTCAATCACCGGCAGATGGCGGTTCATGTCGCGCTTCAGTGCGGTGCGCGCCCGCGGACCGGTTTGCCGGAGCCAATCGATGGTCTCGGCGACTGCGGCATCGAGTTGCGCGTGCGGCACGACACGCGAGATGAGGCCCATGGCCAGCGCCTCCTGCGCGCTGACATACTGCGCTGTGAACAGCAGATACTTGGCGCGGGCGATGCCGATGCGGCTGGCCAGCCGCGCGCCGAGGAAGCAGTCGGCGACGCCGCGCAGCAGTTCCGGTGCACGGAACGTGGCACGGTCGGAGACGACCGAGATGTCGCTCAGCAGAGTCATGTTGAGCCCGCCGCCCTGGCACATGCCGTTGATGGCCATGAGCACGATCTTCGGGCAACGCTCGAACTCGACGAACGGCAGCAGGTCGAAGCGGTCGGTTTCGCGATCCAACGGCAGGTTACCCTCGTGCTGCCCGCCCATCTCACCGCCGACGCAGAAGTACTCACCGGTGCTGGTGACGACCAGCACGTCCACGGTGGGATCACCCTCGGCGAGCACCGCGGCCTTCTTCAGGCCATGGTACATCTCGATCGTCAGCGCGTTGCGTCGCTCAGGCCGGTCGATGACGACGCGCAACACACCGTCACCCTTGTTCGCGTGGAGATGGCGCGAGCCCAGATCGAGAGTCGCCTGCTGATTACTTGTGGCCATAGCTCACCTCTTGAGTTCCCTGCGTGTAGCAGACGCAGGGCACGGCGTGCCAGCACACGGGGGTGGGGACGTCGGCATCGTATGAATCAAATCGCAACCGGCGCGCCCCGCTTGCTGAGGGAATGCTGCGCGGCTGCGAGCACCCGGACGACATCTAAACCCTGCTGTCCGTCCGTCAGCGGTCGCTTTCCCTCGATGATGCACTCGACGAAGTGCTCGCACTCCAGCCGTAGAGGCTCGGCCAGTGTCAGCGCCGGAATCGTCACGCCGCCGCTGCGCAAGCGCCAGTGGACCTGGGCAAGGCTGCTCGGGTCACGCCGCACGTCCTCGGCGACCACGCGCTCGACACCGCGATCGTAGATGACAATCGGGCAGTCGCGGTTCCCGTCATCATAGACCGCCATCTTTTGGCTGCCGACCACGGTCATGCGCCGCACCTTGTGGGGATCGAGCCAACTCATGTGAACGTGGGCGCCGACATTATGCGGAAAGGTCAGCGTCATGAAGACGACGTCTTCTGCATCGTCTCGCAGGTAGGAAAAGCCGCGGGCGGCGACTTCGACGGGCATCTGCCCGAGCAGGTAGAGCAGGATGGAGACATCGTGTGGGGCGGAGTTCCACAAGGTGTTGACGTCGGCGCACACTCTTCCCAGGTTCAGGCGCTGCGAGTAGAGGTAGAACACCTCACCGAGGTCACCGTGTTCGACATACTGCTTCAAGCAGCGGACGGCCACACTGTAGAGGAAGGTGTGCCCGACCATCAGAATCCGTCCTTTGCGATGCGCCAGGGTGATCAGTCGGGCACCGTCCTCAACTGTGGTGGCCAGCGGCTTTTCGACGAGCACGTGCTTGCCGGCGGAGAGCGCGGCGTACGCCAGCTCGCCATGCGACGCGACCGGCGTGGCGATCACGACTGCGTCAATGTCCGGCCGCGACACGAGTTCACGGTAGTCGCGCGTGACGTCGGCGGAAGTCGCCTTGTGCGCGACTTCGGCGAGGCGCTGCTCGTCCAAGTCGGCGACGGCAACCACCCGAGCCCGCGCGACCGACTGCATGTTGCGCAACAGATTTGGTCCCCAGTATCCGAATCCGATCTGGCCAATCCGCACGACTGCTTGAGTCACAATTCCTGCCCGATGTGCCGCCTAGCGGCGACTCCTGACCCAACCCACGGGCGCAAGATGCCCCGTGACCGTCTGCGTCAGAGATGTCCCCCCTCAGATCAACCCTTGGCGGAGTCCGCCAGCAGGCCTTTGCCGGGGACGTGGTTGACTTCGAGGCGGATGCCGTCCGGATCCTCGAAGAGCACGGAATAGTATCCGGGAGCCCACGCACCGTCCTCCGGAGGATGCACGATCTTGGCGCCAATGGTGGTCAAGAAATCGTACACTGCATCGACATCGGTGCGCTCACGCGCCCGGAAACAGACGTGGTGTAGCCCAACGCGGAACTGCACGAAACGCTCGTGGCGGTGCCGGTCCTCTGCTTGGACGATGCCGAGGGCGGTGCGCCCGCCGACGCAGTACAGCATGCCGTCGGTCTTAATGACGGGTGTCAGCCCGAGATACGTGAGCAGCCGTTCGTAGAACGGCAAACACAGGTCGAAGTTGCTGACGGTGAGCATCACGTGGGCGATACCATTGATCTCCATGTGTGAAACCTCCTTCAAGAGGTGTGGTCGTTCCCGAACGACGTACCTGCCAACCGGACCCGCTCGCTCACGGAGCGGTACCGCATCGGCAGATGAATCGCAACGGAGGTTGCCCCGCATTCGCTTGCGAGGCGGTGCTACCCCAGCTAGACGTGACCATAACGTGCTCACGATCACGGGTCTCAAGAAGCGGTACGGCAGCCAGGTCGTGCTCGACGGCCTCAACTGGTTCGTGCCCGATGGCGCACGCGTCGGCCTGGTCGGCGCGAATGGCTCGGGCAAGTCGACCCTCCTGCGCATCGTCGCGGGCGAGGTGGAGCCGGACGACGGCAGCATCGTCGTACCGAAGGACGGCACGGTTGGTTACCTGCCGCAGGAAGTCTTCGGCCTGTCGGGACGCACGGTGCTCGAACAAGCGTTGACGGCGTTCGCCGCGGTGCGGGCGCTCGAGGCGGAGTGTCGCCGCGTCGAGCATGAGCTCGCAGAAGTTCCGGTCGACGACCCACGGCATGAGCAGCTCATGGAGACGTACACGCACCTGCGCTCGGAGTGGGACACACACGGCTCCTACGACATGGAGGCGCAAGCCGAGCGCGTGCTGGCCGGATTGGGCTTCCGCCAGACGGACTTGCACCGCGACTGCAGCGAGTTCTCGGGCGGCTGGCAGATGCGTCTGGCTCTCGCCACCCTCCTGCTGCGCCGGCCTCAGCTGCTGCTCCTCGACGAGCCGACGAACCACCTCGATATCGAGGCCCGCAACTGGCTGGAAGAGTTTCTGGCCGACTACCCGTACACCGTGATCGTCGTTGCCCACGACCGCTACTTCCTCGACGTCGTGGTGCAGCAAATCAGCGAGGTCTCTCACGGCAGCGTCACCGACTTCAAGACCAACTACAGCCGCTACCTGGTGGAGCGCGAGGAGCGCTGGGAACGTCAGGCGGAAGCCTATCGGCTGCAGCAAGAGGAGATCGAGCGGCTGCAGGCCTTCATCAGCCGCTTCCGCTACCAGGCCTCGAAAGCGGCGCTGGTGCAGAGCCGCATCAAGCAGCTCGACAAAATCGAGCGGCTGCAGCTGCCCGAGGGTTTCCGCACGGTCCACTTCCGCTTTCCGCAGCCGCCGCGCAGCGGCCGGGTGGTGTTGGCGCTGCACGGCGCCCACAAGCAGTTCGGCGATCACGTCGTGTACGACGGGCTCGACCTGACGATCGAGCGCGGCCGCAAGGTAGCGCTCGTCGGGCCGAACGGCGCCGGCAAGTCGACCTTGACGAAGTTGCTCGCCGGCGTCGAGCCGCTCGGCCGCGGCGAGCGCGTCGTCGGACACAACGTCACACTCGGTTACTTTGCGCAGGACCAGACGCAGGTGCTCGACCCGACGCGGACGGTGCTGGAGGAGATCACGCGCGCCGCACCGCCCGACCTGGTGCCGCAGGTGCGCAACATCCTGGGGGCGTTTCTCTTCTCGGGCGACGCCGTGAACAAACGCACCAGCGTACTGAGCGGCGGCGAGCGCAACCGCCTGGCGCTGGCAAAGTTGCTGCTGCATCCCGCCAACTGTCTGCTGCTCGACGAGCCTACCAACCATCTGGACATCCACGCCAAGGAAGTCCTGCTCGACGCCCTGCTCGCCTACACGGGCACGCTGGTGCTGGTGGCGCACGACCGCTACATCCTTGATCGCCTGCCGGAAGAGATCATCGAAGTCGGTGCCGGCACCGCGGTACGTTACCTGGGCAATTACGAAGACTACCTGCGCAAGAAGGCGGCGGGCGAGACCGCTCCGCTGCCGCGCTTCACGGCGGACGAGCGCGACAACGGGGCGCGACCGGTATCGCCCAACGTGGCTGACCGCGCAGCGCAGCGGCGCCGGGAGCGCGAGCAGGCGCGTCGCGCGCAGCAGCTTGAGCAGATTGAAGCTGCCATCAGCACGAAGGAAGCGGAGCTAGGTACCCTGACTGCGGCGCTCAACCACCCCGACTTCCACCAGACGCATTCCAATCCGCACAGCCTGTACAGCGACTACGCGCGCCTGCGCAAAGAGATCGAGGCGCTCTATGGGCAGCTCGAACGCCTGGAGAGCGCGGCTCCCGACGCGCTGGCGTCATGATAGGAGGTAGCGGCATGATTGGTCGCGAAGTACTCTTCGAAGAGGATGCGTCGCCCAACTACCGCCTGCGGGAGGTGCAGCGGCGACGCACTGGAGAGGTGACCTGGGAGGTGGTGGACGCGGCCTCGGGCCTCGCGGTCGCCACGGGCCTGACCAACCGCGAGGAGGCGTTGCGCATCGTGCGCGGCTGGGAACGGTTGAGCCAGAAGCTCGAGGGCGGGCTCGAAGGGCACGTGCTGGTGCACTGAGCCGGGGAACGCAAGACGCAAAACGTAAGGGCTGCCCTCCTTTTGCGTTTTGCGCTTCACGTTTTACGCCGCAGGCTCATGGAACCCATAGACGCAGCGATCCGCGATCTCCTCGACCGCGCCGCGATCCACGACGTGCTGTTGCGCTACGCGCGTGGCGTCGATCGCAAGGACCTCGATCTCGTGGCCGCGTGCTTCACCCCCGACGCGGCGTACGAGGGGGCGCTGGCACACGGCACGATTGCCGAGGCGTTGGCGCGGCTGCGCGACAGCATGGCTCGCTACGACAGCACCATGCACTTCATCGGCAACCAGCTCATCGAGATCGATGGTGAAACCGCGAACAGCGAGACCTATGCCGTCGCGTACCATCGCCTCGCGGAGGCCGGTGTGGCCAAGCTGTTCACGGTTGGCGTCCGTTATCTCGATGAGCTAGCGCGCACCAGCGACGGCTGGCGCATCCGCCGGCGGGCGGTGAAGATGGAATGGCAGCGGATAGAAGCGTTGGCGCCAAGCCGAGGGACTCTAGGCAGCCCCTCGCCTTAGCCGCAGCCAGCGAATTTCATCCGCGATTCGCTTCCATACCGTGCGGTTGTCGTCTGGATCCTTGATGCTCCGCATCCGCAGCCAACCGTGCAACATGCGGCGGAGAATCTGCCGATCAAATCCGCCATGACGACCAACCGTATCTTCAAATTCCCTCGCCGGGTCGATTCCTAAGCTCGCGAGGTTTTGATAGTTCTCCCCTTTGCCCAGTTGCCCGGTATGGTGGACGCCGACCTTGTCGATCACCGCGATTTGATTTTCGGCAAAATGCCTCGGCCAAATCCAATCGATGCCCCAGCCCGAGCGGTTCTCGAGAAAGGTGTGCTGCACCTTCTGGATCGCGGAACGGGTGAAAATCGGGCACATTACTTCCACGTAAGGTGAATACCGCAAAATCTTGCCCCGCCGCTGCGCCAGGCCCTTGAATGAGAACTGGCCGCGGCTAACCGCCGGCTGTGCCAATTGAAGCTGGTAGCGCTCGAAGATTTCGAAAAGCAAGTTCACGTTCGCCGTGTCGCACGCGATATCATCGTCGGGGCACCAGATGCGCTCGTAAGCATTCAGCGCGTCGCCGAGGCGGTCGATCGCGAAATGAATATGTTCCCACTTAAACCCCTTTCGCCGCACGTAGAACGTCGCGTCGGATTTGGCGAAGTCCGACAAGTCGCCGTAGTAGATCAGAAACAGGTCGAAATCGGGCCTTTCCGGGCCGGAGATCCAGGTCGAATGAACAGAGCGGTCGCCGATCGCCGAGATAATGAGATTTGCAGTTGCCATCTTCCGATCCTTGCAGAACTGCCAGCGGTTCGATTCTCGGCAAACCTCCGTCGCTTGAAGCCATTCGAAATCACGCAGCCTTGGCAACGCTGCGGCGCTCGAGCTCCTTCCGGGCAGTGGACATCGCTTGTGCGACGACTTGATGCATATCGTAATACATATAAGCTCCCAGCCGGCCGCCGAAGATCACTTGGGTTTCTTGGGCCAAGTTCCGGTATCGCTCGTAGACCGCTTGATTTCGCTTGTCCCGAATCGGGTAGTAGGGGATCTTGGTTTCGTCGTAGCGATCGGGGAATTCGTAAGTGATCACCGTCCGTGCAGAATCAAGCATGTCGAAGTGCTTGTGCTCCGTAATCCGCGTATACGGCACTTCGGCCGCTGAATAGTTGATGATCGCGCTGCCCTGAAAGTCGCCAGCGCGCAGTTGATGCTCGAAACGCAATGAACGGTATTCCAACTGCCCGAAGCGATAATCGAAGAACTCGTCGATCTTGCCGGTGAAGACAAGCCTCGCCGCTTGCTGCCGGGCCCAGGTCCGCTCCTGAAAGAAATCGACGCCGGTTTCGAAGCGGATGTTGCCGTGGTCCAGCATATTCTCAAACAGCCGCGTGTAGCCGCCGATGGGAACGCCTTCGAAACGATCATCAAAATAGCGGTCGTTGCAGGTCCGGCGAATCGGCAGCCTACGGATGATCGCGGCCGGCAACGCCCGCGGGTCGCGCCCCCATTGCTTGGTCGTGTAGCCGCGGATGAATTTTTCGTAGAGTTCGCGACCCACCTGCGAGAGGGCCCACTCTTCCAAATTGCCGGGGTTGTCGCACGGAATCCGCACCGCGGCTAGCTTCCGCTCCGCTTCCTCGGACGAGGTCACATTCCACACCTGCTGCATCGTCATCAAGTTGATCGGAAATGAAAACAGCCGTCCGCCAAAATTGACCGGCGTGCGTAGGCGGAAATGGTTGAACTCGACGAAGCGATTCACGAACCGCCACACGCCTTCGCTATTGGTATGAAAAACGTGCGGACCATAGCGATGAACGTTGATGCCTTCGAGGCGCTCGGTGAAACAATTGCCGCCGATATGCCCGCGCTTGTCGATGAGCAGCACGCGGCAACCATTTTCGGCGACAATGCGCGCAAACACGGCGCCAAACATTCCGCAGCCGACGATGAGATAGTCAAACGCCATGGCATAGACCGGCTGCAACAGTGACGCTCGCCACCGATTGCAGCGCTCGTTCGAACTCCTTCAGCCGCAACACGTCCCTGAGGGTTGTGGGCACGTGGGGCGGATTTGGAGGATTCTCGCTCGACACATCATGTGCCTCTGCCATTCCTTTCTTCGAGCAATGGCCACCCCCAATCAATCGTTAGCGTCGCAATTGTACCGGGGCGCAAGCGTCGCACGCCATCCCCACGCCCCAGGGATTGCCGATCACAAAACAGCCATGTCGCACCGTTTGGCGGGGCACCACTTCCATGCTGTTGCGCGGATAGAACACATTGGCGGCTGAATTGCCATAACCACGCACGGCTCGCGGTTTCGAACCCGGGCAACCACGCTGCCCGCCGTGCTGGCGCTGAAGCTGCTGCTCGCCACACTTGCATCAGATGACGCCCGCCGGATATGCACCCCGGTATGGCTGACAGAAGAGTCGCCTTCATCACCGGCGCCAGCCGAGGCATTGGGCGCGGCTGTGCGTTGGAGCTGGCGAAACGCGGCTTCGATCTTGTGCTCAGCGCTCGCACTATGACCGGGCAAGAGCGCTTCGAGTATTCCTCCACGCTCAAGCGAGCCGCCACCAAGCCGTTGCCCGGAAGCCTGCAACAGACGGCAGACGAGGTGCAGGCGCTCGGCGCGGCTTCGTTGGTGGTCAAGCTCGACCTTTCGGTGCGCGCGGATTGGCCTGCGGCAATCGAGGCAGCCATCGAGCGCTTCGGACGCATCGATGTGCTGGTCAACAACGGCCGCTACATCGGCCCGGGGCACATGGACTTCTTCGAAGACACGCCCGTCGAGCTGATCGAGCAGATGATGCTGTGCAACGTCATTGCGCCGCTGCACCTCATCAAGTTGTGCCTGCCCATCATGCAGCGGCAGGGCGGGGGCATCGTCGTCAACATCACGTCGAGCGCCGGCGATCGCGAGACGCCGGCACCGATCGGCGCGGGCGGCTGGGGCCTGGGGTACTCGATCACCAAGGCGGCCTTCAATCGCATGGTGCCGGGGCTCGCCAAGGAGTTGCGTACGTACAACATCGCCGTGATCGGTCTCATGCCCGGATTTGTTACCACCGAGCGCATGGTGGCGGAGATGGGCGATTTCGGCTTCGACGCCTCGAAGGGCCTGCCCGTCGAGAATCCCGGGCGTGTCTGCGCCATGTTGGCAACGGCCAAGGATCCGCTGTATTTTTCGGGTCGTGACATCCATGGCCCGTCGTTCTACGCCGAACACGAGTTGGTCAACGTCGCGTGACCGACGCGATTGATGGCAGACGCACATGGCAAATGAGACGTTCACGCTCATCGATGACGGCCGCATCTGCGAAACGGGCGCGACGGTCAGCGGCGACCGCGTCTACCTGACGCCGGCGGCGTTGCAAGCCGCGCTCGGCTGGGAGCTGAAGCCGCAGGGCTTCTGCAAGGACGACCGTTGCGTGCTGGTGCACGACCGGGCCGCTGTGTGCAACGACCCCGGCGTCGACCTCGCGGGCTTCGCGGCAGTGTTGTCCCGCCCTCTGGCCATTGACCTCGAAGAACGTGTCGCCTGCCTCGGCACGTCGGCAGCCGACCGTTCGACCCAGCTGGCGTCGCTCGACGCGCCCGACTTCACGCTGCCCGACCTGAACGGCACCATGCAAGCGCTCTCCGACTACCGTGGCAAGAAGGTGCTGCTGGTTGCCTACGCTTCGTGGTGAGGGTGCCGCTACGACCTGCCGGTCTGGCAGGCACTGCACGAAGAGCTGAAGGACTTTGGCTTCACGGTGATCACCGTAGCGCTCGATCGCTGCGCCGACGATCCGCGGCCGTTCATCGAGGCCGCGGCCCCCACGCATCCCAGCCTCATTGACTCCGAGCATCTGGTTGCCGACCTCTACCGTATCATCAACGTCCCCACCGTGGTGTGGATCGACGAACGTGGGCGCATCGCGCGTCCCAACGACGTGGCGTTCGGCAATGATACGTTCAAGGACCTCCACGGTATGGAGTCGGCACCGCACCTCAACGCGTTGCGCCGCTGGGTGATGGAGGGCCAGATGCCTCTGGACGAGCAGCAGGTCCGCGCGCTGCAGGTGCTGCCCACGCCCGAGGAGCAACTGGGCCGCACCGAGTTTTCGCTCGCGTGGTATCTGCATCGCAACGGCCGGACCGCCGCCGCGCAGCGGCATTTCGTACGTGCCGGCGAGCTGGCGCCGCACGACTTCACCATCCGCCGCGGTTCGATGCCCATCCGGGGCCTGGACCCGATGGGCCCCGACTTTGCCGAAATGTACATGGAATGGGTGCAGGCCGGCCGCCCGTACTACCGTTCCATTCCGATCAAGATCGTCTGAATCCACGTCCCGTCCCAATTCCTGGAGCGCGACGGATTCTTCTCATTTTTGCGGATGTCTGGGCGGCAAACTGCGATGTATGCGTTCGCTCGGCCTTGGAATATGACGTGCATCATGGCGAAAGCCTGACGGAGGTAAACAAGCCCGTGAGGAAGATCCAGTGCGAAGTATGTCCGGTTCGAGGCCAAGCCACCATCTGCAATTTGCCCGCCGATGCGATGGAGGACTTCAAGGCTGCGAGCGTGACCGCCATCTACAAACCGCGCCAGGTGGTGTTCAACGAGGGCAACCCGTCCACCGGCCTCTATCTGATTTGCCATGGTTCCGTGCGGCTTTACCACTCCGACCGTTTCGGTCGCGAGCACATCCTTGAGGTCGCGGGCCCCGGCGCGGTGCTGGGCGAGCTGCCGGTGGACAACAACCAGCCGGTCTCGGTATCTGCGGAGTCGATCACCGATTCGCAGCTCTGCTTTCTGCCGCGCGAGCGCCTCGGACAGTTTCTGCAGCGCTACCCCGAGAGCGGGGTGCGTTTGATCGGGGCGCTCAGCAACGAGTTGGCCGCCGCGCGGCGCAAGGTGCGTGACTTGGCCCTCAAGGGCGCGGAGAGCCGGTTGGCCGACCTGCTGCTGCAGCTGGCACGCGCGGCCGGCAACAACCCCGCGGCAGGGCAGCGTTTACGCCTCTCGTACACGCGCCGCGAGCTCGCCGATATGATCGGCGTGTCCACCGAAACTGCCATCCGTCTCCTCGCCAAGCTCAAGCAGAAGCGCATCGTCAGTATCGATCGCCGCGATGTCGTGATCGCCGATGTCGAACGGCTCACGCAAGTGGCGAACTACGACGACGCTCTCGCCTGAATCCAGCTCCACATGAAACCGGCGCCCGGCCGTGCGCGGGCGCCGCGGAAAGGCATCGAGATGATATATCGGGACCAGGATTATGATCTATGTCATTGTCGCAGATGACCTGCCGTGGCACGTGTCACCAGGCCACAGACAGAGGGGATCGGCATGCGTGAAAGCGTCATTGTATTCGGCGCCCACCCAGACGACAGCGAGATCGGAGCGGGCGGGGCGATCGCCGCCTATGCGCGGAGCGGCCATCGTGTTGTAATGGTCAACGTGCGCGTACCCGGTGGACCCGACGACGCCGTGCACCACGATCGCGAACGCCGCCGCGCCGAGGCCGATCGCGCCGCGCGCGCGCTGGGTGCGGAGCTGTTCAGTTTCGGTCTGGCGCGCGACGGCATCCAGCCGAACGCGCGTCTGGTCACCGCCATCGATCAGCTTCTCGACGATGTGCAGCCGACCATCGTCTTCACCCACTGGCTGGGGGATAGCCATCCCGAGCATGTGGCGTTGTCGCGCGCCGTGCTCGCAGCAACGCGGCGCAACGGCTGTTCGCTCTACATGTATGAGGCGACGATCCCGGGCGGTATCAGTGCCGACGCCTTCCGCCCACAGAAGTTCATCGACATCAGCGACACCATCGAGCACAAGATGGCGAGTCTGGAGTGCTACGAGACACAACTGGAGCGCTACGGCCAGGGGTGGCTCGAGGCGATCCGCGGCCGCGCCGCACACCGCGGCTTCCAGATCGGCCGGCGCTACGCAGAAGCGTTCGAAGTGGTAAAGGACGTGGCGCCGATTCCCGAGGTGCACTGAGCGTGGGTGCCGCAACGACAGTGCCGCTCAGCGCGGTTGAGGCGCGCCGCGTGCTCTTCCAGTTGACGCTGATCCGCGCCTTCGAGGAGCGGGTGCTGAAGCTGGTGAGTGACGGTAGCATCCGCGGCACCACGCACCCGTATGTTGGCCAGGAAGCCGTCGCGGTCGGAGCGTGTCTCGCACTCCGCCCCGACGATTGGGTGATCAGCACGCATCGCGGGCACGGCCATCTGCTGGCCAAGGGGGGCGATGCCAATCGGCTCATGGCGGAGCTGTTCGGCAAGGCGACCGGCTACGGCGGCGGCAAGGGCGGCACGCAGCACATGGCCGACTATGCCGTCGGCCACCTGGGATCCAACGGCATCACCGGCGGCGGCATCCCCATCGGCACCGGGGCGGCGCTGTCGGCGCACATGCGGCGCACGGGGCAGGTCGTAGCGATCTTCTTCGGCGACGGCGCCGTCAACCAGGGCACGTTTCACGAGTCCCTGAATCTCGCTGCCCTGTGGCGGTTGCCGGCGGTGTACGTGTGCGAGAACAACTTGTACGCCATGTCGACATCCGTGCGTGAGGCGTGCGCCATCGAGCACATCGCCGAGCGCGCCGCCGCCTACGGGATGCCCGGCGTGCAGGTCGATGGCATGGACGTCCTGGCAGTGGCCGCGACGGTGCGCAGTGCCGTCGAGCGCGCTCGCGCCGGCCGCGGTCCGAGCTTGATCGAGTGCAAGACGTACCGCTTCCTCGGCCACTCGAAGAGTGACCAGCGCGTCTACCGGAGCCGCGAAGAGGAGGCCACGTGGCGGGAGCGCGACCCCATCACCCGCTTCCGGACAAGGCTGCTGGAGCACGATCTGGCAAGCGCGGCGGAGCTCGACGCGGTTGCGCGCGACGCCATCGCCGCGGTGGACGCTGCCGTCGAGTTCGCACGCACGAGCCCATTCCCCGCCCCCGACGCCCTCACGGCCGGTTTGTTTGCGGACGACGCATGCGCGAGCTGACGTACTGGCAGGCGTTGCAGGAAGCGTTGCGCGAGGAGATGCAACGCGACCCGGCCGTGTTCTTGATGGGCGAGGACATCGGCGCATACGGCGGCGCCTTCGGCGTGACGCGCGGTCTGCTGGCCGAGTTCGGTGCTGAACGCGTGCGCTGTACGCCGATCTCCGAAGCGTCCATCGTCGGCGCCGCCATCGGCGCGGCACTCACCGGGATGCGGCCGGTTGTCGAGATCATGTTCATGGATTTCCTCACCCTGGCCATGGACCAGCTCGCCAACCACGCCGCCAAGGTCCGTTACATGTACGGCCCGCAGGTGCGCGTGCCGCTGGTGCTGCGCACACCGGCCGGTGGCGGGCGGTGCTACGGCGCGACGCATTCGCAGAGCCTCGAAGCCTGGTTCCTGCACGTCCCCGGCGTGAAGGTGATCGCGCCGGCCACCCCAGCCGATGCCAAGGCCTTGCTGCGAGCGGCGATCCGTGACGATAACCCCGTGTTGTGTGTCGAGCACAAGCTCCTCTACGCCACCACCGGACCGGTGCCCGACGACGGGGAGCTCGGCGGCATCGGCCGCGCCGTGGTGCGACGTCCCGGACGTGATGTGACCCTCGTCGCCTATTCGTACTATGTCGGTGTGGCGCTGGAAGCAGCGCAGCAGCTTGCAGGCGATGGCATCGAAGCGGAGGTGCTCGATCTGCGCAGCTTGGTACCGATGGATAGCGACGCGATCCTCGCTTCGGTCCGCAAGACCGGCCGTTTGGTGTGCGTCGAAGAAGGCACGCGCACCGGCGGGGTGGGCGCCGAGATTGCCGCACGCGTCGCCGAGGATGCCTACGAGTATCTCGATGCGCCGATTCGGCGCGTCGCTGCTGCCGACGTCCCAATCCCGTTCAGCCCTGCGCTCGAACCGCTGGCCTTGCCGCAGTCTGGGGATATTGTGGGGGCGGTGCGACG
>DATKMS010000267.1:0-45425 GCA_035541735.1 Candidatus Margulisiibacteriota bacterium
GCGTGCGCTACACCTGGTGAGTCGCCTCAGGTGCTCTGCTGGGATCCTGAATGAGCAATGTGGGTACACCCGCCGTGCCCGACCGCACCGTCGCGACCAGCGTCCCGGATTTCTGACCGGGCCGTTGCTCGCTGACGTCGATGCCGGCCTGCCGCAGCCGCGCACGGCACGCGGTGAGGTCTGCAACACGATAGGCGATGCCGTAGAAGGCGTCCGGACCACTGCGGTGAGCGGCCGGCGGCAAGGGTCCGGCAAACTCCAGCGTGACCCCGGCGCTGCGGAAGAACACCAGGCGCAGGCCACGCTTGGGGAACTCTCGGTCCAACGCCAACCGCAACCCGATGCGGTCGCGCCACAGCGCGATGGCCCGCTCGAGATCGGGCGTGTGGATCACTACGTGGTCGATCGCCTCAACGTCTGTCGTCACACCCAATGACCGCGGCGCCTCGACAGCGGCTGCAATGTCAACGCGCAGGCCGTGGAACGCGTCGGCAGGCCAGGCCGGCTCGATGTCGACATCGCCGCTGAAGCGCATGCTGTGCAGCCCGGGAGCGCCGCGCTCGATTTCAACCGCGCCGCGTTGCAGCTGAAAGCGCACGGCGCCATCCGCCGCACGCCCGGGCAGGATCCCGAGCAGGACTTCGTAGGCGCGCATCGCCGCCGCGACGTCTTCCGCGCCGATCTGGACGCTGTCGAATTCCACAGTTAGTATCCCGGTCCCATGGAGACGCTGACCATCTACCACAATCCGCGCTGTTCGAAGAGTCGCTCCGCGTTGGCGCTACTGCAAGAGCACGAGGTCCCGCTGCGCATCGTCGAGTACCTGAAGGACCCGCCGACGCGTGCCGAACTCGCCAGCCTGCGAAAAAAACTGGGACTCGCTCCAAGCGAATGGATTCGCAAGAACGAGTCGGAGTACAGAGCAGCGGGGCTCGATGCGAAGAGCGGGCAGGACAAGCTACTTGATGCCATGGCGAAACATCCGATCCTCATCGAGCGGCCGATCGTCGTCCGCGGCGACCGGGCAGTCGTCGGCCGACCCCCCGAGCGCGTGCTCGAACTCCTGGGGAAATGAGGGTTCACCACGAAGGCTCGAAGGTCACGAAGACATGATGTGAAGATCGCCATTCGCGTCGTTCGTGGTCGAAACTTCGCTTCCCTCAGACCAATCCTTGCTCACGTAGCGTGGCGATATCCTCAGGAGCAAAGCCAAGGCTGCCCAGGATCTCGTCCGTGTGCTCGCCGAATCCGGGTGGCGCCGTGCGCAGCGACGCTGGCGTATCGGAGAGCTTGATCGGTGGGCCCAGGATTCGGGCGTGTCCGTCGCGCGTTTCCATGTCGACGACCATGCCACGGCGCCGCAGCTGCGGATCGGCAAACGTTTCGTCGAGCGTATTGACGGGGCCGAAGCAGATGTCCTTGTCGCCCAGCTCCTGCATCCATTCCGCCAGCGTCTTGCGGCGAAACGCCTCCCGAAAAAAGTCGAACATCTCGGTGCGCCGCGGATCCTCGGCCCACTGCGTAGCGATGAAGTCCTCGCGTCCGAAGTGGCGGCTGAGGTTCGCCCAGAAGTGCGGCTCGAAGGCGCCCACCGTCACGTGCCGGCCGTCACGCGTTTCGTAGATCGCGTAACAGGGGTAATAGCCCGTGAGTTGTTCGCCGCCGCGCTGCGGCAGCCGGCCGGTGAGCTGGTGCATAAGCACGTGATACGCGTTGCAGCTCAGCGAGCCGTCGAGCATGGAGACGTCGACGAACTGGCCGCGACCGGTTTGCTCGCGTGCGATCACCGCGGTGAGGATCCCGACCGCCGCCATCAACGCACCGCCGGCAATGTCGGCGATCTGCACGCCCGGAATCACCGGCGGCCCGCCGGCCTCACCCACGAAGTTCAGGACGCCCGCATAACCCAGGTAGTTGATGTCATGCCCGACACGGTCGCGGTACGGCCCGTCCTGTCCGTAGCCCGAGATCGAGCAATAGATGAGTCGCGGGTTGCGCGCGCGCAGCGTGTGGTAGTCGATGCCCAGCCGCGCCGGCACCCCAGGCCGGTAGCCTTCGAGGAGGATGTCGGCGTCCGCAACCAGTCGCAGCAGGATGTCCCGCCCCGCCGCGCTCTTGAGGTTGAGCGTCATGTGTCGCTTGTTGCGTGCCAGGAACGGGATGCCGACGCCCATCGGATCACTGGGATTGGCAATGACCAGCACATCCACCCCGAAATCGGCGAGCAGCATGGAGCAGAACGGCCCGGGCAGCTGTCGCGACAGGTCGATCATGCGGAGTCGCGAGAGTGGTAATGTCATGGGCGCGAACCATGCCATGTCTGCGCACCAGCGGGAAGACATGCCCATGCGCGTATGGGTCCTTCCCCTGTGAGCACCTCCACGAACCGGGTCAGGATGGGGGCGATTTTGGGCGCCGTCTCAGGAAACTGAGGGAGACGTCTACTCAGCCGAGATTTGGATGAAGAAGTCGTCCACACGCGGGGTCAGCCCCGGCAGCGCTGAGTGAGGCGCCAGGGTTTCGCCGAGGCGATAACGGCACTCTTCGGTACGAGTGATCACCACAGCCTCCCGTTGTTCGGGCAGCACAACCCACACGACTGCAACGCCGGCGTCGAGGTACCAACGAGCCTTGTCGTGCAACGCCGCTTCATTTTCATCTTCGCCGGCCACCTCGACAGCGAGCAGCGGTGGCACGCGGCGAAACCTGCCCTCATACGGCCCCAGCGTTTCACGCCGCCATATCGCTGCGTCGGCTCCACGCGCCGATCCATGCAGCAAGATGCCCGCTTCGTTGGTTGAGACGACGAACCCGGCGTGCGTGCGCGCCCAGGCTACCAACGCTCCGACAACGTCGGCGACCGTGTCTTGCTGCAAATCACCGCAGGGTGGCATATAGAGGAGCCTCCCGTTCACGTACTCCAGCCTGCCGTCCACCTTCGGCCACGTCTCCACGCGTTCCGGGTCGAACCCCTCGGGCGGGACCAGCTCGATCGGAAACCGCGTCGCGCGCGGCACCGGAATCGTCTCTTGGTAGCGCTCAGCGATGGTCACGTAGCGGGTCCTATCACCAAGAGCGGCTTCCTGCCACCGTCTCGTCGTCCGGGTCAACCCTCGTTCGTTGACCGTCGCTTCCTTCCGAGGCCGCCGGGTCGGCGTGCAGCCGCGGTCGGGTTGTGGCAGAATCGCCGCATGCCAAAGGCTTTGGAGGCGGCAGTTGCGAAGCTCCGGTTGAAGGTCGGCCCGCACGAGTTCGAGGCAGAGGGGCCGCGCGAGGTGGTGGCGGCGCACTTCGCGGCGTGGAAGCAGCTCATTGCGGCTGGTCCGCACGACCAGCCCGCGGCGGAGTCGCCGACGTCTTCGCCGCCGGCGGCGGGTGACGTGCGCGATCTGTTCGTGACCGACAAATGGCGGCATCTGATCACGCTGCGCGTGTCCCCGACGGGAGAGGCGCCGCTGGCGGACGCGGCGCTGCTGATCCTCTACGGGTACCCGCAGTGCCTGGGCTTGGACGGGCACGAGATGCCCGTCACCCGCTTGAAGGAAGCCCTGGCGGCCTCGGGGCATCGCCGGCTGCGCATCGACCGGACCTTGGCGGCGTATGTGGCGGACCGATTGCTGACGAAGACAGGCCATCGGAAGGGGACGGCGTACGCGCTGACGCCGGCCGGCCTCGAGCGCGCCGAAAAGCTGGCGCGCGCCCTACGCCTGACGCTCCCGTCGAGCTGAGGGCGAGAGCCCCGGGGCTCATGCGGCCATTATTGTGGCCAGGCTGAAGCTTCGGTGCCTTCGTTCAGCATCTGGAACGCCCGCAGATGGTCTTCCAGGCGTGATTCAGCATCCGGAATGACAATCACAAGGTACTCTACCGCAGCCTCCGGAAGTGCTATGAGGATCTCCCATTGCTGAGAGGCGCAGCCGCGTCAGTGCACCGCGAAACGACCTTCGACACGCCAGGCTCCTCCATGGTCCCGCCGTAGAGGACATTGGCGGCTTGCATGTGCGCTTGTTGTGCGTGATGCCGATGACCGGGGAGTGCGCGGATGATTGCGCGCCACCTTCTCAGTGATCTTCATCAAAGCCGAGACGCGTTGACAACTCACGTCCCGCCTTGAGCATCAGCGGTACCACTTCCTTTTCGATGCGCTCTTGCGAGAGCCGGTACGCCGGTCCCGAGATCGCCAGGCTGCCAACGACGGCACGGGTGTAGTCGCGCACCGGGACGGCCACCGAACGCACATCCTCGACGTACTCCCCGAGGTCCACGGCGTAGCCGTTCTCTCCGATCTTCTTGAGCTGTGCGCCGAGTGCATGCCGATCGACGATGGTCTTCTCGGTGAACTTGTGCAGTGCCTCCGGGAGAGCGTTGCGCATCTCATCGTCGGCGAACGCCAGGTGCATCTTCCCGGCGGCGGTGCAGTGCAACGGCAGCGCATCCCCGATACGCGAGACCAGCCGCACCGGCTGCTCGGCCTCGACCGCGTCCACCGGAACGACGGTGCCGTTGCGCACCACCGCAATGAACGCGGTCTCGCGGCTCGTCTTGGCCACCTGGCTCATCACCGGCCGGGCCTGCCGCAGCAAGCCCATCTGGGTGACGAAACGCTGTCCCAGCCGCAGACAGCCGATGCTCAGGCGGTAGTTTTCGGTCGCCTTGTTCTGTTCGATGTATCCACGCGCCTCCAGCGTCGCCAGCAGTCGGAACACGTTGTTCTTGTGCAGCTTCAGTCGTTTGCTCAGCTCGGTCACGCCCAACTCGTCGGGCTCGCCAGTGAACTGCTCCAGCACGTCGAGCGCGTGCGCGACGGACTGGATTACGTAATTGGTCTTTTCGCGGCGAACCATCAGTCCTCCAGGCAATTCAGAAAATGGCGTTTTAGATAAGTGGGTTTTCGCCGGTATGTCAAACCGCCACCGAGAACACCGCCGCCTAGCTTGCAAATTTCTCACTGGGTCCTTATACGAAGGCGTCAGCCATGTGGAGGTAAGCAATGGAAATCACGTCGGGAATAGTGCAGGTGCCGACGGCGGACGGGACCATGTCGGCATTCATCGCCCAGCCGACGGGCGGGGGGAAACATCCCGCGATCATCGTGGTGCAGGAAGCCTTCGGGCTGAACGCCCACATCAAGGACGTGGCGGTTCGACTGGCACGCGAGGGCTACGTGAGCCTGGCACCCGACCTCTACTATCGCGAGAACAACGCGGTGGTCGGCTACGACAATCTCCCGGAGGCAATTCGCCTCATGATGACGCTAGCGGACGACAAGATCGCAAAGGACATGGGAGCCGCGATCTCCTATCTGCAGCAGCAGCCGGGCGTACGTGCCGACCGCATCGGGGTCACCGGCTTCTGCATGGGCGGCCGGGTCACCTTCCTCACCGCCTGCTTGAACCCCGCGGTGAAGGCCGCCGCCCCGTTCTACGGTGGCGGCATCGGCTCCGTCATGCAACCGAGCGAGCGCACACCGAAGGCGCCCCTGGAATACGCCGACAAGCTGGCGGCGCCACTACTGCTCTTCTTTGGCGAGAACGACTCGTTCATCCCGCTCGATGAAGTGGAACGCATCAAGACGCGTCTTGCTGAGCTGAAGAAAACTGCCGAGACGGTCGTTTATCCGGGTGCGCCGCACGGGTTCTTCTGCGAGGAACGCGACTCCTATCGTGCCGACGCGGCCAAAGATGCGTGGACGCGGTTGCTGACGTTTTTCAACCAGCACTTGCAGGGCTGAGCCAGCCACGATGACCGCATTCACCGTTATCAACCCCGACCGTCGCCGCGGGCTCGTGCTGACCTGCGAACACGCGACATGTGCGGTCCCAGTGGAATATGACGATCTGGGCTTGGATGACGAACAGCTCAGAGAGCACATCGGCTGGGATGTCGGCGCGAGCGCACTGACAGAGGCGCTGGCGCAGCGGCTTGCCGCACCGGCCGTTCAATCCGGTGTGTCGCGCTTGCTCATCGATTGCAACCGCGACCTTGCCGACCCCGACCTCATTGTAAGCGAAAGCCACGGCGTACAGGTGCCGGGTAACCAATTCATCGATGCCGCGGAGCGCGAACGGCGCATCCGCGACTTCTACGAACCCTACCACGACGCCATCGATGATGTGCTGGCAACGCGGCAAGACGCTCTCCTGCTCAGCGTGCACAGCTTCACGCCCATCCTCAACGGGCGCGAACGCCGCTTCGATGCCGGCGTCCTCTTCGATAGCTTCGTCGCCGAAGCCGAGGACTTCGGCGCTGGGCTCGCGAGCGCCGGACTCAAGGTCCGTTACAACCAACCGTACTCGGGCCTCGACGGTTTGATCTTCAGCGCGCGCACGCATGGCATGCAGCACGGGCTGCGCTACCTCGAGCTTGAAGTGAATAACCGGTTGCTGCGCGAGGCCGCCGGCATCGATCGGATCGCCACCGCGGTGGCTCAAGCGCTGTCCCCCGTATTGGAACGGTGATGCGCATCATCCTGGTTGGGCAGGCGGCCTTTGCCGAAAAGGTCTTGGACGGGTTGCGCGCGAACGGCCACGCAGTGGTGGCGGTGTACTGCCCACCGGACGCGGCAGGCGGCAAGCCCGATCCAGTGAAGGCCCGCGCGCTCCAAGTGGATGTCCCGGTGCACCAACACGCATCGCTGAAGCGGCCCGAGGTGCGGCGTGAGTTCGAGGACTACAAGGCGGACCTCGCGGTGCTGGCCTACGTGACGCAAATCGTGCCGCAGAGCGTCTTCGAAGTCCCACGGCTGGGGAGCATTTGTTTCCACCCATCGCCGTTGCCGAAGTACCGTGGCGGCAGCGCCATCAGCTGGCAGATCATCAAAGGCGAAACCGCAACCGCAGTGTCTGTCTTTTGGGTCGATCCGGGTATCGATACCGGCCCTATCCTGCTGCAGAAGCCAGCCACGATCGATCCCGACGACACTGCCGGCTCGCTCTATTACAACACCCTCTTTCCGCTTGGAGTCGACGCGGTCATCGAAGCGGTGCAACTCATCGCCGCGGGTACGGCGCCGCGCCTGCCACAGGACGCGGCACAGGGCAGCTACGATCCGTTATGCCGGGATGAACATGCACGCATCGATTGGTCCCTTCCGGTACAACGGGTCTACAACTTGGTCCGTGGGTGTGATCCGCAGCCAGGCGCCCATACGGTGTACAAGGGACAGCTCGTGCGGCTCTACGAGGCGCGCGCACAGCTGGGCGGGCAGTATCGGCCAGGAGTTGTCGAAGCGGTGGGAGCCAACGGTCTCATGATTGGGGCGGTCGGTGGTGCGATCCGCGTCAAACGTGTACGGGTGGGTGATCGCAAGATCGACGCGGCGGAGTTTGCGTCACAACAACACGTGACACCTGGAATCCGTCTGGAATGAAACGCCACGCATCGGGGCGCGGGCGTCTTGCCAACGCCCGGAGAGATTAGGTATCGTCGGCCTGCACGTGACAAAGGAGAGCAGACCATGAAAGGCCCTGCCCGAGGGGCTTGGTCACTGAAGCGTTTTGGTGCTCTGGCTATCCTGGCCTTTGCTGCTGCCGCCGTGTGGTTCAACCGCGCAGCGCTGCATGAGGGCACGGCGGCGGTGAGCGCAGGGTCCGCAGTCGCGGCCGTTCCGACGGGCCCGGTCGCCATCACGGCGCTCGCGCGGATCGAGCCAAAGGACGGCGTGCGTCATATCGCCGGCCCATCCAACCCGAGCGTCGTGATTGGCAGGCTCCTCGTTGAAGAAGGCGATCCCGTGAGCGAGGGCCAGGTCATTGCGGTGCTCGACAACTACGCCATGCTGGAGAGCCGCCTGGCGCGCCTGCGAGCGTATCTCGCAAACGCCGAGATCGAATACCAACGCAACGCCAAGCTCTTTCACCAGAAGACGGTCGCAGCATCCGAGCTGGACGCGTGGCGCATGAAGGTCGAGATGGGCAAAGCCGACGTGCAGAGCGCGCAAGCCGAATTGGATCTGGCTGCGGTGCGCGCGCCGATCACCGGCAGGGTGTTGAAGATTCACGCGCGCACCGGGGAGCGCGTCGGCCCCGACGGCATTGCCGAGATCGGCGAGACCGACAAGATGTACGCGGTGGCGGAGGTGTACGAGACGGATGTGCCGCGCGTGCGTATCGGCCAGCACGCCACGGTTACCAGCCCCGCCTTCCGCGAGGCGCTGCACGGTACCGTCGAGCGCATCGGGCAGAAGGTCGCCAAGCAGGATGTGCTGAATACCGACCCGGCCGCAAAGACCGACGCGCGCGTGGTCGAAGTGCGCGTGCGCTTGGACGAACCCAATCAGGTCGCCGGCCTGACGAATCTCGAGGCAGAAGTTGCCATCGAGCCGTAGGTGCGGCGTCTCGGTTGCGTGCCGTGTTCACGGACATTCCACTTGCCTGGCTGCAACTCACCCGCGAACCGGCGCGGTTGGCTGCCGCAGTGGCAGGAGTCGCGTTTGCCGTGCTCCTCGTCTTCATGGAGTTCGGCTTCAGCGATGCGCTGTACGCCAGTTCAGTACGCTTCCACACCGCGCTGAAGGGCGACCTGTTCCTCATCAACCCGCAGACGTCCTACCTGGTGCTGACGCGGCAGTTCTCCCGCCGCCGGCTCTATCAGGTGCTGGGGTTTGCGGGCGTCGAATCCGTCAGCCCGGTGTATGCCACCCTGGCGTTGTGGAAGAGCCCATACGACCGGAGCGCCCGCAATATCTTCATCGTGGGTGTCGATCCAAGCGACTCCGTAGTGGATCTGCCCGGCCTAGAGGCGAATCGCCGACTGATCCGCTTGCCCGACATGATGTTGTTCGATGAGTTTTCGCGCCCCGAGTACGGCCCCGTGGCCGACGAGTTGAAGTCCGCGAAGACCATCACGCTCGATTTGCAGCACGGCCGCGTCTCTGCCAGGCCCAGCAAGACGGTCAGCGTCGAGGTCTCGAACCGCCGCATCACCATCGCCGGCCTCTTCCGTATGGGCACCTCCTTTGGCGTCGACGGCACACTGATCACCAGCGACTTGAATTTTTTGCGGCTGGCCCCCCAACGGGAGAAGGGGCTCATCGACATCGGCGTGATCAAGCTGCGGTCCGGGGTCGATCCTGAAACGATGCGCGCTGTGCTCGCGGCGTACCTACCGCACGATGTCGAGGTGTTCACCAAGTCCGGCTTCATGGAACGCGAGAAGACCTACTGGGCGACAACGACGCCAATCGGCTTCGTGCTCACCTTCGGTGCCATCATGGGCATGGTCGTCGGCCTGGTCATCGTCTACCAGATCCTCTTTGCCGACATCACCGACCATCTCGCCGAGTACGCCACCCTGAAGGCGATCGGCTATGCCAACCGCTACCTGTTTTCCCTCGTCTTCCAAGAAGCGACTATTCTGGCGGTGATCGGCTACATTCCCGGATTCCTGATTTCCCTTTGGCTCTACCACCTCGCCGAGGACGCCACCTTGCTGCCGCTGCGGATGACCCCGAGCCTCGGGCTGACGGTTCTCGGGCTGACCGTCGGCATGTGTTGCGCCTCCGGTGCCATTGCCCTCCGCAAGGTCCGCTCCGCCGATCCCGCGGACGTCTTCTGAGGCTGACCGCCTGCCGCTGGATCGTCATGCCACACGAGCCACTCGTCGCCATCGACAAGGTGAGCCACTTCTACGGCGAGGGCGAGTTGCGCCGGCAGATCCTCTTCGACATTTCCGTCGACATCAACCCCGGAGAGATTGTCATCCTCACCGGCCCATCCGGCGGCGGCAAGACGACGCTACTCACGCTGATCGGCGGACTGCGCTCGGTGCAAGCAGGCAGCTTGAAAGTCCTCGGCCACGAACTGCACGGCGCGAGCGAAGCTGATCTCGTCAACGTGCGCAAGAAGATCGGGTATATCTTCCAGGCGCACAACCTCATCGAGTCCCTGACCGCGTGCCAGAACGTGCAGATGGCCACACGCCTCCAAGACGCGCACACACGCACGCAGGGGCGCGACAAGGCGCTGGCGATGCTCGATGCGGTGGGCTTGGCGGAGTGCGCCGATCACCATACGAACCAGTTGTCCGGAGGACAAAAGCAACGCGTTGCCATCGCGCGCGCGCTGGTGAACGAACCGCGGATCATCTTGGCAGACGAACCCACGGCGTCGCTCGACAAGCGATCGGGACGCGACATCGTCGATATCATGCAGCGGCTCGCCAAGGAGCGTCATTGCACGGTGTTCCTGGTGACCCATGACAACCGCATCCTCGACATTGCCGACCGCATCCTCGATCTCGAAGACGGGCGCCTGGGATCCTTTACCGACGCGGTGACCGCCAACGCCCGGCAGATGCTGACCATGCTGGCCGAGCACAATCGCAAGGGCGAGCTGCTGCGCCGCGTCCGCGACCTACCGCTTTCGCAGTTCGCCAAGCTGCTCGATCAGGTAACCGCCGAGTTCCAGCGCCTCCTGGAGGTCGCCGAGTTCAGCAACAGTGATGCGTTCGAAAGCATGCTCGATCAGGTGCTGGAGGCGTTCACTCTGAAAGTCGGGCAGATCTTGCACGCGGAACGAGCGACCCTGTTCCTGGTCGACGAAAGCCGAGGCGAACTGTGGTCCAAGGTGGCGCAGAGCGATGGGCGCCGCCGCCTTGAAATCCGCATTCCACTCACTGCCGGCATTGCGGGACAGGTGGCCACGACCGGCCGAGCGCGCAACATTCCAGATGTCTACGACGATCCGCTCTTCAACAAGGAGGTCGACCGCAGCACCGGATACCGCACGCGCAGCATGCTGTGTGTGCCGATTGTGAACAGCAAGAACCGCGTCTTCGCGGTCACGCAGTTGCTCAACAAGAACGGCGGCGAGCCCTTCGTGGAACAGGACGAAGCGCGTCTGCGCGAGTTCGCATCGACGATTGGTATCGTCCTCGAAAGCTGGTGGCAGATGACGAAGTCACCCCTCGTCCGGGCGGGTGCGGCGACGGCGCTCGGGCATGCCTAGTCCGCCGGGCGCTGGGCGTCCTCGTAGCGCAGCACGAGGAGCACTTGCCCGCCCTCTACCATATCGCCGGCGGCAACGCGCACCTCGGCCACGGCGCCCGCGGCTTCGGCGGTCAGGCGGCTCTCCATTTTCATTGCTTCGAGCAGCAGCAACCCGTCACCGGCCTCAACGCGGTCACCCGGTTGCACGAGCACCTGCAAGACCTTCCCGGGCATCGGCGCGGTAATCTCCGGGGCAGCAACCGTGGCAACGTCGGCGCTGGCGCCACCTGCTTCAGCGATCAGCGTATGGACCTCACCCGCCACTGCCACCATGTGCTGCCGGCCATCGCGGGCGATAGCAACCCGGTAGTTCCGGCCATCGACGACCAGGACCATACTGGCATCGTCGAGTTGGTGCGCCTCGACCAAATGAGGTGTGCCGTCGACGACAACGTGGTATGCGCCGCCCTCGGGTTGCACCTCGACCGCAAGATGCGATTGCCTGTGACGCAGCGGGATACGCATCTGGCTGTAGCTAGCCCCCTTGGCCGAGCCGCCAGTGCCCGAGCGTCGTCCACGGCGACGCCACCGCGCGTCCGTCCTGGTGACCCGCGTGGGCCACATGCGGCCGCCGCACGACGTTGATGGCGGCGGCAATCGCCGCGATCACGCGGTGCTGCTCACGGCCCGTCCACGTTGGGAAATGATCTTCGATGAAGTGCGTATGCGTCTCGCCTCTAACGAACGCCTGATGTTCGAGCACATCGAGCAGGAACGGTATGCTCGTAGTGCAGCCGAGGATGACGTAGTCTGCGAGTGCGGCGATCATGCGCCGCCGCGCCGTCTCGCGCGTTTCGCCCCACACGCTGACCTTGGCGAGCAACGGATCATAGTAGATGGGCACGTCGAAACCGGCGGCGATACCCGAGTCGACGCGGATGGCTGGCCCCTGCGGCTCACGCAAGCACATGATGCGCCCGGGGCGGGGCAGAAACTGTTGCGCTGGATCTTCGGCACAGATCCGGCACTCGATGGCGTGGCCGCGCGCCGCGATGTCCTCCTGCCGCACCCACAGGCGCTCCCCCGCAGCGATGCGCAGTTGCGCATGCACCAAGTCGATGCCCGTCGTCCACTCGGTGATGGCGTGCTCGACCTGCAGGCGCGTATTCATCTCCAGAAAGTAGAACGCGCCATCCGGCGCGAGGAGGAACTCGACCGTCCCGGCGTTGCGATAGCCGACGCTGCGGGCTGCGGCGACGGCGGCGTCCGTCATCTGCCCGCGTAGCGTCGCGTCGACGGCGGGCGACGGCGTCTCCTCGATGAGCTTCTGGTGCCGCCGTTGAATCGAGCACTCACGTTCACCAAGGTGGACGATGTTGCCGTGATGGTCGGCGAGGACCTGGACCTCGACGTGTCGCGGGCGTTCGACGTAGCGTTCCAGGAAGAGGCGGTCGTCGCCGAAGGCGGCCAGCGCCTCGCGTGCCGCCGCCTGGAATGAGGCTTCCAGCGCCGACGCCTCGCGGACCACCCGCATACCTTTGCCGCCGCCACCGGCTGCAGCCTTGATCAGCAGCGGGTAGCCGAGCCGCGCCGCCGCCGCGATCAACGATGCACGCTCATCAGCAGTGGTGGCACTGGCCTCCCGCCGCTGCGCAGGTCCGCGACCGAGCGGGTTGTCATCTGCCGGTACGACAGGCACGCCCGCGGCGGCCACCGTGCGCCGCGCCAGCGTCTTGTCCCCCATGGCCGCAATCACGTCCGCACTCGGGCCAATGAACACCAGGCCGGCATCTTCCACGGCCTGCGCAAACGCGGCGTTCTCAGCCAGGAAGCCGTACCCTGGATGGATCGCATCGGCGCCGCTGCTACGTGCCGCGTCGATGATCCGCGGAATGTTGAGGTAGCTCTCGCTGCTGGGGGGCGGCCCGATGCACACCGCTCTGTCCGCCTGCACGACATGCGGTGCCCGTGCGTCGGCTTCGGAAAACACGGCGACCGTTTCGCTGCCCGCTTCGCGGCAGGCACGCATGATGCGGATGGCAATCTCGCCGCGATTGGCGATCAGGACGCGATGGACCATCGCAGCTCGAAGTTCAACGCTGAAAGTGGAAAGCCACAGGGATCATCGAGGTTCTGGCTTTCAGGTTTAGACTTTCCACTTTCGACTTTCACTTGGTGCCTTCACATTCTAAACACGCCTGGCTGCGTCTCCGGGAGCGGCGCGTTGCGCGCCGCAGCCAGGGCGAGGCCGAGCACGTCGCGCGTCTCGACCGGATCGAGAATCCCGTCGTCCCACAGGCGCGCCGTCGAGTAATACGGGCTGCCCTCTTCCTCGTACTTGGCGCGAATCGGTGAGACAAAGGCTTCCTGCTCCGCGGGCGTCATCGTCTGCTGCTTGGCGGCGAGCTGCTGCAGTTTGACGGTCAGCAACGTGCTCGCGGCTTGTTCGCCCCCCATCACCGAGATGCGGCCGTTGGGCCACATGAAGAGCAGGCGCGGTCCGTAGGCGCGCCCGCACATGCCGTAGTTGCCGGCGCCGTTGGACGCGCCGATCATGATCGTGAACTTGGGCACCGCCACCGTGCTGACGGCATGCACCATCTTGGCGCCGTCCTTGGCGATGCCGCCGTGCTCGTACTGCTTGCCGACGATGAAGCCGGTGATGTTCTGCAGGAAGATGAGCGGGATCTTGCGCTGGCCGCACAGCTCGATGAAGTGCGTCGCCTTGAGCGACGACTCCGAGAACAGCACACCGTTGTTGGCGACGATGCCGACGAGATAGCCGTGGACGCGTGCGAAGCCGGTGACGACGGTGATGCCGTACAGCGCCTTGAACTCCTGGAAACGGCTGGCATCGACGAGCCGTGCGATCACCTCCCGCACATCGTATTGCTTGCGCGCGTCGCGCGGGACGATGCCGTAGATCTCGGTTGCGTCGTAGGCTGGATCTTCGGGCGTTTGATAGTCGAGAGGAGTGCGCGTCGCCGGACCGAGGTTTTCGAAGATGGACCGGGTGATCTCGATGGCGTGCTGGTCGTTGGCGGCGAGATGATCGGACACGCCCGAGATGCGGGTGTGCACGTCGCCCCCGCCGAGTTCCTCCGCAGTGACTTCCTCGCCGGTGGCAGCCTTTACGAGCGGCGGCCCGCCAAGGAAGATGGTGCCGACGCCGCGCACGATGACGTTCTCGTCGCACATCGCGGGTACGTAGGCGCCGCCCGCGGTGCACGAGCCCATCACCACCGCGATCTGCGGGATGCGGAGGGCTGACAGCCGCGCCTGGTTGTAGAAGATGCGCCCAAAGTGCTCGCGATCGGGAAAGATCTCGGCTTGCAGGGGAAGGAACGCACCGCCGGAATCGACCAGATAGACGCACGGCAGCCGATTCTCCAGCGCGATTTCCTGCGCGCGCAGGTGCTTCTTCACGGTGATCGGGTAGTAGGTGCCGCCCTTCACGGTGGCGTCATTGGCGACGATGATCGTCTCGCGCCCGTGGATGACGCCGATGCCCGTCGCCATCCCGGCGGACGGGGCCTCGTTGCCGAACATGCCATAGGCGGCGAGTGGCGACAGTTCGAGGAACGGCGTGTCCGCATCGATGAGCGCATCGATGCGCTCGCGGGCGAGCAGTTTGCCGCGCTCGTGGTGCCGCCGCCGTTGATCCTCCGGCCCCCCGGCCTGCGCCTCCCGCCGGCGCGTGCGCAGCTCCGCAACGAGCGCAGCGTAGGCTCGCTGGTTCTCCTGGAACTCGGGATCACCGGTGCGGATCTTGGTCTCGATGCGACGCATCGGTCAGGTGATATCAGATCTCGGCGGCAGAGGACCAGTGCGGGGCACTTGCCCGGCCGGTCCCCGGAGCTCACGTGAGCACCGGTCGCTCCAACGTGGGCGCAAGGGTTTGCTGTGCCGCCGTCGCCAACATAGTCTGTGGCCATGCAGCGGCTGTGCGTCTTTTGCGGATCGAGTCCGGGAGCCAACTCGCAGTACGCCGCGCTGGCGCGGCGCTTGGGTGGGCTGCTGGTGCGCCGTGGACTGGGGCTCGTTTACGGGGGCGGCAACGTCGGCCTGATGGGCGTGCTGGCGGACGCGGTATTGAAGGACGGTGGCCACGTCATCGGCGTAATTCCCCAGTCGCTGGTCGATCTCGAAGTGGCGCACGCCGGCTTGCCCGACCTGCGCATCGTCGCCTCGATGCACGAGCGCAAGGCGCTGATGGCTGATCTGGCCGACGGGTTCGTTGCGTTGCCCGGGGGCATCGGCACGCTGGAGGAGTTCTGCGAGATCCTCACCTGGGCGCAGCTCGGCCTGCACCAGAAGCCGTGCGGGCTGATCAACGTGGCCGGGTATTTTGATCGCCTGATGGGCTTCCTCGATCATGCCGTCAGCGAGCGCTTCCTGCGTCCCGAGCATCGCGCCATGGTGCTGGTCGAACCCGATGCTGAGGCGTTGCTCGATCGTTTCGCGGCCTACCAACCGCCGCAACTGGAGAAGTGGATCGATCGCGGCAGCACGTAGGGCGATTTGAAGAGCTTCGCCCAAACCTCGGTGTTCTCCGTGCCCGCGTGTGAGGACGCTCGTAGAGAGGCCTTCCGGGGGGCGCGCTACACTTCCAAAATCGCACCATGCTCGCGCAGCCTACGTTGTAGCGCTTGCACGTCTAGCGATTTCGGGCTCATTCCTCCCTGGACCGCCAGTGCGGCGGCTGTCCCCGCCGCCTCCCCTGTCGCCATGCACGGCGGAATCTCCTTGGTCGCATGGTGCGTGCGGTGATCGACCGAAATGCAGCGGCCAGCGACCAGAAGGTTTGAGAACTCCTTCGGAAGCAGCGAGCGGTACGGGATCCAGTAGAGCGCGCCGTTTTTGGTCCAGTGGCCGGTGAGCGCAATGGCATCGTCCATGCGCCGGTCCATGTCGTCGCGCTGCAGCACGTAGTCGCCGATCATGCGGCGGCTCTCGGTGATCCCAAGGTCGCGCGCGATCTCGCAGAGGTGGGCGTCCTTGAACTGCGGATACGTGCGGCGCAGGTCGTCGACGGCTGCCATCACCTTCTTGCGGCACTCGATCTCCGCGAGCGTGAGATCGGCCGGGTCGGTCGCATCGATCTTGCGGATGATGCGATCGGTAGCGCCCCAGGGGAACAGCACCTGCCCTGGGTTGACCGTGCGCAAGCAGCCCGCGCCGGCGTCGAACGCCGCATCAACGTCGGCGACACCGCCCATACGGAACCAGAGCCACGGCAGCACCTTTTCGAGTGCGAACGGCACACCGACCGAGGCGAAGATGTCGCCGTCGCCGGTGGCGTCGACGACCACGTCGGCGAGGACGGCGAAGCGTCCCGACTTGCTTTGACACACGACGCCGCGCAAGCGGTCGCCGTCGCGGATGCCCTCGCAGGCCCAGGCGTGCAGCAGCAAGCGGACCTTGCTTTCCTCGCACATCGTGTTCAGCGCGAAGCGGAACTCCTCCGGATCGTAGGCGACAGAGTAGCGCACACTGTGCGGGCCGGAGCCCCACACCAGGCCCCAGCGCATGTACTGCGCGACGAGCTGCTCGTCGGCTGAGCCCCATTCGGACTTCGGTGGAAAGTAGGCAGCGCCGCGCGCGGCGACGCGCTCGGTGACTTCCTGGCAGAGGCCGCCGACCACCTGGTGGCCGCGGCCGTCGTCGAGCGTCAGCAGCAGGATGATCAGGCCGCCGGTCGCCAGCCCGCCAAGCGCGCCCGAGCGCTCGACCAGCAGCGTCTCCGCACCATTGCGTGCCGCGGCGATCGCCGCGGCGGCACCCGCCGCTCCGCCGCCGACGACCAGCACCTGCGTCGTCGTGTAGACCGGTGTTCGGCGAGGTGGCTCGTCGATAAACTCCACAACGATCCTCCACCGGGACGTCGTTCACCGGAACTTCGGCATCACCTCGCGCGCGAACAGCTCCATGTTCTTGAGCGCCTTGTCGTGCGGCATGTCACCGGTGCGGCCGCCACCGATGAACAGCCCAAAGCCGATTTGCTTCTGAATATCCTTGAGCCGGTCGACCACGGTGCGCGCGCTGCCGACCAGGATGTATCCACCCTTCTCCAGTTCCTCGAAGCTCATCTCGGCGGGCGGATGCAAGCCGGCGGCGAGAAACTTGCGCAACGATTCTTCCGTGATGTAGCCGGGCGGCAGCAGGAAGTGCGGCGGGATCTTGAGACCGCGGTGAAACAGCCACAGCATGTGCGGCTTCGCCTCTTCGCGGGCCCGCGCATCGGTCTCAGCGACGTACGTCGGCAGGGCGAAGCCGATTTGCTCCGGCTGTGCAACGTAGCCGGCGGCCTCGGCGGCGGCCTTGTACTCGTCGATCAACCGCTTCGTCTGCGCAAAGGAAGTGAACACGCTGATGAACGGGTAACGGCGCTGCGCGCCCCAGCGGATGGTTTCAGTGCTGCCTTGCGACGGCAGCCAGATCGGCGGATGCGGTTGTTGCAGCGGCCGTGGCCAGATATTCGCGTAGCGCACCTGATAGTGCTTGCCCTCGAAGCAGAATGGCCCGTCTTCGGTCCAGGCGCGCACGATCAGCTCGTGCGCTTCGTAGAAACGCTCGCGCGAATACGTCGGGTTCACTCCGAGCGACAGATACTCGCAGCCGATGCCGCGCACGAAGCCGGAGATGACGCGCCCGCCGGACATGACGTCGAGCATGGCCACTTCCTCGGCGACGCGCAGCGGGTGATCGTGCAACGGGATGGCGTTGCCCAGAATCGCGATCTTGGCGCGCCGCGTGCGGCGCACAAGCGCCGCCGCCATGAGGTTCGGCGACGGCATCGTGCCGTAGGCGTTCTGGTGATGTTCGTTGACGCCCAGCCCGTCGTACCCGAGTTCCTCGGCACGCTCCATCTCGTCGAGGTACTCGTTGTAAAGGACGTGGCCGCGTTGCGGATCGTAGTAGCGGTTCGAGAGCGTCACCCACGACGACGCGTGGTTGCGATCGAAATCCGCCGGCAGATGCGGCCAGGGCATGAGGTGGAAGTAGAAGAACTGGACCATGACTAGCGAGAGCGGACGGAGCCGTCGTGTGCGGCCGCTAGAAACTTGATTGCGTGCTCGGTGAACAGCTCGGTCTGCTCGTGCGGTGGCAGGTGTCCGCATTGCGCGATCGTCTGCAGGCGCGCCGTCGGGATCAGTTGGGCGTACGCTTGGCCATGCGCCAACGGCAGGAAGGCATCGTTTTCCCCCCACACGATCAGCGTCGGCGCTTTCACGCGCCGCAGCCGGCGTTGCAGCTTGGGATTGTAGAGATACGGGTTCCAGCTCAGGCGCGCCAACGTCGTCGCTTCGCGGTAGCCGCGCACGATGAAGTCCGGGCCGAATTCAGTTGGCAAGAGCTGCGCGGCGCGGCCGGCGTCGTGGAAGAGATGGGCCAGCGTGTCTTCAAGGGAATGCAGGAACACGTCGAAGCGCTCCACGCCGTCGACTTTGATCCCGGCTGCGCCCACCAGGACGAGTCGGTCAACGCGTGCGGGGTGTGCGACCGCCAACTCCGCGGCGATCCAGCCGCCCAGGGATGTGCCGACGATCGACACGCGGTCGATACTAAGAGCGTCGAGCAGATCGACGTAGTGAAACACCACGTCATCGACACCTTCGAGCCACTCGGGAAGTTCGCTCTGACCGAACCCCGGGTGATCCGGTGCGAAGACCTGGAAGTGCGCCGCCAAGTTGTCGTGATAGGGGAACCAGCGGTTGGCGGTGAACTCCGACTGCAGCACCAACAGCGGCGCGCCGCGGCCGCCGCGCAACAGGTGCGTGCGCACGCCGCCGACCGAGAGAAACTCGCTGCGATGCGCCATGCAGCAACTTATAGGGTTGAAGGGTCCGGGGGTTCAAGAGGGCAGACGGCGGGGTACGAACGAACGCTGCGCAAGGAACGCCCAGCGCAGCGGGATTTGAGCGGTGGTGTGCGCGCCGGGCACGGTGCAGGGCCTACCTACAGCTTGCGCAAATTCGATCGGAGCATCGAGCATAGCGCGAAGCTGCACAGCGGCGATTTCTCCTCAGCGTGCGCGGCTCGGTGGCGACGCCGTCGGTTATCGTCCTGGCCTCACCCGGCACGCCGACGTACCCGCAGCGCGCCCGCTGCCACCAATGCAATCGCCAACCCGCCGAGTGCGAGCGGCGACAGCGCTGGAGCCGGACTGGCCGGCGTCAACTCGTACGCGCCAACGTCGCACTGCGGGTCTTGCGGTCGCGGCACGCCGCGTTGGTCTGTCGTCACCGTCGTGCCACAGTCATTGGTCCCCGGCGGGATTGCGTCGACGGCGGGGCTAGTGCCTTGCAGCGCGATGGTCTTCGTCAGACCGCCATTGGCCTGTAGCCCGCTGGGATCCAAGTTCGGATCGGTATCGGATTGCGAGTGGTTCGCAGCACTCAATCCGCAATCATCCTTGTCCTCGATGTTGTAGCCGCCGTCGGTGATATTCACATTGCAGTTGGCCCCCATGCTGGTGTGCGCGATGATGCTGTTGCGCAGCGTGAACGTGCCGGCGTCCTGATAGAGTCCACCACCGCTCGGCGCCCCGTTGTTCGACAGCGTGCTGAAGGTGACGATCATGGTGCCATCGTTATAGATGCCGCCGCCTTCGTCGCTGGCTTGATTGTTGGCGACCGTGCTGTTGGTCAGTTGAAAGGTGCCACCGGCATAGTTGGACAGGCCACCACCCGAGCCGGCGGTGTTGCCATCGAACGTGTTCCAGCTGAGCATGGCCGTGCCGCCGAAGTTCTCGACGCCGCCGCCCAGACCGGAGTTGTTCTGCATGAACGTCGTGTTCGTCACTTCCACCAGATTGGTGCTGTAGATGCCGCCACCGCGGCCTTGTTGGCCGCCGCTGTACCCGCCGTTGCCCCCCACACCGGTTTGATTGGAGGAAAACAGGCTGCGCGTGACCTGCAGGGTGCCGCTATTGGACACGCCGCCGCCGTGCCCCCCGTCACCGTCTGAAATCATCGTGCCGCCCATACCCGTCATGTTTCCGCTGACGCGGGTCCTAGTGATCTGCGTGGTGCCTGAATTGAAGAGGCCACCGCCCTGGCCGCCATTGCCCGCCCCTAGCGTCGGTGGTCCGTCTTGGCCATCGCCGCCGTCACCCGTCTTGTTCTGTTGGACCACGCTGTCGGCGACATGCAAGGTCCCGGCGTTGTAGATGGCACCGCCATCCCCGCCGTTTTGAGAGGGGGCGCCGTCGGGGGTATGCCCGCCGCTCAGCGTGATGTCGTTCAGCCTGAGCGTCGCGCCGCTGTCTACCTGAAAGAGGCGGAAGCGTGACGCCGCGCCGTCACGGGTAATGGTGGCGTTGTTGCCAGTGACCGTAAGATCGACGTTGTTGTTGATGCGCGGCAAGCCGTTGGTGTTGACACCGCTGCCGTTGTGGACAGTGGTGAGCGTATAGGTGCACGCAGACGCCAGAGCGACGGTCTGCGTCCCGCCTGCGGTGACGGCGTTCGCAATGGCGGCAATCAGGGCGTTTGCGCGTGTGGTCGGGTTTGGATCACAGCCTACACTCGTGCTCGCCCCCGCGGCAATGGACATGTACGCCACCAGAACAAGGGCCAATGCGATGCTGAGCGGGAGCCGCCTGACACCAGCCTCCGCCCCCACGGTGCGTGGGCGCGACGCAACCGGCCGATTCCACACGTCGCCCGGCCCCCCGCAGCTTCTTCTCGCTGGCAAGCTCCTGTCCTCCTCCGCCTGTACGAGTGCGACCTGATCCATTGTCCTGTCGGGTTGATCTCGCCTCCCGAATCCCCATGTACGAGTCGCCGCGCCGACCATATCGCAAGTCGCCGCCGCGATAAAGGGCCGGCTTTGCACGACTGCACGACGCCACGAGGCTGCGATCGTTGCTGTCTCTCTTCCTAGCACGGGGCGGTGCCCGCAACCCAAACTCCACATCTCCGTTCCGTCATCCCCGCAATCCTCAAGCGGGCATCCAGGCGGGGCGCGGCGGTCCACAACGCGGGCCATGGATTCCCGCTTAAAGATTGCGGGAATGACGACCAAGAAAATGTGCACGCCACGCGGAGACTTTCGGCGATAGTCGTAGGTTGTCTGTGACCTTCTTCGTTACGGACGTGCAGCGCGCCGGGAATTCAGGCGGTGGGCTGCATGCTGCGCTCGCCCCAGGAAGGCACGTACGGCGCGCGCAAACTCGATCGGATTGTCGAGCATGACGTGGTGATGCGCGGCGGCGATTTCCATGACCTCGGCGTCCGGGGCAGCAGCGTGCAACACCGCCAGCGCGACCGGCGACAGCAGCGTGCTGTGCGCCCCGCGCATGATGAGGATCGGGCAACTGAGCCGTCGCAGGACCGGCGTCAGGTCTTGCGGCTGATTGTGCGCCAGGGCTTCACGGTCGAATTTGTACGTCCAGCGCCCATCGGGTAACTCGCGAATACCGTGCGCGGCCACGCCTTGCAGCGTCTTGGTGTCGGCCGATGTCTGTGTGGGTAGCAAACGGAACCGTTCGACGGCGTGCTGCCGATCGCGGTACAGCGGCTGCGGAAAGTTGCGCAGGCGGACCATGTAGCGCGCACCCGCCGGCGTGATTCTGAGCTGGCTGTCGACGATGACCAGCGAGCGCAACTGCTGCGGGTGCTGGCCGCCAAATGCGGTGGCGATCATCGCGCCCAGGGAGTGCCCGACGAGGTGGACACCATCCACCCGCAGGGCGGCGATGAACCCGGCTAGGTCCCGCACGTAGTCGTCGACCTGATATGCCGGCGGGTCGGGGTGCTGGCTGTCGCCATGCCCGCGCAGGTCGAGCGCGAGAACCCGATAGGTGTCGGCGATGGATGCGGCGAAGTGATCCCACCAGTGCGCGTGCGCGGAGCCGCCGTGGAGGAGGATGACCCGTGGTGAGGTTGCGTCGCCCCACTCCAGGTAGTGCAGTCGCAGGCCGTTGATGGAGATGAAGTGGTCCCGGGGCTGCACGCCGGCTGCTTAGCGACACCCGGGCGGCTTTGCAATCATCGCTGGCGCCGCTGTATCGTGGATAGATGTGTGTGCAGCGCTGAGACCGCCTCCACGTAGTCGCCGACCATGCCGTAATCAGCGTTCTTGAATACCGGTGCCTTCGCATTCTTGTTGATCGCAACGATGAGTCCGGCGCGGCGCACGCCCACCATATGCTCGAAGGCGCCGCGAATGCCGATGGCAATGTACAGCTTCGGAGCGATGGCGCGGCCGGTGAGGCCAACCTGATATTGTTTTGGAAGCCAGCCGTCGTCGGTGACGTCGCGCGTTGTGCACAGGGCCGCGTTGAGAAGGCGTCTAAGCGGCTCGACTCGCTGCAGGTTGTCCTTACTGCCGATGCCTTTACCGACACCAATGACGACTTCGGCGGCATCCAACTCGGCAGCGGCTTCGGCACCGGCATGACGTTCAACGACACGGACTCGCGGTGGGCCGACGGCATCGAGCGCCACGCGTTCGATCACGACTTGGCGGGAGGGATCAGGCTGCCCTGGTGAAAGCATGCCCGGGCGAACCGTCGCCATCTCGGGAAGCGTGCGTGACAGGATCGGTGCGACCACACTGCCGCCGAACGCGGGCTTGTACTGCAGCAGTCGGCCCGCGGCATCGATGCCGATGTCCACGCAGTCGCCGGTGAGTCCGAGCTGCAAACGGGCTGCGACCCGCGGTGCGAGATCGCGGCCCATGCTGGTGGAGGGGATGAGGACGATGCCGGGAGCGTGCGCTTGGATGGCGGCTGCGAAAACCGCCGCATGCACCTCGGTGCAATAGGGCGCCAGCCGTGCGTCGTCAGCCAACAGCACGCGGTCGGCACCGTGTGCCGCAAGGGCCGCCGCATGCGGCTCGACGTCGCGGCCGAGCAATACGGCGCCGACGTGACCGCCGGTCGCGGCGGCGAGCGCCGTCGCTTTCGCGAGCAATTCGAAGACAACCGGGCGGAGTGCACTGCCCAGAACTTCGGCGAGCACCCACACGTCGCGCGCCCTGGAGCGCTGCGCTGTTGCCGCCACTGTCGCGATTGCCGGTTGCGCGCGCACTTTCCATGTGTCGAACAACCCATGCTCCTGGGTCAGGATGCGCGATAGCTCGGCGGCAGCGGTATCAATCGAGCTGGCCTCGAGAATGCGACCCAGACGGGTCGATTCGATGTGATGCAATCCGGCGACCCATGTGGGAGAGCCAGCGGATCCGAACTGAGAGATGTCCGACGACAGTTCGGCAGCACGCAGGTCCACACAGGGCTTCGTCTTCGCGGCCTCACGATCGGCCTTCGACGGGAAACGCTCAGGTGCCAGGTCTTCGGCGGCGGTAACCAGCGCCGGCAGCGGCGCGCTGACGGTCTCGACACCGTCATCGGTCTCCCGTTCGGCGCTGAGCTGGCGTGCGGTGGCGTCAATCGTCAGCGTGCGTGCCGCGGTGATCTGCGGCCAATCGAGCAACTCAGCGACCTCGGGCCCCACCTGTCCGGTCTCGGCGTCGACGCTGTTGCGCCCGCAGAGGACGAGGTCGAACGATTCGCGGCGCAGCGCCAACGCCAGGGCGCGTGCGGTGGCGAGCGTGTCGGACCCGGCGAAGGCGCGGTCACAGATGTGCACGGCGCGATCGGCGCCCAGCGCAAGGCACTCGCTCAATGCCTCACGTGCCTGTGGCGGGCCCATCGTCACGGCAACCACCTCGCCGCCGTGCGCTGCCTTAAGCTCCACGGCCTTGACGAGCGCGCGGACATCGAAGGCGCTGACCTCACTCGGTACGCCTTCGCGCTTCAACGTCTTCGTGTCGGGATCGAACTGCATTGCCGACACCACCGGAACCTGTTTGATGCAGACTGCGATGCGCATAGCCCTCCTTGGACGAGCGTGCGAACGGCGTCACCTGTTTGCGTGCCCACCCATGGTATGGTGAGAATCTACGGAATCGTCAATCGTGCCGGCAATCAGCGGGGTTGGGAGGGGCGCAGCGGGGGCGAGCGGCCATGGACCGAGACAGCATTGTTGAAATTCGCGCAGGCCCCGGGGAGCGCGCTGCCGCAAGTACGTACCGGCGCATCTGGGATCTCGGCTGGCCCGTGAGCATTTCGACCTCGACGATCACGCTGCTCACGCTCGTCAACCTGTTCTGGATCGGCCACCTCGGTACCGTCGCCGTCGCCGCGGTCGCGCTTGGGGGCAACATTCTCTTCATCGTCTTCGGCATTTCCAACGTCGTGTATGCCGGTGCGTTGGCGATCATCGCGCGGCGGGTTGGCGAGCGGAACCACACTGCAGCCTTCAGCGCCACGGTGCACGGCCTGTGTTTAGGGGCGTTGCTTGGCGCGGCCGTGGCGCTACTCGGGTACGCCGCTGCTCCGGCGATCGTGCGCTTCTTCGACGCCGGGGCGGAGGTCGAGCAAGCTGGGGTTGGGTACCTTCGCATCATGTGCAGCGGCCAGATTTTTCTCTACGTCTCCACCGCATTGGGAGCCAGCTATCAGGCAACCGGGGACACCCGGACACCGATGTTGGTGAACATCGCGGTGGTGCTGTTGAACGGGGTGCTCGATCCGTTTTTCATCTTCCCTCCCGGAGAGGTCGTCGTGCTCGGCATCCCGTTGGGGTGGCTCGGGTGGGGCGTCAACGGTGCAGCGGTTGCGGCAGCGTTGTCCGGGGTGGCGGGTATGGTGCTGTTTCTCGCGACGTCGCTGCTGCTCGGACGGCCGTTTCGTTGGGGCGCGCGGCGGCCGGTGCAGTTGGCGCCGACTCTTTTCTGGCGGATGCTGCAAATCGGGGCGCCCGCCAGCCTCTCAATGATCGCGCGGCCGCTGTCCACGTTCTTGCTCCTGAAGGTGATCGCCTCCTTCGGCACGGCGGCGATCGCCGCGTTCGGCATCGCCTTGCGGTCGTTCTCGATCAATTGGATCCCCTACTCGGGCATCAACGCGGCTGTCGCAACCCTGGTCGCGCAGAGTCTGGGCGCACGCGACGTCCGCGAGGCGGAGCGGGTGGTATTGCGCGGGCTCGCGGTGACAACGCTGCTGGGTGTCGCCTTCTGCGTGGTCTACTACGCGTGGTCGAGTCAGATCATCCTGGCTTTCGACAGCGAGCCCGCCGTGGTGGCTGCGGGGCAGCCCTTCCTGAAGCTGATGGCGCTCAGCTTTCTCTTCAGCGCGCCCATGTTTCCCCTGGTGAGCGCGATGAACGGCGCCGGCGACACGAAACCGCCGATGATCACCGCCTTCCTCGCCAACTGGCCGGTGAAGCTGCCGCTCTCATATGTCCTGGCCTTGCCCCTTGCCTACGGCATCGACGGTGTGTGGATCGGCATGTTCGTGTCGATCCTCTTCGAAGCCGTCGTCATGTTCGCGTGGTACCGTCGGGGCACCTGGAAGGCAAAGAGGGTGTGAGCCCCCTGCTGGTCAGCCTTTTTTTGGCAATCCGCCGAATAGACCGGACCATGCAGGTTTTAGCTGACTATCAATTCGACCTTTGGTAGAACCGTGGCACGTGCCGCCGCGTGCGGGTTTGTCATATGGGGGTGCAAGACTTGCACATTTGGGCGGCGCGATGCTTTATCGGACGATGCGGTTGCGCAGGCGGAATACGGTCGGCGGTTGGGGCCGTTCCCCGGAGGCGTGAGACCGAGCATCGGTGCAGTGCGAGAGAAGGAGAGGGTATGAGGCGAAGCGACAGTCCACCGGCGGCTCGAACCGCCCTAACGCTCGCGCTTCTCGTCATCGCCGGCCTGGTTGGCTGTCGTGGCGGTGGATCGATGTCGATACCCATGCCAAAGAAGATTGTCGATCTGTCTCCGGTGATCACTGAGGATCTCCCGGTACGGCAATTTGGTCATCGCGCCTGTGATTTCCTCGGACTCAAGGAGCGCGTGTCCTTTACGCCAGTCACTCCGTCGAAAGAGGCCTACGCCTTCGGACTCACCTACTTTGAGATCGTCGCAAACGTCGGGGCGCATCTCGACGCGCCGGCACGCTTGCTCAAGGGCGGTGAGCGACCAGATCAGGTCCCGCTGGAGAAGCTATACGGACGGGCGCGGCTCATTGACCTGCGCTGGAAGGATCGCAACACGCCGCTGCAGATCAGCGATCTCGAGAATTACAGCATCGCGGCGAACGACATCTTGTTGCTCTACGTTGGCTATACGCAGCCGCAGGACGAGGACTGGCCGACGTACGCACCGCTCTCGGTACAGGCCGCTCAATGGCTGGCCACGAAGAAGATCAAGGCGTTGGCTACCGATATGCCCAGCATTGGTAGCTTCAGCCGTTACGCCGACCTCATGGACAAGAACCGTCCGCCCGAGGAAGTGTGGGCGGAGCGCTTGGCGTTTTTCCAAGCCGGCATACCAGTGGTGGAAGGACTCACCAACCTGGGGCGTCTGATGGGTGAGAGGAATATTGTCTTCGTGGGATTCCCGTTGGCAATTGCCGACCGCAGTGGCGCGCCCATGCGGGCGGCCGCGCTGATCTTCTGACAGGGTGTCCGACTTTGGAAGCCCGCAGCGACCAAAGGGGAGCGGGCCATGAAATTAACGCGGGCACGAGGCTCTCACGACTCCTTGGCGCTCAAGGCGAGCGGTTCTTCGCTGAAGTCGGAAGATGTGGGAATCTGCGCCAGGAGCGCGTCCATCGCCTTTCGGGCCAGACGGCTGGGCTCAATGTGGCCGTTCTCCCATCGGTTCACCGTGGAGACCGTCACACCGATGGCGTGGGCGAACTCCTCCTGCGTCATCTTCAGGCGGCGCCGCAACGCATGGATCGGTGAACCTATCTGCTGGTTGTTGGCTGACATAGCTCCCCCTTTGCTGGGCGTTCGGTATTGACGAACGTCGGACAGCACGGCACGTGCCACCCCCTGCTTTCCGCGGAGCCCGCACCAATGGGACAACGACGGGGACCGTCTGTCATCCAGATGACGCCGCGTGAGAAAACAATGCACAGCGTCGATTTTCGGCAACGCCTCGGCAGGCGCACCCCCGCGTCATCGGGACCACGATGACGCAAAGCTGTACCGACACGAACGCGTCAGACGCCTGGTTGGGCGAACTCTGTGGGAGCCGCTACTCGCTGGCGGCCGACCCCGGCGCTGCCGGCGCGGGCGCGGCCTGAGCACGCGATGTAGGCGGCGCTCCCGGTCGGCGCATCTGCTTCTCCAGATGACCGATGCGGCGCGACAGGGTCTCAATCTCCTTCCGTGATGGGAGGTCCAACCGCTTGACGATGGGTGCCAGGCGTTTTGCGGTTTCCTTTTCCAGCGTCGAAAGCAGCCGCTCCGCACGGGATTCGACCGTTTTCGAGGCCCGCTCGGCTCGCTTCTCAAGATCCGTGCGAAGCTTCTTCGCCCGACTCAATATCCGATCCAGTGCACGCCGCTGGTCCCGGGAAATGAGCTGCGTTGCCTGCTTGCGAGTGCGACCCAGCAAGCCTTGGGCTTCGCGTTGCAGGCGCTTCATGTTGCTCTGCACCCGAGACAGAATTTGGTTCGCCTCCGCCTTTCTCGCAACCTTCTTCTTCGCCATCGTGCTCCTCCCGTGAGGCCGCTTCTACCAATTCGTGTCTGGACCTGGCAAGAGGTGGTGCCGCAACGGCGCACCGAGTCTCGTATTGACCGCGTACGGGCCGATCGGCATAGTGACAGGGTTTTTTCGCCACGATGGGGGCATGAGGATTCCAATCACCCGCTTCTGCCGCCGCGTCGTTGGCATTGCGGCGTTGTTGGCCGTCGTCCGTTATGCGGTGCTGGCCCAAGTGCCAGTGCCTGGTGACGTCAACTGTGACGGCAGCGTGGGCGCCGATGACCTCGACACCCTTGTGAGTTGCCTGTACGCCGCGGCCGATCAGTGTGCGTGTGCAGACGTCAACGGTGATGGGGCAGTAACACCGGCTGACCTCACGGCGTTCCTGCAGTTGACGCAGGTGCCACCAACGCCGACCGCGAGCCTGACGCCGAGCCCGACGATTACCCCGACACCCCGTATTGGACCTCGCATCGTGTTCGCTGGGCTTGCCGGGCCCGACGGGAGCGTTTTTTCGCCAGTCAACATCGGCGACGACGGGACGCGGCTGTTTCAGCGTCCGAGCGGATCCGGGTTTCAGCTTGTCGTCGAAGCCATTCCTGGGGATGATGGTGCGCCAATCGGCACCAACATCTTCAACTCCCTATCCACTGATCCACAGGCCCGCCCGGATCTGCAGGTGGAAACGTCACGCCCTCTCGGCGATGGCGATCCACAGGTCTGCACGGAGAGAGGCATCCCTGCCTTCAACCCGTTCGACTTCGGTCTGAGTCAACAGGTGGCAAATGGCCTCAACGACTTTGCGTGCGCTGCCACCGTGGCTACGGCGGCGCGCCGCGCCTGCACAGTGGACGCGTTCGGCACGTCGGCGTTCGTGTCATCGCAACCTCTCGTAACTCAGTTCTGCCGAGTCATCGCAGCTGCTACCGCCTTCCCGGACGGCGACACGGATGTGGCGATCCAGGTTCGGGATACTGATGACAACGTGGGTCCACTGGTACACATCGTCGTGCGCATCGGCGATCAGCCGACGCCGACGAAGACCGACACGCCACGCCCGACACCGACACCAACACTGACTCCAACTCGGACCCTCACTTCCACGAGAACGGGGACTCCGACGCTCACCTTGAGCCCGACCCTCACCTCAAGCCCGACGTTCACCCCGAGCCCGAGGTTCACCGCCACCGCAACGTCGACATCCACCCCAAGCTCGACAGCAACACGAACAGCCGGAACCCTGCCACCCACGGCAACCTTCACGACGACGCCAGCAGCCCTGCCGAGTCCGACTGCCTCGATGACGCGGTCGACGACGCGCACTGCCAGCCCGACAGCGACGCCGGCAGCCAACACCCCGAGCCCATCAACGACCGCGTCTCCGCTGCCAACAGCCACGCTTTCTCCGACACCGAGCTTCTCGCCGACCCGGACACGGACGCCAACGGCTGTCCCTTCAGCTTCCGCAACGCCGACCGCAACGCGGACGCCGACCGCCAGCGCCACTCGCACTGTGACGCGGACGGCGAGCCACACTGCCACACCGAGCCCATCGCCCACCGGGTCGCAACCGCCCAGCGCAACGCCCACGGTTACAACGGCGGCAACTGTATCGCCGACTCGTACGGCAACGTTCTCACGAACGCCGACCCCGCTCCTGACACCCATAGCGACGCGGACGCTCTCCCCGACTCGCACCGCCAGCGCGACGCCGTCGAACACAGTTACGGTGACGCCAACACGAACGCCGAGCCGAACTCTTACCGCCTCGCCGAGCTCGACGCAGACAAATACGCGCACCCCGTCCGCCTCGCCAACCCGCACGCCGAGCCGCACGAGCACGCCCACAGTAACCTTCACGCGGACTGAGACGGCAACGCGCACGCCAAGTTCGACACCAACGATCACGCCGACCCCGACGATCACCGTCACCCCAACGGTAACCCGCACAGCGACGATCACGCGCACCGCGACCAGGACGCCGACCGCGACGGTGACGCCGACGATCACCTTGACCCCAACCGTCACTCCGACAGCAACGCCAACGCGCACCCCCACGAACACGCGCACAGCGACCCCGACTCGCACCGCGACGCGCACGCCGACGGTCACGCTGACGCCGACCATCACGCCGACGCCGACGGTGACGCGGACGCGAACGCCGACCGTGCCCCCCGAACCCGTGATCACCTTCTTTGGCGTGGCGCGCGGCGACTACACCCTTGTGGATCCCGTCCCCGTGACGCCCGGGGGCATGACCATCTATCAGCGCTCGTCGGGTACTGGCTTCTCGCTCGTTCTGGAGGCGCGGCCGGGCGGCACCGGTACCGCCGTCGACCCCAGCACGTTCAACTCCAATCCGGGGGGTCTACCAGGACTGCTGATCGAGGTGTCGCGCCCGCTGGGTGACGCCACCACCGCGGTTTGCGATGACATGTCGCCGACGCTGGGCGGGGTGCCAGCAGTGAACCCTCCGGATTTTTCGTCGACGCAATCGAACGCGATAAATGACCTCGCGTGTCGCTTCAAAGACGGCCGCGGGCTCTACAGCGGTCGCACCAAGCAGCAGGATGCCTGCACCACGTTTGAGGACGGTGGCTTCCGCTTCGTAGCGACGGGGAGCACCATTCAATACTGCGGGCTGTTTGCTGAACAGAAGGTGAGCTTCCCAACCGGAGATACCGTGGTGACCGCGCGCGTACGGGACCTTATCGGAAACGTCAGTGCGACGGCGCAGATCATAGTGCGGGTGACGCCGCCCCGGTAGGTTCACATTTACTTCAGTGGGTGCGCCGGGAGCTCCCCGCCTTTACCGGTCAAGAGCTGATCGGCGGTTTGCTGTTTGCGCAGGATCTCGTTTTCTTGCGCCAGCCGCTCCTCCTCCTTACTGAGCTGCTCGATACGTTGCTGCAGCTCCTGCTTTTCTTCGCGCCAGCTGCTGAGCTCCGACTTCGTTTCCTGGAGGCGCGACTCCACGCGTTGTGTCAGCGTCGACTGAGGGTGGAAACGCACGTATCCGACCAGATAACCGGCAGCCGCGGCGAGCAGGATGCCGGCCATGATGGCAACCCGGCGGCCCATGGGCGTGCCGCTGAGGCTAGCCGTCGCCGGCGCTGGCTGTCAACGCACCCGCGGCGTCACCCGTGGCCCGCGCCCCGATGGAGCGCTGCCTACTTCCAACTCCGATGCGCTGCTAGCTCACCGTCCAGGTGTCGCCGCGGCTGAACAGCGCGTTCAAATCACCGGTACCTTGGCGCTGCTTCGCGGTGCGGATCTGCTCGTGGAGGATCTCCTCGTACGGCTGGCGCTCAACGCAGCGCAGGACGCCGACTGGGGTGGGGAAATGGGGCGGCGTCATCAGGCTCAGCAGAAAGGCAAGAGCCGTATCGGTCTCGTCATGTACGATGATATCCGACTCGCTCACTCCGTTGCCGAGCTGCGCCACTTCGAGCGTATGGCCGTTCATACGGATGCCCTTGTCGCGGTTCTTGCCGAAGATGAGCGGCTTCCCATGTTCCAGGACGAGCTGGGTGTCGGCTTTCGTGTCCTTCTCGGTGAGCGGAGCATACGCGCCGTCATTGAAGATGTTGCAGTTCTGGAGGATCTCGACGAACGAGGTGCCGCGGTGCTCGTAGGCGCGCTTGATGACGTCCTGCAGATGTTTGGCTTCGACGTCGATGGTGCGCGCGACGAATGTCCCGTCTGCGCCGAGCGCCACGGACAGCGGGTTGAAGGGATAGTCGACGGAGCCCAACGGAGTCGACTTGGTGATCTTGCCCTGCTCCGACGTCGGCGAGTACTGCCCCTTCGTCAGCCCGTAGATGCGGTTGTTGAACAACAAAATGTTGACGTCGAGGTTGCGGCGCAGGATGTGAATCAGGTGGTTGCCGCCGATGGACAAGCCATCACCGTCGCCCGTTGCCACCCATATGGACAGCTCGGGGCGCGCCGCCTTCAAGCCCGTGGCGATCGCCGGGGCGCGCCCGTGGATGCTGTGGAACCCGTAGGTATTCATGTAGTACGGGAACCGGCTCGAGCAGCCGATGCCGGAAATGAACACGATGTTCTCGCGCGGCACGCCCAGCTCGGGCATGACCTTCTGCACCTGCGCCAGGATGGCGTAGTCCCCACAGCCCGGACACCAGCGCACGTCCTGGTCGGAAACGAAATCCTTGCGCGTCAGCTTCGAACCGGCAGCAGCAGTCGACATGAGCACTAAGCCTCCAACATCCGATTGATGCGGTTGGTGATCTCCGAGACCTTGAAAGGCAGGCCCTGGATCTTGTTCAAGCCGATGGCATCGACGAGATACTCGGCGCGCAACACCTTGACGAGCTGGCCGAGGTTCATCTCAGGCACGAGGATTTTTTTGAAGCGGCGCAGAATATCTCCCAGGTCGCCGGGGAGCGGGTTGAGGTAACGGAGGTGGACATGAGACACCGGCTTGCCCTGGCGCTGCAGGTCCTGCACCGCAGCCGTGATGGCGCCGTAGGTGCTGCCCCAGCCGACGACCAGCACGTCACCCTGGGGCGGCCCGTAGATCTCGGTTGGCGGAATCTCCGCTGCGATGCCCGCGACCTTGCGGGCACGGACGCGCACCATCTGCTCGTGGTTTGCGGGTGCGTAGCTGACGTTGCCGCTGAGGTATTCCTTCTCCAGACCGCCGATGCGGTGTTCGAGCCCAGGCGTGCCTGGCACCACCCACGGGCGCGACAGCGTCGTCGGGTCGCGGAGATACGGGTAAAACCCGTGCGGATCGGTCCGGAAACTCACGTTGATCTCGGGCAGGTCATCGACTTTCGGAATCAACCACGGCTCGGCGCCGTTGGCGAGGTAGCCGTCGGACAACAGAATCACCGGGGTCATGTACTTGGTGGCGACGCGCACGGCTTCGAAAGCCGCGGCGAAGCAATCGGACGGCGTACGTGGGGCGATGATCGGCACCGGCGAATCGCTGTTGCGGCCGTAGAGGGCCATGAGGAGATCGGCCTGCTCGGTTTTGGTCGGCAACCCGGTGCTCGGCCCGCCGCGCTGAATGTCGGCGATGATCAGCGGGAGCTCGACGCTCAGTGCCAGGTTGACGGTTTCGGCCTTGAGGCACATGCCCGGCCCGCTCGTCGTCGTCAGCGCGATGGCACCGCCGAATGCCGCCCCCAGCGCCGCACCGACGCCAGCGATTTCATCCTCGGCCTGGAACGTGAGCACGCCGTAGTTCTTGAACGCGGCCAGCTCGTGCAGGATGTCACTGGCCGGGGTGATCGGATAGCTGCCGAGGAACAGCGGGAGACCAGCGCGATGCGCCGCCGCCACGAAGCCGATCGCCAATGCCGTGTTCCCCGTGAGGTTGCGGTAGGTGCCGGGCTGAATGCGCGCCGGCTGGATCTCGAAGGAGTGCGCAAAGATCTCCGTCGTCTCGCCGAAGTTGTACCCCGCCTTGAGCACGCGCAGGTTGGCGCTCGCCAGATCGGGTGTCTTCTTGAAGCGCTGCTCGATCCACTTCTCGGTCGCCTCCATGGGACGGTTGAACATCCACGAGGTCAGGCCGAGCGCGAAGAAGTTCTTGCAACGGTTCACCGTGCGCGCCGGTAGGTTGGTGTCGCGCAAGGTGGCCGCGGTGAGCTTGGTGATGTCGACCTCGAACACCTGATAGCGGTCCAATGACCCGTCGGTGAGCGGATTCGACTTGTACTCGGCCTTCTTCAGGTTCTGTTCGTTGAACTGCTCTTTATCGACGATGAGAATGCCGTTCGAGCGCAGGTCGCCGATGTTCGTCTTCAAGGCCGCTGGGTTCATCGCCACCAGGACGTCGAGATCGTCGCCCGGCGTGAAGACTTCGCGGCTCGAGAAGTTGAGTTGGAAGCCCGAGACGCCGGCGAGCGTACCCGCGGGAGCGCGGATCTCGGCGGGGAAGTCCGGCAGTGTGCTGAGATCGTTGCCGGCAAGCGCCGATTCGTTGGTGAACTGCATGCCGGCGACCTGCATGCCGTCGCCCGAATCACCGGCGAATCGAATGACGACGGATTCCTGTTGCTGGCGCGGTTTCGCCTTTACTGCAACCGCGGGCTCACTAGGCGGCACAGCCATCGATAGTTCTCTCCTCATTTTGGTGGCGTCGTGGCGGGCGGGATTGTCCCGTTCGGTAAGCGATCATCGCGAGACGAGCTTCTTGCGTAGCTTAGCGGGTGCAGCCGATGCAATCAACGCGACCGCTGCGTGCGTGGTGTATCACTTGCTGATTGTGGGGGCGGCGGTGTCACGATGCGGCGCTCAGAATGTTGAGTCCGACCGGCTGCCCGGTGCGCTCGCTTTGAGGCCGCTGCGAATGCCAGGACCCAGCGAGCAGCGGCAGCTTGGGCACTACTGCCGCGGCTTGCGCGACACTTGGTAGAGCGCACTACGGACCGCGTCGGGTCTGGCCGCACGGCTCACTTGCAGACGGCGGACTCCACCAGGATTCAGACAGCGATGGACAGCGGTCGTCTGTCGCAAGTGAGGGCAGCAAGCGCGAACGTCTGTCGCCGATGAAAGCTCGTCGGGCTGTGGCCGTACGGCCTGGGAACTTGGGGGAGCCATTGAGGGACTGCACGCAAGTGGTCTTCGTATAGTTCATTTGGCCTGTTGACACGGCCGCGCCCGTCATGTTGGCCCCCGGTTCCCCGAACACCGTCTTCGCACTAACTTCCCGCGGCGTTGCCAAAACCACAGACGGCGGACTGCACTGGAGATTGGCCAACAAAGGTCTGCCGTAGGCTGCAGGTCTGGCCAGGTTGGGTGTACGGCGAACTACTGGCCGAATGGTACGCAGGCGCCGCCGCTTCGACGGCAGCTGCCCCTCCCAGCGCTATTCACCCTCGACCCAAAGGCCCAGCACTACCGGCGACGGGCCGCGCTCATCGCGCTGGGCTCACGCCGCTGCCTCGACACCCGTCACTTCGTAGCGGCTCTCGTCGAGATCGCTGCCCGCCTTGACGATGATCTTCCTGCCGAGCGTGGCTTCCAGCGCCTGCAGGGTGCGGTCTTCGTGCTGGTGCAGGAACTGAGCCACGCTGGGGTGCACGTGCGCGGTGATCTGCGACATCTTCGGATTGAGGGCGGCTTCGCGCTGGATGCGGCGCAGGACCTCGTAGGCGATGGTGGCCGTCGCTTTGACGTTGCCCTTCGCGTCGCATGCGGGCAGGGGGAGCACAGCGGCTGCATCAGGCTCTCCGGGGAAGAGGCAGCGCAGTGTCAGGTTGCCACGACACTCGAAGGGCTTCCCCCGAGCTTGCGGATGCGCAGTCCGCTGTGAAGGTGGGTGTCCGAACTGTGCAGTCGGCTCACACCAGGCGAGGAGGTGGCGCTCGCTTGTCCTTCGGCAGCGTTAGAATCCCGGGTCCCAAACGGGAGCGAGGTCCAACACAAACCCTGCGAGAACGGGATCGCCATGCAGAGAGGCCGGGCTTTCGAGCTGCTCGACCGCGGCGGCGGGTCGATAGACATACGCGCGGTGCTGGGCAGGGTCGATCAACCATCCAAGCTGGGTTCCGTTGGCGATGTACTCGTCCATCTTCTCCTGCGTCAGCGACAGGGAGTCCGATGGTGACAATAGCTCGATGACGAAATCGGGGCAGAGCGGCAGAAAGCGTTCCTTCTGCTCTGCGCTCAGCGCGACCAACCGCATGCGCCTCACCCATGCGACGTCAGGCGACCGCGTTGCTCCATCGGGAAGCTCAAAGCCAGTCGACGAGTCGAACGAGACGCCCGTACCATTTGCCTGGGCCCACGCCGCGACTTGCAGCAACAAATTGGAATTCCGCGCCCCTGTCTTTCCACCTGCCGGCGGCATGACGATGATGTCTCCCTGCGCGCTGCGTTCCAAGCGAAGATCTCGATTCAGCGCACACAGCCGGAAGAACTGCTCCCTCGTGAGCTCAACTCCGGGGCCTGCATGCAGGACCAAAGGACCCCGTTCCAGCGCGGCCGGAAGCCGATCACTATCCGAACGAACCTCACTCATATTCATGTGAACCCTAGCACACATCTGCTTGACGTCACCAGCGTCGCTCGATCCGAAAGGCTGAGATGCCTTGCGACTCTGTCGCCCGAGACCGTGCTTACGCCGCGGCCTCGACGCCGGTCACCTCGTAGCGGCTCTCGTCGAGATCGCTGCCCGCCTTGACGGTGATCTTCCTCCCGAGCGTGGCCTCCAGCGCCTGCAGTGTGCGGTCTTCGTGCTGGTGCAGAAACTGGGCGACGGTGGGGTGCACGTGCGCCGTAATCTGCGACATCTTCGGGTTGAGCGCCGCTTCGCGCTGCACGCGGCGCAGGACTTCGTAGGCAATGGTAGCGGTCGCTTTGATGTGGCCCTTCGCGTCGCACGCCGGGCACGGCGAACACAGCAGCTGCGTCAGGCTCTCCCGCGTCCGCTTGCGTGTCATCTCGATCAGGCCCAGTTCCGAGATGGGCAAGAGCTTCGAACGCGCCTTGTCCTTCTTGAGTGCGGCGCCCAGCGCCTCGAAAACCTCGCGCTGGTTTGCCGGCTCCTCCATGTCGATGAAGTCGATGACGATCAGTCCGCCGATGTTGCGCAGGCGTAGCTGCTCGACGATGGTCTTCACCGCCTCCAGGTTGGTCTTGAGAACGGTCTCTTCCTGATCCTTCTTGCCGACGTAACGCCCGGTGTTGACGTCGATGACCGTGAGCGCCTCGGTGTGGTCGATAACGATGTAGCCGCCCGACTTCAGCCAGACTTTGCGCTCCAGCGCCTTGGTGATCTGCGGCTCGATACCGAGGCGGTCGAAGAGCGGTTCGGCGTCCTCGTACAGCTCGACGCGTGGCTGCATGCGCGGCATCACCGTATCGACGAAGTCGAGGATGCGCTGATGGTCACGCGGATTGTCGACGACCAACCGCTGCGTGTCGGCGGTGAACAAGTCGCGGACGGTGCGTAGCACCAGGTCCATGTCGTAGTGCACCAGGGCGGCAGCACCCATTTGCTCGCTCTTGGCAACGATGCGCTTCCACAGCTTCAACAGGAAGCGGATGTCGCCTTGAATCTCGCGCTTGGAGAGCCCTTCACACGCGGTACGGATGATGAAGCCGCCCTCCGGCGGCCGCTCCGCCCGGACGATTTCCTTCAGCCGCGCGCGTTCGGCTTCGTCCTCGATGCGGCGGGAGACGCCGACGTGCTGTGAGGACGGGATGAATACGAGGTGGCGCCCGGGCAGGGAAATCACCGCCGTCACCCGTGCACCCTTGGTGCCGATCGGCTGCTTGGCCACCTGCACGAGGATTTCCTGCCCCTTCTTGAGCCGCTCTTCGATGGGCACCCGGCGCGCTGCTGCCTTGCCATTGGCCGCCTGGGCATCGCCCTCCACTTCGATCGGTGTGTTGCCCTCCTCAGCCAGGAATTCCTCGGTCAGATCCGCATACAGATCCGAGCCGTGCAGGAAGGCCGCCTTCTCGAGACCAATGTCGATGAACGCCGCCTGCATGCCGGGCAAGACACGCGTGACGCGGCCTTTGTAGATGTTGCCCGCGACGCCCTTGTCGCGGGTGCGCTCGATGAATACTTCGATCAGGCGCTGCCGCTCGACCACCGCGACGCGCGTTTCGTAGGGTGCGGCGTTGATGAGAATCTCGCGGGCCACGGCCGTTACACGACGGGCGACTCGGCCGCCGCCGGCCGTGCGCCTCCATGACAGATGGTTTCCACTTTGCACACCGGCAACGCGCGCGCGGCGTGCGCATCCAGCCCGAGCACCGCACCGATCAGGTCCATCGGCTTCAGCGTTCCCGCAGCGCCGAAGAGAATCGTTGTGTCGATGATGCCCGGGTCGGCCCACTGCAGAGCCGCCACGTAGGGCCGCGCGTTGATCACCCGCTGTGTGCCCTTGGCGTGCTTGCTGAGCGGGAACTCGGCGGCCGCGCAGAACGCGGCGATGCGCTCGCGGAAGTGCACGCCGCCATCGCCATTGACGAGGTGACGGGCATCAACGCGATAACGGAAGGCGGCGATGCGCGTGGTGATGCTCTGGCTGCGTAGCGGGACGGATTCGGCCGACACAATGTGCATCCCTTCCGGCAGTTGGTCGCCCAACCGCTCGCCGACTTCCGCGGCGCTAAGCGGCTGCGTCAAGTCGATGTCGACCAACTCGCCGCCACTCTCGACGCCCACCGGCAGCGCCGGTCCGAACGCGAAGCGCGGCAGAGGGTGGTAGCCTTGTGAGAAGGCGATCGGCAAACCCGCGCGGCGCGCCGCGCGGTGGAAGAGGGTCGTCAGTTCTACGGTGCCGATGAAGCGCGCACGCCCGAGCTTGGTGTACGTCAGTCGGATGCGGGCCTGGGCCGTGCGCGCACCGGGGTCAACCACTGGGGCAAGCGCCTCGCCGCCGGCTGACAACCACTCCTCGGCATTGCCCAAGCCGCTGGACACGTCGCCCTCCGGCGCCATGCCCCTGCCTTCATGAGAGTCCCGTTCCTCAACCGACGTCGAAGGTGCGGGCTGTCGTCGCTGCCCACGGGCTTTCGCTTGAATCTTGTGCCAGCCGCGCGGCTCCCACGCTCCGGACTGGTTGGAACCAGAGACGATATCGCTGGCCCAGTTGTCGACAACGTTGCCGCGATGCTCAGAACCTTTCGCGCCGCGCACGTGGTAGTCGACGTTGCGAATCGTGGTGAAGTCGCAGGCGCCGCAGTACGTGCAACGTTCGACGCTGCAGTCGGGAGTGAGCGTGCGTTCGAAGGCATGCGCCAACTCGCGCTGCAGGAACGCCTTGGTGACGCCGCTGCTGAGGTGGTCCCATGGTAGCGCTTCATCCAGCAGACGCCGGCGCAGGTAAAAGTCTGCCGAGAGGCCCGTGTCCTGCAACGCCTGCTGCCACAGGTCGAACCGACACGCGTCGTTCCAGCCGTCGAAGCGGCATCCGAGCTGGAAGGCGCGCAACAGCAGAGCACCCGCGCGTCGGTCGCCGCGCGAGAAGATCCCTTCGAGGTACGAGAGTCGTGCATCGTGCCAGCGGAACTGGATGCGTCGCTTGCCCAACTCCCGGCGCAGGAAGCGCTGCCGTGCTTCGATCTCGGCGATCGGGATCTGTGCCGTCCATTGAAAGGGCGTGTGCGACTTGGGGACGAAGTTCGAGACACTGGCAGTGACTTGTGCGCGGAATTTCCCTGCGGCGGCAACCTTCGTCGACAGATCGACGATGCCCATGAGATCGTCTTCTGTTTCGCTGGGCAATCCGAGCATGAAATAGAGCTTCAGCGAGCGCCACCCAAGCGAGAAGATCTGCTGGGCCGCAGCGATCAATTCGTCTTCCTGGTATTCCTTCTGAATGATGTCGCGCATCCGCTGGGTGCCGGCCTCGGGCGCCAGGGTGAACCCGGTCTTGCGGACGCGCTTGATCTGCTCGAGCAGCGCCGGCGCCAGTGCATCGACTCGCGTCGAGGGTAACGATACTGCGACCTTCTTGGCAGCGAGCCGATTCATGAGCTCCGTGAGCAGCGGGTTGACACAGCTGTAATCGCCGGTGCTCAGGCTGAGGAGCGACACTTCGTCATGGCCCGTCTGCGCGACCGCTTCTTCCGCCTGTTGCAAGACACGCCGCGGATCGCGTTCGCGCAATGGGCGGTAGATGTAACCGGCTTGGCAGAAGCGGCACCCCTTCACGCAGCCGCGCATCACCTCCAGGCTCGGCCGGTCGTGCACGATCTGCATCGTCGGTACGACGTACGTCTCGGGCAGCGGTACGCTGTTCAGATCGCGCACGATCTGCTTTTCGACGCGTGTATACCCGGAGCGCAACGGACGGATCTCCAGGATGCGGCCATCAGCGGCATAGCGAGGTTCGAAAAAGGCCGGCACGTATACACCGCGGATGCCCGCCAGCGCGGCCAACAAGTCATGTCGGTCGCGCCGGTCCCACGCCAGGTAGGTATCGCAGATGTCATGGATCGCGTTCTCCCCATCGCCCAGCAGGACTGCATCGAGGAAGTCGGCCAGCGGTTCCGGATTGAACGCGCACGGCCCACCGGCGATCACCAGCGGGTCGTCGCAGCCGCGTTCCGCCGCACACAAAGGGATACGGCCCAGGTCGAGCATGGCCAGGAGGTTCGTGTACGTGAGTTCGTACTGCAGCGTAAAGCCAACGATATCGAACTCGCAGAGCGGTGTGAGGGTCTCCAGAGATGCCAGTGCAAGCCCGTTGCTGCGCAACTCACGTTCCATGTCGAGCCACGGCGCGTAAGCACGCTCGGCATAGACATCGCGGCGGCGATTCAAGAGATCGTACAGGATCTGGAGGCCCGGATGCGACTGCGCGATTTCGTAGACGTCGGGAAACGCCAGGGCAAAGCGCAGCGCAACCGAATCGGGATGCTTGTGCACCATACCGCGCTCGTTTCCGAGGTAGCGCCCCGGCTTGTCTACCCGGTTCAGCAACGATTCATATGCACTGCGATGCGCGCCCATAGCGAGGGGTTCCCAAGAGTCGCCGCATCATAGGAGGCACGCCCCCAAAGGGCAACAATGCACCGCCGAGTTATTGGGGCAGATTTCGGCGAAACCCGTCATATTCTTGACTTTATTGGGCATCACGGGTACCGTGCGCGAAAATCTTGGGGCTTCAATGGTTAGGGAATGTCTGCGGCGACGTCAGTTCTTAATACCAAGGTCCTAGTTCTCAACCGGTCCTTCCTGCCGGTCCACATCACCTCCGTCAAACGGGCATTTTCGCTTTTGTATCAAGATGTTGCGCACGCGGTCGACGCCGATTACCGCACCTTTGACTTCGAGAGCTGGTCCGACCTGTCGGCGTCCGTCCATGACGACACCATCGGGTTGGTGAACCGCCTGGTGCGCGTCCCGCGCGTCATTCTGTTACTGGCTTACGATCGTGTGCCGCGCCGGCAGGTGCGATTCAGCCGTTTCAACATTTACAGCCGGGACCGCAATACCTGCCAATACTGCGGCGAAAGGTTCGCGCGCAGCGATTTGAACTTGGACCACGTCATTCCGCGATCCCAGGGGGGGCTGTCACGCTGGGAGAACGTGGTGTGCTCGTGCCACGCGTGCAATCGCCGCAAGGGCGGGCGGACCCCCGACCAGGCCGGGATGCGACTGCTCCACCCACCGCGGCGGCCGGAGTGGACGCCTTTCATGCTGGAAACCTTCAGCTTGCGTCGCTACAAGGAGTGGGCGCCGTTCTTGTCGACGGTCGACGTGTCGTACTGGAACACGGAACTGCTCGAATAAGTTCGTAAGATCACAGTGCTGGGGCGAAAGGGGCACGGGCGCGTTCCTTGACCCCCCAGGTGGGCTGTGAAATACTGCGCCGTGGGGTGGTGGTGGGCATGCGGATCAAGCAGCTCGAATTAATCGGCTTCAAATCCTTCGTCCATCGAACGGTCCTGGACTTCCCGTCGGGTATCACCGCCGTCGTCGGGCCCAATGGGTGTGGGAAGTCGAACGTCGTCGATGCCATTCGCTGGGTGTTGGGGGAGCAGAGTCCCAAACACCTGCGCGGCGAGTCGATGGAGGACGTGATCTTCAACGGCAACGAACGGGTCGCGGCGAGCGGTATGGCGCAGGTGTCGTTGACCTTTGAAAACGATCCCCAGGCCCACCAGCTCAGCGAACTCGACCTCGACATCTCGACCATTCCAGCCCACTTTCGTGAGCTGACGGAGATAATGGTCACCCGGCGTTACTACCGCTCCGGCGAATCGGAATACTTCATCAACAAGACACCGTGTCGCCTCAAGGACATCACCGAGTTGTTCCTGGGGACCGGAATAGGCAGTAAAGCCTACGCCATCATCGAGCAGGGACGCGTCGAGCAGTTGATCAACGCCAAGCCGGAAGATCGCCGGCTGTTCATCGAAGAAGCCGCCGGCACGACGCTCTACCGCAGCCGCAAACTGACCGCCGAACGCAAGATGGAGCGCACGCGGGAGAATCTGCTGCGGGTCAACGACGTGTTGCGGGAGATCGAGCGGCAGATCCAGTATCTGCACCGGTTGGCCAAGAAGGCGGAGCAGTACCGCGCGTTGCAGGACGAGATCCGGCAATTGGATCTGGCACTGTCCGGAGTGCAGTGGCAACGCCTCCTGGGAGCGATCGCGCAACTGGAGGACGAATTGGCCCGCGGTCGCGAGCAGGAGCGGCGCACGCTGAGCGAGTTGTCACGGCTGGAGCAGGAGCGCAGCGAAAAGATCGCCGCACAAGTCGCGGCCGAAGACGACCTCGCGCAGCGGCGGGAGACGGCGGCGGTGCTCGAATCGGAATGCAACGGCTTGCGGCAGCGCCTCGAACTGCTCAGCCAGGAGGCCGTCGAGCGCGAGCGCCGCATGGCCCGGCTGGAAGCCGACGCGGCGTCGGCGACGCAGCAACAGGGTCAGATTCAACATGCGATTCAACAGCAGGAGCGCGAGCGTTCCGAGTACGCGCAGCTCGTGCTCTTCGACGAGGGGGAACTGGAACGGAAAGAAGCGGAACTCGCCGATGCCCGTGCCCGCGTGGCTGCCGCGAACACCGAGTTGGAAGCGGCCAAGAACGCCCTCGTCGGACTGGCCGCACGAGAAGCCGAATGCCGCAACGCGCTGGCCCTGCAAACCCGCCGGCGCGACGACGCCCGCCGCCGGCTCGACAAGCTGGCCGCGGAACAGGAGGAGGCGAGCGCACGGCTGGCCGACGTCGAGAGCGCCGCAGCTGGACGGCGCGCCGCGGTTACATCGTTGCGCGAGCGCATGCGGGCCGCGGAGGGTGAGAAGGAACAACGGGCTGAACGCGTGCGCGTCCTGGCAGAAGAGCGCCGCGGATGGGATCGTGAGATCAGCGAGGCGCACGACCAACTGGTCCAGTTGCGGTCGCGTCTGGAATCGTTGCAGGAGATTCAGCGCAATTACGAAGGCTACCAGCGCGGCGTGCGCTCCATTCTCCTCGGTGCGCAACCGGAGGGTGGCGTGCTCGGGGTCGTCGCGGATGTCATCGACGTCCCACAGGAGTACGAACGGGCAGTGGCGGCGGCGCTCGGCGATCGGCTGCAGTACGTCATCGTCCGGCAGGCAGACGATGGCGTTGGGGCAGTGGCGACACTGCGCCAGGAAGACTCAGGACGTGGTAGCTTCATTCCGCTCACACCGCGGCAGATCCCCATGAACGGCCACGGCGCCAGCAGTCTCAACGGCAATACGCGCCGCCTTCTTGATCTCGTGGAGGTGGAAGAGCCCTATCGCCGTGTGGCGGAGACGCTGTTGAGCGAGGTGGTGCTGGTGCCGGACCTCGATGCCGGCCTGGCCTTGTGGCGCAAGAACGGCGTGCATGTCACCATGGTCACACCCGAGGGCGACGTGATCGATGCCAACGGTGTGATCACCGGCGGCAGCGAGCGGCCCATGGAGGAAGAGATCGTTTCGCGACGCCGTCAGGCGGGCGAATTGGCCGGCGAAATCGCCACTGCGGAGGCGCGTCTCATCCGCGCTCGGGATGCCGCGCAACGCGTGCAACACGAGATGGAGCAGCAGGACGCGGCGCTCAAGGGACTCGACCGTGACACGCATGCGCTGACCGTCGAGTTGGTCGCCGCAGAGAAAGATCTCGAACGCCTGGAGAGTGAGCGTCCACGGTGGCTCGATCGATTGGAGGTGACACGTTTCGAGTCGACGACGGCACGCACGGAGGAAGGCGAGGCAGGCACGCAGGCCCAGACTCTCGAGAACGAGCTGCAGACGTTCGCCAGTGAGCGCCAGGGGTTGGAATCTGCGCTGCAGACCTGCCAGGAAAATGCTGCGGTTGCGACGGCGTGTGTCGACGGCCTTTCCACTGAGGTGACCGGCATCAAAGTGCGAACGGCGGAGCGCCGGCAGCGTCAGGAAGCCGCGGTGGCGGCCCTGGCGCGCCTGGTGGCACAGCGCGACGAGACCACCGCACGCGCCGCGTCAATCGTCGCCGAGCTCGAGGAGACACGGCGCGAGCATGCAACCCTACAGGCGGCGGCGCAGGAGACGGACGCACTGCGCGTGGCGCAGGAAGCTCGACGCCAGGCCGTCGATGCCGAGATCGCCACGGCACGTGTAGCGCTGGAAGCCGCCAGCGGTGCGGTGGCCGACCAGGACGTTCTCATTCACACGACACGCGAGCAGCTCGACGCCGCACGCACGCAATGCAGCCAGTGTGAAGTGGGGTTGGCCGAGCAGCGCCTGCGTGCCGAACACCTCAGCCAGACGGTGCGCGAGAAGTACGCCACCGAACTCGCAGAACAAGCGCCGGTCGAGCAGACCGAGGAAGAGGAGCACGCGCTGGCGCGCCTCGACACCCTGCGCGAGCGCCTCGCACGCATTGGGGAGGTCAACGTCGGGGCGATCGATGAGCTGCGCGAACTGGAGGAGCGCGCGCAGTTCCTACGGACGCAGAAGGAAGATCTGGAACGATCGCTCGCCGATCTGGAACGCACGATTCAACGGCTCAACCGGGCGTCGCGCACGAAATTCGCGGAGACCTTTGCGGCGGTGAACGAGAAGTTCCAGACCGTGCTGCCGCGGCTCTTCCGCGGCGGCGAAGCGCGACTGGTACTGACGGACGAGCACAACCTGCTGGAGACGGGAGTGGAAATCGTCGTCCGTCCGCCGGGCAAACGCCTCGACACCGTGTCCCTACTCTCCGGCGGAGAAAAGGCACTGGTGGCAGTCAGCCTCATCTTCTCCCTCTTCATGATCAAACCGACGCCCTTCTGCTTCCTTGATGAGGTAGACGCACCGCTCGACGATGCCAACATCGGTCGCTTCACCAACTTGGTGAACGACATGAGCGAGCACTCGCAGTTCATCGTCATCACGCACAACAAGCGGACCATGCAAGCCGCCAGCGTCCTCTATGGCGTGACCATGGAGGAACCCGGGGTATCGAAGGTCATTTCAGTCGCGATGCACTGACGGGCCTGCGGCCGGCGTCTCTTCCATGGGCCGCTCCCGTTGGTCGCTGCGGGCTTCCAAAGCCAGCGACGCTGCCAGTGGCGTCGTCTCCAGTAGTGTGGCCTTGCGCCGTTCCAACGTGAGCTTTAATTGACGGTGTTACATGCACTGGACTCCCGAAGCTCTCGTTGCAGCCGGCGCTGGGCTGACGTTGGTGAGCGGCGCTCTCGTCTTCTTGCTGATCCGCCGCCGTGCTAGGACGCAACCGGCGGCTCAAGCACCCGCGGCCGAACCGCCGGCGCCGACACTACGTGAAAGCCTGACCAAGACGCGCCAAGGCCTGCTGGCGCGCCTGCAGAACGCGTGGGGCACCGGCAAGGACACCGAGGCGCGCATTGCAGAGTTGGAAGAGGTCTTGCTGACTGCCGACGTTGGTCTGAAGGTCACGCAGGCCCTGGTGACCAAGCTGCGGCCGCGGGCGCGCGAGTTGACCGATGCGGAGGCGTTGCGCCACGCGTTGCGCGACGAGATGCGCGCCATGCTGGTCGATGGCGAGCCGACTGCACCTGCGGCCAAGCCGCGTGTCATCCTGATTGCCGGCGTCAATGGAGTGGGCAAGACCACGACGATCGGCAAGCTGGCGCACTGGTATCGGCAGGCGGGGCAGAAAGTGCTGCTGGTTGCGGCCGATACCTTCCGCGCTGCCGCCATTGAACAGCTGCAGCGTTGGGCGGAACGCGTCGGGGTGGGTTGCGTACACCATCAGAGCGGCGCCGATCCGTCTGCGGTCGTTTACGACGGCCTGAAAGCCGCAGTGGCGCGCGGCGTCGACGTGGTCATCATCGACACCGCGGGACGCTTACACGTCAAGACGCACCTGATCGAGGAGCTGAAGAAAGTGGTCCGTATCATCGGGCGGGAACTGCCCGGAGCGCCGCACGAAGCGTTGCTGGTCATCGACGCGACCACCGGACAGAACGCCATCAATCAGGCGCGCGTCTTCTTCGAAGCGCTGCCGCTCACCGGCATCGTGCTGACCAAGCTCGATGGGACCGCCAAGGGTGGTGCTGTCCTGGCGATCCGCAGCGAACTCGGCATCCCGATC
>DATKMS010000268.1:0-4674 GCA_035541735.1 Candidatus Margulisiibacteriota bacterium
ACCCATTCCGGGTTGTCCGCCGGTCCAGCCTTGTGATTGGCTGCGGCCGTGACTTGGTAGGTATGCACATGTTCGCCTTGCCAGTTGAACTTCCGGTTCCAGGCACCGAACCACGTCTCGGCGTCGATCCACAGCTCGAGCCGGCCGTATAGGTAGTAACTGTCGCGCGGGACGCCTTCGACCACCCAGAACGAGCGTTTCGCCAGCGCGGGGTCCACCGGCGCCCACGCCACACCGGTCCAGCCCGGGGTGCGGTAACCGGCCGTCGGCGGATTCAGATCACTCAGGATGATCCAGCCGCCGCCCGGCGCCGGATTCACCTGGAGCGGACCGCTCACCGAACCAGGATCGACGATGCGCAGACCGTCGCGCTTGCCGACCAGCTTCCATTCGAAGTCCTCGGGTTTGCCGTCGAAGAAAAACCCATCGTCGCCACTGATGTCGGAGCCGAGATAGCCGTCGGAGCGATTCGCCGGGCTCACGGCGCGGACGCGGCGCAGGGCCGGTACGAAGGCCCACACCGAATCGCGCTTGTCGGGGTCGCGATAGCGCCAGGTCAGCGACGACGTCCCCTGCAGGTCCGCAGGCTTCAGCGATACGCCGAGAAACTGGCTTTGCAGGTTGAGCGGGTTCGGCTGCCGGTACTTCGGCGTCTGCCCGTCGTAGAAGTGGAACCAGCCGTCGGCGACGATCTCGCGGTCGAGGCCCTTCGGGTTCAACATGGTGACGAGGGTGCGGTTGTAGCTGCTGCCGCCGTACCAGTAGGCGAGGAACTGGTTCCACACGATCTTGACGGCGGCTTTCGGGTCGTTCGGATCGATCTTGGGAAACGGGATGCCGTAGTAGTAATCGGGTTGCTTGCCGGTCGTCTTGTCGATGATGCTGCCGCGGGCGTCGGCATCGAGGCGGGTGGCGTTCTGCTCGGTGGCGTCCAGGAACGACTGCTCCCAGTGTGCGTTGCCGGTCGGATACGCGATGATCTTGTTGCGATACTCCCCGCTCTTGTAGTGCTTCAGGATTTCGGGGGGCAGCAGATCCTTTGCCAGGTCGGCGTTGCGCTGATCGAGCGTGTCACCGACCTTCAATCCCGGAGCGACCTCCTCGGCTGCGGCGCCCCATGCCGGGCGCGCCAGCGGCGAGAGCAACGCAAGCGCCACGACTGCGGTTCCTTTGAGAATCCCATTCCACATCAGATCAACCTCCACGAGGACGTACCACGGCCTGATCAATTTCTACTCGAGTGGCGGGCACGCGAGCGACACTTGCAGGCGAGAACTCGTTCTCCTTCCGGTAGCAAAACTCTCCCGATTTGTGGAGATGCGGCTGTAGCACCTTGCATGTTGACAAACAAACGTTCGTTCCGGTAGACAGCGGGCCGCTACATCCCTCGTCTATTGAGCACCGGAGACGCCGCATGAACGAACAGTCCGCGACACCTGGGTCCGTCGCACCGCTGCACGAGCAGCGGGTGATGGAGTTCCCGTACAAACATTCCACCGGACCGACCGTCGGCCGATTCCTCGCTGGTCTCAAGGAGCAGAAGGCGATTTGGGGCCAACGCGTGTCCGGACTGGGCGTGGTGGTCCCGCCGGTCGGATATTCCGAAGTCGATGCCTCCGACGCCGGCGATTGGGTTGCCGTGAAGGACAGCGGCGTTGTCACTGCCGTCGCCATTGTGCACCACCCGATCGAAGGGCTGCATCCGTTGTCCAGCCGGTTCGCATTTGTCCTCGTCCGACTCGATGGTGCCGACACGGCGATGGCCCATGTCGTCACGGACAACCTCGACAAGCTGAAAGTCGGCGCGCGTGTGCAGGCCGTGTGGGCGCCGGATGAGCAACGCACCGGAACGATTCGCGACATCGCCTGCTTCCGTCTCGTCCCCTAAGAGGTCGTATGACCGAGCCACCCAAAGAAGGCATCAAGTACATCGATTCGAAGGTGCACCTGCCGTATCACTACGTCGCCGGTGACTACAAAGCGCGTTACCTATCCGCGCTGAAGGACAAACGCATCCTCGGCTCGAAGTGCTCGAAGACCGGCAAGGTGTTCGTACCACCGCTGGTCGCGTCGCCTGAAAGCTTCGCGCCGTGCAACGAGTTCGTCGAGGTCGCCGGCCGTGGCGTCATCACGACCTTTTGCGTCGTGAATATTCCCGTGATCGGGCGTGAGCTGGACATCCCGTACGTCGCAGCCTCAGTCGCGCTCGACGGCGCGGACATCTCGATCTTCGCCCTGATCCAGGAGTGCAAGCCCGAGGATGTGCGCATGGGCATGCGTGTGGAGGCGGTGTGGAAACCCGACGGCGAGCGCCACGGCGACCACGAGGACATCCAGTATTTCCGCCCCACCGGCGAGCCGGATGCGCCGCGCGAGTCGTACATCAACCGACTGTGAGCCCGCGATGACGAAACTCCGTAACGTAGCTGTAGTGGGCTTTGCCCAACTTCCCGTGGTCGCCCGCGACGAGCATCGCATGTCGACCGAGATGCTCTATCCGGTGGTGCGCCAGGCGCTCGCCGATTGTGGTGTCGAGCGCGACGCCATCGACTATCAGATCGCCGGTTCGGTCGATTACATGGACGGGCGCCCGTTCGGCTTCGTGGCGGCGCTCGACGTCATGGGCTCGTGGCCGGCGCGCCAGGATCTGCACCTCGAAATGGATGCGGCATTCTGTGCCTACTACGCCTGGGTGCGCATGCAGGCCGGCGACTGCGACACGGCGATCGTCGCCGGCCACGGCAAGACATCGGAGGGCGAGCCGGATCGCGTGCTCAACCTGCAGCTCGACCCGTACTACCAGGCGGCCATCGGTCTCGATCCAACGTCGACCGCGGCGCTGCAAGCCAGCGCGTACATGGCGCGCACCGGTGCCACCGACCGCGACTTCGCTGCCGTCGCTGCACGCAACCGCGCCGCGGGCGCGCGCAACCCCGACAACCAGCTGCGCCGGGCAGCGTCGGCCGATGAGCTGGTGAAGACACCCTGGGCCGTGCAACCGCTGCGCCAGGGATACCTGCCGCCGATCGGTGAGAGCGCCAGCTGCATGATCCTTGCCGCCGAGGGCAAGGCAGAGAAGTTGTGCGACCGGCCGGTGTGGATTCACGGCGTCGATCATCGTACCGAACTGCAAACGCTCGGTGCACGCGACCTGTCACGCAGTGCCGGCACGCAGCTCGCGGCGCAGAAAGCGTTGGCTATGGCCGGCGTGCAGAGCGCCGCGGCAGCCGATGTCGTCGAACTGTATGCAAACACTCCCGCCGAGGAGCTCATCGTGGGGGAAGCCCTCGGGATCGATCCCAAGGCGGCGCAGCCGGCAATCAATCCGTCGGGCGGCGCTCTGTGCGCGAATCCGGTGATGAGCACGGGCCTCATCCGCATGGGCGAGATTTTCCGCCAACTCTCCGGGCGTGCCGGCGCGCGCAGCGTGTCCGGCGCACGCCGCGGCATCGCCCACGCCACCCAAGGCCATTGTTTGCAGCAGAACATTGTCTGGGTGCTGGGGACCGAGCGGAGGTGGACATGAAGCGCCCGGTTGCAGTCGTCGGGGTCGGGCAGACCCATCACACCTCGCGCCGCTCCGACGTGAACATCGCCGGCCTGGTGCGCGAGGCTGTCGACCTCGCTCTCAAGGATGCCGGACTCGAACACAAGGACATCGACGCCGTCGTCATCGGCAAGGCGCCGGACATGCTGGAAGGCGTGATGCAGCCGGAGCAGTTCCTCGCCGGCGCCGTCGGCGCGCACATGAAGCCGCTGCTGCGCGTCCACACCGCCGGCTCGGTGGGTGCGTCGACTGCACTCACGGCGGTGACCCACGTCGCGTCCGGACTCTACGAACGCGTGTTGACCATCGCCTTCGAAAAGCAATCGGAAGGCAACGCCATGTGGGCGCTGTCGCCGAACATGCCGTTCACGCCGCCGCTGGTGGCGGGTGCGGGCGGCTTCTTCGCACCGTACTGCCGCGCCTACATCGCGCGCACCGGTTGTCCGCCGCACATCGGTCCAATGGTTGCCGCCAACGCGCGCGCCAACGCCCGGCGCAACGAGTATGCGCACCTGCGCGAGCCGATGACCGTCGAAGACGTGATGAACTCGCCGGTGCTGTGGGATCCCATCCGCTATCTCGAAACCTGTCCGTCGTCCGACGGGGCGATCGCCCTGGTGATCTCGTCGGAGGAGAAGGCCAAGAAAGGGCCGCGCACGCCTGCGTGGGTCAAGTCCGGCTACTCCTATGCCGAGGCGATGTGGGTGCCGGGTCGAGACCAGGTGAGCCCGGCGGCCGGCCGCATCTGTGCCAAGGCGGTGTACGACAAGGCGGGGATCACCGATCCGTGGAACCAGATCGACACCATGGAGATCTACGTCCCGTTCGCCTGGTTCGAACCGATGTGGCTCGAAAACCTCGGCTTCTGTGACGTCGGCGAGGGCTGGAAGATCGTCGATCGCGGCGACCAGAAGGTGGGCGCGCATCTGCCCGTCAACCCATCCGGCGGTGTGCTCTGTACGAATCCCATCGGCGCCTCGGGCATGCTGCGTCTCGGCGAAGCGGCGTTGCAGGTGATGGGCCGCGCCGGTGCGCATCAAGTCGACGGCGCGAAGACCGCGCTCGGCCACGCCTACGGCGGCGGCGCCCAGTACTTTGCCATGTGGATCGTGAGCAGTGAACAGTAG
>DATKMS010000269.1:0-14760 GCA_035541735.1 Candidatus Margulisiibacteriota bacterium
CTTGACGGTCACCGAGTATGTCGCCGATGCATCATCAGTCACCACGCAACGGCTGCACTTCGAGCGCCTCTTTGACAGTCAGGAAGCGGCGGTCCAATACGGCAGCACGTGGGCTTCGGTACAGCGGGCTCCGGTTATCCATGCGGCCGCGATCACGCAGCTTCGTTCGAGATTCCGTGGGTACGGCTTCGACGTGAGCGCCTATAGTAACGATCAAGTCAGCAGCGCGCTCCTTGAAGAAGCCACCTCCAGAACGCAGTCCAGCGTGGACCTCTTCGTTCGCGCCTTTCAACGATTGAGACGGGGTGAGCTGAACCAAGTATGAGCGAAAAACACTCTAGCTCGCAGTCGTTCGCACCGGCGACAAAGCGCGGCCGAATGGACAGATCCACCCCGACGTCACACCACCCGGTCGTGTGCGCGTACTGCGCCACCACCTTCGACCTCTTTGCGGCATCGTGGTGTCTGGACGCGGAGGAGCCATCGAAGGTGTGTCCGCATTGCCACCGATGCATGTGCCAGCATCCCGCTTATCGGGAGCCGCACTTCTGGAAGCAGGCACCGCTTGGGTTCCAGCGGCAGGGCTTTCAGCGCCTGTTTCTCTACTATCTGTGAGGAGCCGAAACCACGCGGCGTCATGCGAGCGGCCGATGAGAGAACCCCTGAACGCATCCGGATCGTACTGAATTAGACGCAGGCGACCGACGAGGAGAGTGAGCAAGTCAAATGTTCGTGTACTGTGGAACCTGTGTCGTAGCTCTTCCCGCGCCATTCGCCTGGAGGGTATGCCAGGAGACGGTATCTACGTCAGGTTGGCGCGTGCTGGAGCAGGGTGAACAGCGACTGGTCTGTCAGGCAGTCGCTCCTCCCGTTGCCCCGGGAAATCCTCCGGTAAAGATCCAACTGCGGTTCGCCGAAGTCACGGCAGGCGTCACGCGCGTCCTGGTGTCAATGTTCACGCTCGGGGGACCGGTGCAATCGAGACAGGCCAGAGACCAGGCCCGCAATCTGCGCCGGCAGATCGAGGCGGCAGCGCGAGCGCTGGAGAAAACTGGTTGATCGGAATCGCCTGCCCCATGAGGCCAATCGGGACGAAGTCTGATCGGTTGATCACAGCGTTGTGGCTGGGAGGTATCGTGTTCGTTGCCGTGTCGATCTACGCGTTCATTTACGGGTGAATCGCGGGTTCGCCCAGCGGCCCCTGCCCAAGCAGATCGGGGGCGATGACCGTGAGCCGGCGGGCCAGCGCCGGCATGCTGTCCCTCCACGTCACTGAGCTACTGCCCATGGCCCCGCTCGCCCGCTCCATCGACGTTTGACCTCAAAATCGCTCGTGCGTTAGATTCGGCCGGCACCACTGATCAATGAAGCCCGGCAAGGTTCGATCGGCGAGACCGACGGCACGGAAGCGTTCCTCCAGAGCGCAACGCCAAGGTGCAACCCGCGGGGCGCACGACCGGACAGCGTTCCCGATCGTCGGTATCGGTGCCTCGGCGGGTGGGCTCGATGCCTTCAAGAAATTCTTCAGCGCCCTGCCGGCCGAGAGCGGCATGGCCTTTGTCCTGATCCAGCACCTCGACCCGACACGCGAGAGCCTCACCGCGGAGTTGGTCGGCACGTACACGCGGATGCGCGTGGTGCAGGTGGAGGACGGGATGCGCGTCGAGGCGGACCGGGTCTACGTCATTCCACCCAACGCGTACCTGAGCATTCGCGATCGCACCCTGCAGCTCAGCGCGCCCACCGCACCGCGCAGCCTGCGCATGGCCATCGACTTTTTTCTGCGTTCGTTGGCCGAAGACCAACATGAGAATGCGATCGGCGTCATCTTGTCCGGCACGGGCACGGACGGGACGCTGGGGCTGAAGGAGATCAAGGCGGGGGGCGGCATGACGATGGTGCAGGATCCGCAGACCGCGCAGCATGACGGCATGCCGCGGAGCGCAATCGCCGGCGGCAGTGCCGACTATGTCCTGTCGGCCGAACAGATGGCGGACGCCCTGCTGGCGTACCTGGAGCACGCGGCCGTGGCGGCAACCAGCATGGCTGTGGTGCCGGAGAAGGCGCCCGATCCGTTGACGCCGGCGATGGAGGTGCTGCGCGCGCGCACCAAATTCGATTTCACCGGCTACAAGAAGGGGACCCTGCGGCGGCGCATTCAACGCCGCATGAGCCTGAGACACTGCGACCAGCTACCGCAGTACGTCGAGCTATTGCGCAACGATCCGGCGGAGGCAACCGCGCTGTTCAAGGACTTGCTGATCAACGTGACCAGCTTTTTCCGCGAGCCCGCGGCGTGGCAGATCCTGCAGGAGCAGGTGATTCGGCGATTGGTGGCCGAGACGCCCGCCGACGCTCCGCTGCGCATCTGGGTCCCCGGCTGTGCAAGCGGAGAGGAGGCCTACTCCATCGCGATGCTGTTGATCGAGGAGATCCAGGCGGCGCAGAAGAGTTGCCGTCTGCAGGTGTTTGCCTCCGACATTGACACCGACGCGCTGGAGGCGGCGCGCGCCGGTGTCTACCCGGACGGCATCGCCGCCCACGTGTCCGCCGAGCGGTTGTCCCGTTTCTTCACCAAGGGAGACCACAGCTACCAGGTCAACAAGGAGCTCCGCGACACGGTCGTGTTTGCGCAGCAGAACCTGGTCAGTGACCCGCCATTCTCCCGGCTCGCCCTGATCAGTTGTCGCAATCTCTTCATCTATCTCGAGCCGGCAGTCCAGGAGCGACTCATCCCGCTGCTGCACTTTGCGCTGCTCGAAGGCGGCTACCTGTTCCTGGGGAGTGCCGAGGGAATCGGGCTGCAAGAGAACCTGTTTGAGCCGGTGTCAGCCAAGTGGCGGATCTATCGCCGCGTCGGACCGACGCGCCACGACAGGCTCCACTTCCCCCTCGCCCCCGCGCCCCTCTCGACCGTCGTACGCGGGCGGACTGCGAGTCTGCCGAATCCTCCCCGGCTGGCAACACTAGCGCAGCATGTGCTGCTCCAGCGCTACGCCCCGGCGTGCGTGATCATCAATCGCACCGGTGAGATCCTTTACTTCCACGGCCGAACCGACGACTACCTCGTGCAGCCGGCGGGCGTACCGACACAGGACCTGATCGCGCAGGCGCGCAATGGGCTGCGCACCAAGCTGCGCGGCGCCATCCAAGAAGCCACCCGCGGCAATTCGCGGGTCATCCTTCCCGGCGTTCAGGTGCGTCGTGGCACCAGATTTCCGCGCGTGAAAATAACCGTGGAGCCGCTCAATGCCACACACGCGGAAACCGCAGGCTTGTGGTTGGTGTCTTTCGAAGACGAACCGCAGGCCTCTGCACCGGCTGCCGCTCGCACCGCCGCCGAGGCAAGCGCTGCTGACGCCGCCCTCGTGCACCAACTCGAGTACGAGCTGCAGAGCACCAAGGAGGATCTGCAGCAGACCATTGAGGACCTCAAAGCGGCGAACGAGGAGCTGATGTCGGTCAACGAGGAGTTCCAGTCCAGCAATGAGGAGTTGGAAACCTCGAAGGAAGAGCTGCAATCGTTGAACGAGGAGCTCACCACGGCGAACACGCAGTTGGAGAACAAGATCGGGGAGCTGGAGGCGACCAACAACGACCTGGACAACCTGCTGACCAGCACCAACATTGCGACGCTGTTTCTGGACACGCACCTATGCATCCGGCGATTCACACCGCCGGCCATGCGGCTCTTCAGCTTGATCCCATCGGACATCGGCCGCCCGATCGGCGATATCGCGCAGAAGTTTGCCGACCCCGATCTCCTGCTCGACGCCGCAGCGGTCCTGCAACAGGCGACAACGCCGAGCCGGGAAGTGCAGGGCCACGACGGTCGCTGGTACGTCCGCCAGGTCCTCCCCTACCGCACGCGCGACAACCGGACCGAAGGTGTGGTGATCACATTTTCCGACGTGGCGGCGGAGGCGCTCCAGGAGGCGCGGCTGTACGCAGAGTCCATCGTCGACACGGTGCGCGAACCGCTGCTGGTGCTCGACGGCGACTTGCGCGTGCGTTCGGCAAATCAGTCCTTCTACGCGACCTTCCACGTCTCCCAGGAGGACACGGTCGGACAGTTGCTGTATGACCTGGGCAATCGCCAGTGGGATCTTCCCAAGCTGCGGACGTTGCTCGGAGAGGTCCTGTCTCACCAGCGCGGGCTGGATGACTTCGAGTTGGAAGCGCATTTCGAGTCGATTGGTCCGCGGATCATGCAGCTCAATGCACGGGCCATCGAGCGCGGCGGCGATCGTCCGGATCTCATCCTCCTCGCCATTGAAGACATCACCGAGCGTAAACGGGCGCAAGAAGCCCTACACGAGAGCGAAGCCCTCAAGCACTTCGAAGAGCAAGTGCGGCAGCGGCAAGCCGAGCTCGCACATGCGCAGCGCATAAGCGCCGTCGGCGAGCTGGCCACCGGCTTGGCGCACGAGCTCAACCAGCCGCTGTCGGCGATTGCCAACGGAGTGGAGGCGTGTGCACGCTATGTGCGGTCGGGCAAGATCGCCTCCAAGAAGCTCCTCGCACTGTTGGACGACGCATCGAGCGAGGCGTTGCGAGCCGGTAGCATCGTGGAGCATTTGCGCCACTTCATCGAAAAGGGACAGCCACAGTTCGAGCGGACGGACTTGAGCGAGATTGCCCGCAACGTCCCGCGGTTGTTGGGTGGCGAGATCGAGCGGGAACACATCACGCTGCGGCTCGACCTGCCTCCGCGACCGCTGCCGATATATGCGGACCGCATTCAGATCGAGCAGATCATCGTGAACTTGATGCAGAACGCCATCGACGCCATTCGCGAAGCACGAAGCGACCGCCGAGAGATCCAGCTACAGGCGTGGGCAGCGAAGGGCATGGCGGAAGTGGCCGTGCGCGACACCGGCACCGGCGTCTCCGCCGCAGCCACAGAACGCATGTTCGAGCCCTTCTTCACCACCAAGCCACACGGTCTGGGAATGGGCCTGGCGATCAGCCGCTCCATCATCGAGGCCCACCGGGGCCGCATCTGGGTGAAGCGCCGCGCCGACGGCAGCCACGGGACCACCATCCGCTTCACGCTGCCACTGCGGCCGCTCAGAGCGGCGCAGAAGAGGCGTGCCTCATGAGCGCCGAAGCGACCGTCTTTGTGGTGGACGACAACGCCGGCGTGCGCACGTCGTTGCGCGCCCTGCTGGAGTCGGCGGGCCTCGCGGTTGCGACGTACGCCTCGGGTGAAGAGTTCCTTGCCGCCTACGACCCGGAGCGCCCAGGGTGCCTGGTACTGGACGTGCGCTTACGACACAGCAGCGGGCTGGACCTGCAGGATGAACTGCGCCGGCGCAAGGCGATGCTCCCCATCATCGTGCTGACCGGCCACGGGAATGTGCCGACCTCGGTGCGGGCGCTGAAGGCGGGCGCCGTCGATTTCCTGCAAAAGCCGGCGCCGCCCAAGGTGTTGCTGGAGCGCATCCGTGCGGCGCTCGACAGCGATCGCCAGGCACGCGCGGTGACCAGCGAGCGCACCAGCGTGATCGCGCGACTCGCGCGCCTGACACCGCGCGAGCGCGAAGTCATGGAGCTGCTGATTGCCGGCAAGACGTCCAAGGAGATCGCAGCGGCGATGCGGGTCAGTGTCCGCACCGTCGAAGGGCACCGCCGCATGGTGCTCTCGAAGCTGAACGTCTCCTCGGCCGCCCAGCTCGTGCGCACCGTGCTGGGTGCGCGGGAAGCAGATCGACGCGCGTAGACGCCCGGTGTCTCCGGCATCCTCCCTCCACCGCTCCCTCTACCCGATGGCGAAACCTGCCGGCAGGGGGAGGACGTAAGACTACCTGCGTAGAACTACGCGCGTAGTACTCCGGGCTTACGGTCTGGTCGCTTCCTTTGTACAAGCAATCATTGCCATGGAAGCGTATAGCCCTCGGAAGAACGCCAACCACGAGCGCAACGAGGCCTGCGCGATCCCCACAGGCTCGAACCTAACCAAGATCGACGTGGGCCGATACGTGGCAGAGATCGAACGCACACTGCGCGCCGGTGGAGACCGCGCGCAGCGCACGCAAGCGCTAGCGATCCTTCAACGCTGGCAGTTCGACGAGATGTTGGACGATGCGTCTCGGCAGCGGGCAAAGGTGCTCATCTGGAAATTTGCCGATAGTGACTAGCTGGAGAACTCCTGCCGGCGATCGACCGAACGCCCAAGCCCGCGTCTCCACGCGGCGCCGGCACTCGGTAAAGCTTCCCTAAGCCCCAACTCCTCAAACCCTGCCGCTATGCGGCGATGCCTGCGCAGTCCTGGGTAGGCCCCAGGCCAAGGAGAACGCATTGGAAAGTTCACACACGGCACTCTGTACAACCCTTCTGACGGACCTCGGATGGCCCAGCGACATTGCTAGTGAGATGGGGCAATACGCCCACGTCGTCTCCTACGAGAAAGATGCGACGATCTTCCATGCGGGCGAGTCAACCGATCTGCTGTACGCGTTGCTCAGCGGCGAAGTCCGGTCATACTTCGGGACTGTCGACGGCGCGCGCTTGTTGGTTTCGATCATCCGAAGTGGTCAATTCTTTGGCAACACGGACTTCCACGCGACCGATGCCAACCAGATGCGCGAGGAGCAGCTATTCACGGTGCAGGCCCTTTCGCGCTGCAAGGTCGCGGTGATCACACGGGCCCGAGTCGTCCGCCGGCTCCACGCACTCCCAGCTGCGGACCTCGTGCGCGTCGTCCAAAGTGTGGATTCAAAGTGGATGACGCTCTGCGACCGCCTGCTCACCTTCATGACCCAGGACGTGCGCCGTCGCCTCGCCCAGGCGATCGGGGAAATCACCAAGACCTTTGGCATTCCCCACGCCCGCGGGAAGCTCATCACGCTGCGACTGTCACACGAGGACTTTGCGGAGTTGATCGGCGCCTCGCGGCCGATGGTGAGTAAGCATCTCAAGGAACTCACACGGTGCAGGATCCTCGCGCAGGAAAGTCGCCGCTACGTCATTCTGCAAGAGGACGCTCTCGCGGACATCGCGTCAGGCAAGCCCGCAACACTCGCCGGCGAGGCCGATCCGTCACTGCGTCGCGGCCTGCGCCCCACTCTCATCCCAATGCCCGAAGGCAGCGCCTCGAAAGTCCGGGCCACCATGCGGAGGGACCAAGACACGCGCGCCAAGCGACAACTGGGTGCGGCGGCATCCTGACTGAGGACGTACAACTACGCGCGTAGGACCACGCGCGTAGTATTGCGAGCTTACGGCGATGCCGTCCTCCCAGTAAGAGGGGACATGACGAGGGAAACGAATTTTCGGCTGGCAGGAGTACCCATTGGTATGATGCAGCTCGACATCGTGCTGCCGTTGCAACACTTCGGCTCGCGGCGCCAGCAGGCACCCGAGCACCGACTCATGATTGCCGTCCTCCACGACGCGCTCGATTGCATTGAGAAGTATCGCTGCGCCACGGACACTCACGGCCGACGGCTCTTTCAGGAGGCGAAGCAGTGGGTCCTCGCCGACGAGACAGGTTGGCCCTACTCTTTCGAATGCATTTGTGGGGCTCTCGATCTGGACTCGAACGCCGTACGGCAGCGTCTGCGCGTCGTGCCGTAGCAACGAACGAGGCGTCGCACATGCCCGCACAGAACATCGCGGTTCGGCGAATCACACCCGGTGGCGTCCCCACGACGCCGCGGGCGGCCGAGCCCAGAACAGACGTGTAGGGCTGCGCGTCGAATGACCGCATCGCTCTACACACACAGCCCCGGCGGCGCTTCCGGACCCTTTCCGGTGCCGCCGGGGCACCCCCCAACTGAGGGAGGATCGGAATGAGACCGTTCAAGGGGGGGCAAGTCGGTCAAGAACGGCACGCGCGTCAACGGGCAGCAGTGAATCGCTTCGGCCCACGGTGCGCGGTCGGAGCGGCGAAGGCGTGGCCCATCGCCGGCCCAATTGAAGATGCGGTGTGCAGGAGCGAACTCTGGCCGCGCCGTCTTTCCGTGCTAGCGGCGTGTCGGACTGGGAAGCCCGCAGCGACCAACCCTGTCCTGAGCCCCGTCGAAGGAGGGGTCGGGCATTAGAAATGACGGCGGCCGCAGGCCCTAGAGAGTGCGCCAAGGCTGAGCCTGGCGGCCGCCCACCGTGCGCTGTTGCGGCGACTGCCTTTGTGGTGGACGACAACGCCGGGGTGCGCAAGTCGTTGCGCGCGCTGCTGGAGTCGGCGGGGCTCGCGGTCGAGACGTACGCCTCGGGCGAAGGGTTCCTCGCCGCCTACAATCCCGAGCGCCCGGGCTGCCTGGTGCTGGATGTCCGCTTACGGCACGGCACTGGCCTCGACCTGCAGGACGAACTCCGCCGCCGCAAGGCGATACTCCCCATCATCGTGCTGACCGGCCATGGGGATGTGCAGACCTCCGTGCGGGCGCTGCAGGCTGGGGCATTCGACTTCCTGCAAAAGCCGGCGCCGCCCACCGTGTTACTGGAGCGGATCGGTGCCGCGATCGACTTCGATCGCCAGGCACGCGCGGCGACGACCGACTGCGCCGCCGTCAGCGAGCGACTCGCGCAGCTCACGCCGCGCCAGCACGAAGTAATGGAGTTGCTGATCGCGGGCAAACCGTCCCGGGAGATTGCGGCGGCGTTGCATGTCAGCGTCCGCACCGTGGAAGGACACCGCCGCATGGTGTTCTTGAAGGTGAACGTCTCCTCGGCCGCGCAGCTGGTCCGCACCGTGCTGAGCGGACGCGAACCGGGTCCCCGCGCGTAAGAGGAAGTGCTCACCGCACCGAATCCTGCACAGGGCGCCGTGCGATTTGCCTGCGAGACGTAACGCCGTCAGGCGGCGGCTCTGTCCGATGACTATTGCGTCGTGCTGGGCATGCCCATCCGTTGCAACCAACGGAAATGCGATACCACACCTGCCCATACGGACTCGTGCTCACTGTATTTCACGCCGTACTTCCGACACGTCTCCTCCACCAGCTTCGAAATCGCCGGGTAATTGACGTGGCAGATGCGCGGGAACAGATGGTGCTCGATCTGAAAGTTCAACCCGCCCAGGAGCCACGCCGCCACCCGGCTGTGCCGTGCGAAGTCGACGCTAGTCTCCACCTGATGGATGGCCCAGGCGTTGTCGATGCACCCGGTGTCCTTCCGGGGCAACGGAAACTCCGCCTGCTCCACGCAGTGTGCAAGTTGAAACACGACGCTCAGCACCAGACCCAGCACGAGCGCCACCACGCCGTAGTACAACAGTACGACCGATAGAGGGTGGAAGAGCAAAGGAATCCCAAGTGCCAAGGCAAGGAAGATCACCTTACCGGCAACAAAGATCACCAAATCCTGCCCCTTCGGGCGCGGAAAATGATGCGCGCCGATCCGTCCGGTGATGACGTCACGGAAATCACCGACAAAGTGCCACTTGACGACCATCAACCCGTAGAGCGGCCAGAGGTACCAGTGTTGCCACCGGTGAAACATCAACCGGCGCTGATGCGGGGACAGTCGACCCAGCCCGCCGAGGTCGATGTCGTCGTCATGGCCAGTGATGTTGACATAGGTATGATGGACGATGCCGTGCTTCCAGCGCCAGTGGTAGGAGCTGCCTCCGATCACATCCAGCGTCATCGCCATCGTGTTGTTGACCCACGCCGAGTTCGAATAGGCGTGATGCCCGCCGTCGTGCTGAACATTGAAACCAATAGTCGCCGTCGCCAAGCCGAGCAGAATCGCCAGCGGGAGGGCCTGCCACCACGTGTGGGCGACGCACACCAACAGCACATACGAGACGGTGAAGCAGACCAGGAGGATCGCGGTCTTCACGTACATTTGGGGACAGTCGCGCCGGCGCCGCGCGGTGCTGCGGAAAAACTCATCGACCCGTCGGCGCAGCTCGACTTGAAAGTCATTCTCGCGACTGAAGGTCAGCCTTCTCGCGGTGCTTGCGGCCGCAGGAGGCGGATCGGCAAAGCTCGGGGTTGCGTTCATGCCGCGTTGGCGCACGCGCGGCGCGCTTCCATCACCGCTGCCAGCCACAATGTGCGGAGAGCGGACGACCTACTTGTCGCCGATGATCGAGCCTTCGACTTCATCGAGCCATTTCCCTGTCTGAGCGCCAGGCTGATCTCGCTACGAGCGGGGGCCCCGGCGGCGCCTTTCAGATCTCCCTTGTACCAATGGCGTGGCAAGCACCGAAAGCCCGGAGAACTACGCGCGTAGTTCCACGTGCATACTCTGACGCTCACGTGACCCTGGAGGCTGATCGGAAGAGCAGGCGGAGGATGTCGAGCCGCACCAGCCCAGACTGGAACGTTGACCGTCTCCTCGTCTTTCACCCGCCAGCTCGAGCGAACCGATCTTGCGCCACGGTTCGACACCCCACGTAGAACTACGCGCGTAGTTCTACGAGCTACCGGCGGTGTAGGTTCCGTAGCTATACAAACTCCCGCAGACTCGTGACCGCGGTGGGCGGCTCGCCCTGTTCGCATATGAGTGACGAGGCTGCAGATCCGGCATGATTCCCGGGTCGTGGGAGGAGGCCTGCGTGCGTATATTCTTGATTCACATCCGCGACCCGCAGTTTTATGCGCTGCCGGCTGCCACCCGTGCCGCGAATGGCAACGTGCGCGTCATGGGGTTCCCGCCCATCGGCATCATGTCGTTGTCGGCGGTACTCAAACGTGCCGGCCATGAGTGCGTCATGTTCGATCAGGCCAACCCTGACACCCCCAACGAGGTCATCATCGAAGCAATCCGGCGACACCGCCCGGCGCTCGTCGGATTGAGCTTCTTGAGCACCACGAGCTATCCATATGCGAAGCTCCTCGCGCGGCAGATCCGCGCGGCCGACGCCGCGGTGCGGCTCGCGTTCGGTGGGGTGTTCGCCACGCTCAACGCACAGCTCGTCAAGCTGCAGTGCCCCGAGGTCGACTTTGTGTGCCGCGGCGACGGTGAGCAACTTCTCCTTGACCTGATTGAACGGTTGGACGCCCCGGAGAGTGTCGCGGGCGTGACGTGGGCCAAGGACGGCAAGCTGGTTCACAACCCCAACCGGATGCTGGATCGCGACCTCGATCAGTGGCCGTACCCCGACCGCGAGAGCCTGCCGCTCGACTTCATCGAGTCGATGCCGCTCGACGTGCCCGCGGTTCTTTCGATGGAGCGCTTCACAACGATGCAAACCTCGCGCGGTTGCCCCTGGCCGTGCGTGTTCTGCGATATCCCGATCTTCAATGAAGGCAAGTGGCGTTCGCGCAGCCCGCAACACGTCGTCGACGAGTTCGCGGAGCTCCAGCGACTGGGCTACGGAGCTGTCTACTTCGTGGACGACCACTTTCTCCTGCAACCGAAGCGCATCGAGGCGATCTGCAAGGGCATCAACGATGCCGGCGTCACAATCCAATGGGGCTGCGAGGGCCGCGTCGATTCTACTGCCCAGCATCTCTTCCCGAGCATGGCCAAAGCCCACTGCCGCACGCTCATGTTCGGCGTCGAGAGCGGCAGCCAGCCGGTGCTCGATCGCTTGAAGAAGGAGCAGACCCTGGCCGACATCGAGAGCGCAGTGACCAACGCCAAGCAGGCAGGCATCGAGATCGTGCACGGGTTCTTTGTCGTAGGCACGCCCGACGAAACCGTCGAGGACCTGCGTGCGACCTTCGACTTCGCCGCCAAGTTGCGCCTCGATACGTTCGCCTTCAATCGACTGTGTGTGTACCGCGGTACGCCGCTCTGGCAGGAGTACCTCAAGCGCAGCTTGGTCAACGATGCCGACGATTGGTACAAATACTTCAAGTGCTCCGAGATCGATCCCACCTGCTTGCCGGGTGCGGTGATCAATGCCGAGCGTACCGCGGGGTTCCGGCGGCTGTTCCGTTACAAGCTGACGCACTATCCGATCCAGACGCTGCGGCTGCTGCGCCGCTTCATGCGTCACATGCCCGTGCGCGACGTGCTGTACCTCCTCTTCAAGCCATTTCTCGGGAGTAAACAGGGCCCAACGAAGAACGAAGTACTCTCGCGCGCGGTCGAGCACCCGCTGCTGAAGGACGCCGCCGCACACCTGACGCAAGTCTCTGATGCGGCGCTCGAACGGGTCGTCAAAGAATCGCGCGGCGAGCCCTTGCGACTCCGGCAAGACAGGGCGTTGGGTTAATTGACCGTGCCACTGGCGCGCCGCGCGCGACACCGACATCATCGAGTGGCGGCGGTATGTCCTGGCCTGCTATGCGCTGCTGCTCCCCAGCCTGGACTGTCGCCACCCAGATCCGTCAAGACAATTTCCGCGGTCGGCTCATCACTGCGAGCGCTCCGGACGACGTCGTCACCCCTGCCCGCCGGATCGTAGTCGTTCGACCGTCACAACAAAACAGCAGCTTGCTCACCGTGGAATTTCGTCGCACGTGCTGCCGCCCCACGCAGCATTCCAGCAAACACTCGGGCGTGCAGCGGATAGACCGCGTACCAGTATAGGAGGCCGAGCAAACCGATGGGGTCGAAGACGGCGGTTTGGCGAATCGTCGTGCCGTCGGCATCCGGCTCGACCTCGAACTCCAACCAGGCACGGCCGGGAAGCTTCATCTCCGCGACCAGACGCAGCCGGCGGTCCGGCTCGTAGGCCTCGACGCGCCAGAAATCGACGGTGTCGCCCACCGCAAGCTCCTCTGGATGGCGTCTACCGCGGCGCAGACCTACCCCACCGAACAACAGGTCAATGAATCCGCGCACCCGCCACAAGCAGTTACCGTAGTACCAGCCAGTCGAGCCACCAATGCGACGAATGGCCGCGAACGCCACCGCGGCGGGCACCGGCACGTGAACGGCGCGCGAATCGACCAGGCGCGTACCGAAGCGCATGCCGCCCCACGACGGCGGCAGCCCGGCCGAAGAGATGGCGTCCGACCACCGGGTGGCGCCATACTCCTGATCTTCGTTGAGCATCGCCCGCTGGATTGCCGGTCGCAGCCCCATCGGCCGGATCGGGAAGACCCGCAAGGCGCGATCGTCTTGCACCGTGGTTTCGTTCTCGACACTTTCGATCAGCTTGCGTCCGACGCGAGCGTACACCGGCGTCGTGAGGCCCAGCCACAAGCTTGATAGCCGCGGGGTCAGGAGCGGCACGGGAATCATCAACCGCCGCAGCCCGCGTTGCCGTGCGTACTCGTTCATGATGCCCGCATACGACACGCGATCGGCGCCGCCGATCTCGAAGATGCCGTCTTGTCCGCGCGGCAACTCGATGGCCGCCAGCAAGTAGGCCAGCACGTCCTCGATCGCGATCGGCTGCGCAGGCGTGCGCACCCAGCGCGGGCAGAGCATCACCGGCAAGCGCTCGACCAACGCCCGAATGAGCTCGAAGGACAAGCTGCCCGATCCCAAGATGATCGAGGCACGCAACTCGATCACCGGCACGCCGCTCGCCCGCAGCGCCTCGCCGGTTTCGTGGCGGCTGCGCAGGTGCGTCGACAGCCGCCCAGCCGCATTGCCGAGCCCGCCCAGATAAATGATGCGCTGCACACCGGCGGCGTGCGCTGCCGCGCCGAAGTTGGCCGCCGCCGTGCGGTCCTGCTCGGTGAAGTCACCGGTCGAGCCCATCGAGTGCACGAGATAGTAGGCCGTGTGCACGCCGGCGCACGCCGCCGGTAACGAGGCGGCGTCGAGGCAGTCTCCTTTGACAAGCTCGGTCTCTGAGCTGACCCGTGGCGCCAGAAACTCCGGTCGCCGCCCCAGACAGCGCACCGGATAGCCGGCGGCCTGCAACGCCTTCAAGAGCCGCCCGCCCACATAGCCGGAGGCACCGGTCAACAAGATCAGCGGTTTTGCAGGGGAAGCAGTCATGGCTTCAAGGCGCGGCGCCGCGCACCGCGTTCCTTCTGCCCGACCTTGTCCAGAGCGGAGATGATTGCCTCAGACGACGGGTGCTCACCCGCTTCTTCGCTGATGTACGCGAACTCCACTTTGTTGCCCGGGCGGATGATGAAAACACCACCCTGCTGCCACGGGTCGCCCATCGTTGCCCCTTGGCGCTTGCCTTCGACCAAGGCGCGGACACCGCGGAGGATGACGCCGGGGCTAAGTGAACTGCGCAATCCGCGCCTGAGACCCGCGGCGGCATAGGCGCGCAGCTCAGGGTCGACGTAGAGCGGCGACTCCACATGCTCGCTGTCACGGAAGTCGATCGCGTGCTCCGGCCGGCCGTTGCCGACGATGATCAGCTCGGCCCCACGCCCGCGGATCTCTGAAAGCGCGTCACGCAACTGCGCGACCTGCTGGCGGCAGAAGATTCAGCCAAAGTGGCGGATGAAGGCGAGGACGACCGTTTGCTCGCGCCACAGGTCACCCAAGCGCACGGACCGTCCGTCCGGGTCAAGCGCTGAAACATCCGCCAACCGTTTAGCTACGTTCATGGCGATACACCTCCGCCTGACTCCGCCCTTGCTCACCGTAACCGCGAAATGATTTGAGGCGTGCCCGGGCTGGCTCATGCCTGTGCGCGCCTCAAATCGTGGGCTGACTGCGCGAGGCCGGCGAGGCGCTTACACGTTCGCCACAGCCGGGCGCGATCGCGCGGCCGTTCGGTAGTGAACGGCAGGAGATGGGTCGGCTGCGGCGCCCGATCGAACCAGAACTGCCCCGATGGCAGCGCCACCGGCAGCGCCGCCGGCGGCGCTGCCGCCAGCCACACCAGCGTGTCGGCACCTTGTTCCGGGGTACGCAAGCGCTTGCGCATCAGGCGCCAAAATCGTGGGATCGAGCTGCGGACGGAGGGCGTGTCCGCCCAGCCGGGATGCATGGCGTGCA